>CAZUXV010000304.1:0-2501 GCA_964624445.1 uncultured Oscillospiraceae bacterium | reverse complement strand
AATGGCAGACCGGCACTGGAGAAGGCAGGAGTGTTCATGACAGACAGGGAGACAGTCAACAGGTCTGAGAGGATGAAAGTAACAGTATGCCTTAATCCTATCCACACGGCTGTATGTACGTACGCCCGTCTTCTGGGATATGAACTATTTGCGGACGCGATCCGTGATAAAGATCTTCATGAGCTTGCATACAGGATCGGATACGTTGAAGGCCTGCCTGTAGTTGAGGATCCGGGAATAATTTCGCCGAAGGATTTTCTCGATGAACTTATGACGGAAAGATTTCCAAATGCATACCTTGGCGATACTAATGCCAGGATCGCAGTGGATATATCGCAGATGGTCGGGATAAGGTTCGGTGAGAATATCAAAGCATATACTTCAGAATACGGGAGCGCATCTAAGCTGACAGCTGTTCCACTCGCGATAGCCGGCTGGATAAGGTATCTGCTTGCGGTGGATGATGAGGGAAAACCATTCGAGCTTTCTCCTGATCCACTTCTGGCATATCTTACCGGAATGATAGACGACGTACGGGTCGGCGATCCGGATAGCCTTGGAGACAGCATCAGACCACTGCTGTCTAATGCTAATATATTCGGTTCAGACCTATATGAAGCAGGAATAGGTGAAAAGATAGAAAGTATGGTAAAGAAGATGCTTGAAGGCCCGGGAGCAGTAAGGAATACTCTCTCGACCTATCTTGATTAATACACGGAAAGAGGTGCGTCATGGATGCCGGAAAACTTATTGAACAAGGTAAAACAGCACTTGGTATTGAGTTCGGATCGACAAGGATCAAGAGCGTGCTTATAGATTATGAAGGAAATGTTATTGCCTCGGGAAGTTATGAATGGGAAAACAGTCTGGTCGACGGAGTGTGGACATATGATCTTGCTGATGCGGATGAAGGGCTCAGATCATGCTACTCTTCTCTAAGGAAAAGTGTAGAAAAGAAGTATGGGGTGACACCTAAGACATTCGGAGCCATCGGAGTAAGCGCTATGATGCATGGATATATTGCGCTTGACAGCGAAGACAGACAGATAGCAAGATTCCAGACATGGCGCAACACTAATACAACAGAGGCTGCAGATGAACTTACAGAGCTCTTTGACTTTAATATTCCTCTAAGGTGGTCGGTTGCCCATCTGTATCAGAGGCTGCTCGATGGAGAGGAGCATGTTGATAATGTAACTTCGGTATTCACACTTGCTGCCTATATGCATTATAAACTAACGGGCTGTAAGGTGATTGGAGTAGGTGATGCTTCAGGGATGTTCCCTATAGATTCGGATATCCTTGATTATGATCAAAATATGGCGAATCAATTTGCTAAGCTCACAGAGAGCAAAGGCCGCAGACTGGATATCAGGAGTATTTTCCCTGAGGTTCTCGTCGCAGGTGCTGATGCAGGAATTCTCACAGAAGAAGGGGCTGCTCTTATAGATGAAACCGGGAATCTTATGGCCGGCATACCTATGTGTCCTCCGGAAGGAGATGCAGGAACAGGAATGACGGCGACGAATTCAGTTGCTCCTCGTACAGGAAACCTGTCAGCGGGAACAAGTACTTTTGCGATGGTGGTACTCGAGAGAAGGCTTAGCAAAGTACACCGTGAGATAGATATGGTTACTACTCCGTCAGGGTTCCCGTGCGCAATGTCACACGCCAATAACGGTACTACGGACCTCAATGCATGGGTGCGTGTTTTCGGTGAATTCTGTGAGCTGATGGGTATCAAAGCTGATATGGGAGAGCTATTTGGCAAACTATATACCAATTCACTCAAAGGCGATCCTGATTGCGGCGGCTTGATGGCATACGGCTATTACTCGGGTGAAAACATTACATTTATCAATGAGGGCAGGCCGCTTTTCGTAAGAACACCTGACAGCAATTTCAATCTGGCCAATTTCTTCAAGGCCAATCTGTATACATCGCTTGGAGCAGTCAAGCTGGGAATGGATATACTCCTCAAGGACGAAGGGATCAGGCTTGACCGTATAATGGGACACGGAGGACTGTTCAAAACTCCGCTGGTCATGCAGCGCTATCTTGCGGCAGCAGTCAATACACCTGTAACAGTAATGGCCACAGCTTCAGAAGGCGGCGCCTGGGGAATAGCCCTTCTAGCGGCATATCTCGCAGATGGAAGAAAACAAGGAAAGCTCGAAGATTACCTGGATAATATTGTTTTCGCAAAGCTTGCGGGAGACGCGGTTGAACCTGATCCTGCGGAGGCTGAGGGCTTCGAGATATTTATTAAGAGATACTCAGACGCACTCGAAGTAGAGAAAGCAGCGATCGAAGCAGTAAAATGGTAACGCAAGGTGAATTGAAGTGACACCCTTAGCTGAAAACCAGACAGTTCGCATAACAGCAGTGGTTCTTGACAGGATGAATCAGAAGAAACAACTGGCTAAAATGGAGTTATAAAATACCTTTTGGATACACTTCTGGATACACTGGAAGAGGGACGTCACTCCTTCCTTGATTTT
>CAZUXV010000303.1:0-2510 GCA_964624445.1 uncultured Oscillospiraceae bacterium | reverse complement strand
TTTCTGATACCTTCTGACCTCAATCTCATACCGCTGGTCCGCGCTCATGGAATCCAGGAATTCATCGTCCATGATCCCGCGATAGGCGGTCTGCCAGTCTTCAACAAGGATCTCAGCGATCTGCCTGACGTCTTCTTTTTCCGCTCTTCTGACTGTGATTTCGTGATTCATATCCGTTCCTCCGCCATCAATCGTTCTCTTCTGACAATACCGAAACAAGATTATCCACATTCTGCTCAACAGGCAGTGTTCCGTCAATCCGGATCACGGGACAATCGACCGTTTCCAGCCAGTCTGTGACGTAGGTGTCCGGCCGGCTGTCCGTCAGCGAGAACCACCTGCTTTCCTGGTCATACAGGTCTCCGCCCGGGCGGATCCTGTCCCCGAATTTCTGATACGAACGGTCCCGGACGCGCTGACTGCGGATCTGCTTCGGGACTTCGACCAGGATAATATGATCCAGTGAGTCAATCAGCCTGCTGCCGTAATTGCCTTTTACAGCCGCAAAGACAAACCGGTTATTCCGGCTGATCTTCTCTTCCAGAAGCCGGACCGCTTCCATCTCGCTTCTCGGACCGGAAAACGTGTAAGCCGGATCTGTTTTCGGGAACCAGAGATCCTCGTTGTCGATGAACTCATATCCCAGCCGGTCGGCCAGCATTTTCCCCAGGGTGCTTTTCCCGGTCCCGTTGAGCCCACATATCAGAATGCCCATGGGTTCCTTCTCCTGCTTTCATTCATTCGGGAAGACGGAATGTACTCATGTCTGCTCCTTCCATCCGGAGCAGCGCTATCTTTTTATCCATGCCCGCGGCATAACCCGTCAGGTTCCCGCCGGCTCCAATCACCCGGTGGCAGGGAATAATCAGGGCGAACGGGTTATGGCCGACCGCGCCGCCCACCGCCTGGGCGGACATACGCTGAACGCCGGTCTGCGATACGATCCGTTCCGCGATCTGCCCGTAGGTCATCGTCCGGCCGTAGGGGATCGTGAGCAGGATCTCCCATACCGCTTTCCGGAACGCGGTGGTTCTTATGGTCAGCGCCGGGGTAAAATCCGGGGCTTTCCCGCTGAAATAGACGTCAAGCCAGCGGCAGGTTTCGTCAAAAACGGGCAGATTTTGCTCCGGATCATCTTCAGGGAGCGTATCGGGGAATCCCTTCTGCCTGTCAAACCACAGGCCGGTCAGGGTTTCCCCGTCGCCGGCCATGGTCATGCCGCCCAGGGGAGAACGGTAATGATGTGTGTAAATTGACATGCTTTACACGCCTTCTTTCCGATCCTCATCTTTCAGGCTTTATATTCCCAGCCGTGTTCCCCGTGGTAGATCATGAGCTTTGTCATGCCGCCGTCAATGCAGACGTTCTCCCCGGTGATGAATCCGGCTTTATCGGAGCAGAGGAACAACGCCATTTCCGCGATGGCTTTGCCGATGCCCTGGGCGCCGCCTGTGATGACAGCGGTTTTTCCTTCAAATGCTTTCATTCGGTGCCTCCGTCAGCAGGTTTTTTATTTACCGCGCAAAGGTCAGGCTGTCCGGCTCCACGTGGCAGGGCAGGAACCGGATCTTCACGCCCGCTTTTTCCGCGTGCTCCAGCGCTTCGCAGAAGGCCGGGTCCGTTTCCCGGTTTCCCCGCACTTCCATGATCCCGTCCATCTGGATGACGAACAGCAGGACGGGGGTATAGCCCGCTGCGTTCGCCAGTTCCCGCAGGTGTTTCGCGCCACGCTCCGTCGGCGCGTCCGGGAAGTATCCGATCCCGTCCCGCTCCAGGGTGCAGCCTTTGACCTCCATCAGGAACTTTTCGCCGCCCCGTTCCATCATGAAATCCAGCCGGGACTGCCCGTAGACATATTCGGGGCGGATCACGTCAAAGCCCCGGGTTTCCAGCCATTCCCGGGCCACGGCGTTGGGCGCCTGGCTGTCGATGTTGACCAGCAGGCCGTTGGATTTCCGGACCGCGATCAGGTCCCAGGCGGTTTTCCGTTCCGGGTTTTCCGCTCCGGCCAGGAAAACCTCCGCCCCGGGAAGCAGCAGTTCCCGGCAGCGGCCCGTGTTCTTTACATGGACCGTTTCCCGGCGGCCGCCGATCTCCACGTGGGCGATGAACCGGTTGGGCCGGTCGATAAACACGGCCGGGATCACATTCCTGTATCTCATATCATTCTTCCGCGAAGTCCGTGTCCATGGTGACCTGCAGCTCATAATCCGGGAATTCCTTCTGCACGTTTTCCGTGACCTCCCGGCAGACCGCCTTCCGGTCTTTGGCGTCGAAACTGATCACGACGTCAAAACGCATGGCCTTCTGTTCCTCCAGCAGATAGAAGCCGTGCATCTGTTTCACATGCTCATGGGTCAGGACGATCTCCTGTACCTTCCGGTGCGCCTCCATGATGTTTTCATCTTTTGTGTTGACGGAATACACACCGATTGCCGTCAGGATGACGTGATGTTCAGCCAGTACTTTCATCGTGATCTCGCGGATCAGCTGATCCAGCCTGTCCGCCG
>CAZUXV010000302.1:0-2556 GCA_964624445.1 uncultured Oscillospiraceae bacterium | reverse complement strand
CATGACCAGCGCAAAAGGCGCGATTACCGTAAACAGGATCCTCAGCGCCCGGGGATAGATATCGCTCGGATATTCGCAGGCGCTTCGCCCGCCGTAGGTCAGCGTATTGGCCAGTTCAATGGATTTTACGCTGTGGATGCACAGGATCGCCTCGATCATGAACAGCCCCAGGATCAGCCAGAAGCTGAAAAAGATCGTTTCAATGAACAACAGGACCTTCGGCACCGTCCAGGCGATCTGCGACAGGTGGCTGCCCAGAATCAGGCTCACGGCGCCGACGGCGATACAGGTGATCCGCCGCGGGTCTGCCGCACTGCACAGCACCTGCGTCAGTACGCCCCTCGGCCGCAGCAGCACCGTATCCAGCTGACCGGTTCGTACCATGGACGGAAAATTGCCGGTCACACCCCGGCCGAAGATTTCCGTGATGTAAAAGGAAACCGACATCAGGCCGAAAAAGAAATACAGATCGCCGGGCCCCCACTGATTCAGCCGGTCAAACCGGTCGATCAGCAGGACCACCGCCAGCATTTCCCCGCCTTCCATCACCAGCTGGGCGATCGTCTGCATCAAAAAAGAAAGCGGATATTGCAGCTGGCTCTTGATCAGGATCGCCATGGACCGGCCATACAGACGAAGTGTGTTCATTCCCTCAGCCTCCCTGAATGATCAGTTTTCGCTGATTTGTCCGCCAGAACGCGCAGCCGGTGAAAACCAGCACTGCAGTCCAGCAAATCTGGATCAGCAGCGCTTCCGGCGCCCTGGCAATGTCGTATTCACCCGTATACAGCCGGATCGGCGTATCCAGCAGCTGGGCATAGGGCAGCAGGGTGATCACCCGCTGCCAGCTGTCCGGAAACAGCGTCAGCGGCAAAATATTGCCGGCAAGCGTCATCATCAGCAGGTTCAGCATTCCCTGCATTCCCCGGGGATCCAGCGTCCGCATGGTAAACGCCATTGTGATATTTTCCAGCGCTGAAACGCAGAACAGGCCCAGGATCAGCCCGAGGAGCGCAAGCAGCAGCGCGGGAACGGACGCGGGCAGGCAGAGTCCCCAGCCTTCCGGCAGCAGCGCGGCGAACACCAGCATGGGCAGCGCCCGCAGGACGCTTCCGGTCAGTTTCTGTGCCAGGATCCGGGCGTAGTAATAGCCATACAGATGCAGCGGCCGGCACAGGTCGTAGGCGATGGCGCCCGTCCTGATCTTGTCCAGCAGTTCCGGATCCGTTGCCACCAGCATCCGGAAAAAGGCCTGCTGCAGCCAGACGTAGGTCGTCACATGGCTCAGCGGCATCGTCTGCGGCTTCCCGGCATACAGTGCCCGGTAGATCGCCACCAGCACGATCCCGAAAAAAAGCTGGCAGATGAGACCGCCCAGCACCGCGCCCCGATACTGGGTCTCCATTTTCCTTCTCATCCGGAAGATCGATAAATATGCTCTCATCTTATATCCCCAGATCCCGATACATGTCGGCAATCACATGGTCGATATTCCGATGTTCCTCCACCTGCACGGTCCGCTTCGTATCGTATTTCGACAGCATCTCCTGCAGGCCGCCGTCATACAGCTTTTCCCCGTGCCCGATCACCATCACCCGGGGACACAGGGCGGCGATATCCTCCATGTCGTGAGTCGTCAGCAGGATTGTGGTGCCTTTCTCCTGGTTCTCCCAGAGAAGGAAATCCCGCAGCGCCAGCTTGCTCACCGCGTCCAGGCCGATGGTCGGCTCGTCCAGGAACAGCAGCTCGGGGCTGTGAAGCAAGCTGCCGCACAGTTCCGCCCGCATCCGCTGGCCCAGGCTCAGAAGCCGCAGCGGCGTCCGCAGCAGGTCGCCCAGCTGCAGCGCCTCGGTCAGCTCGTTCAGCCTTTTCTGATAGTCCGCCTCGGATACCCGGTAGATATCCCGCAGCAGGGAATAGCTGTCCAGCAGCGGCACGTCCCACCACAGCTGGCTCCGCTGACCGAACACCACACCGATCCGGCGCACGTGCGCTTTCCGATCCGTCCAGGGTGTCATCCCGCCGACGCTCACCTTCCCGCTTTCCGGCACCAGAATCCCGGACAGGATCTTGACCGTGGTGGACTTGCCTGCGCCGTTCGGCCCGATATAGCCGACCAGTTCGCCTTTTTCGATCTCAAAGGACACGTCCTTCAGCGCATGGATCGTCTCTTTTTCGCGCATCAAAGAACCCTTCTCCCGCTTTTTTCGGACGGTAAAGGTCTTGCAGAGATGGTCGACGGAAATATAGCTCATGAAAAATCCTCCGGATGATATCCTGAGTATGGTCAGGAGTCTTTCCTTGCAGCGGATTATTCTGATTCTGGATCCTAATCAATACAAGCAGGGTAAGAATGTATCATATCTGCCTGCAGAAATCAAGCCCCGCGGGGTCCTGCATGGCCGTATCACCGCCTTTTCTGGAAATACCGGGTCAGAGCGCTCTTGAACTGAGTCATCAGCAGGGCGATATCTCCGTAGCTCATGCCAGTAATGATTGTCTGCCCTTCCTTGGTTTCCTGCGTTTCCGGTTCAGGGATCAGTTCCAGGAACTGCG
>CAZUXV010000301.1:0-2559 GCA_964624445.1 uncultured Oscillospiraceae bacterium | reverse complement strand
ATCATCCCGCGCAGGCTCTTTCTCCCCGACCGGTTCCGGCTGGGCGGGTTCAGGCCGTGCCGGCCTGGCAGGCTGCTCTTCCGGCTGATCGAACAGGTTCTGCTGAACCGGTTCGTTCCGGCGTTTCCGGACCGGTTCCTTTTCCGCGGGGACTTCTTCGGCTTCAGGCGCCGGTTTCCAGTTGGTCCGGGGCTGCACCGGTTCGCCCGTCGCGGTCCGGCGGGGCCTCGCCGTCTGCGCCAGCGTGGAGCCGTCGCTCAGGCCGTCGTATTCTTCTTTCTTTTCCTTGCCGAAAATCTTGCTTACAAAGCCCCTGCCGGCCGCAGCCGGTTTGGGCGTATTCTTCTTTCCGAAAATCTGGCTCTGGTGGCCGGTGGCGTCCATCTGACCGGCGGCCGCCTGGTCCTGCCAGTCCCGTACGCCGCCGTCATAGGGCTGCGGCCAGGTCTGCTGAACCGGTTCCTGCGGCTGCGGCTGTTGCTGCATATACTGCTGGGACATCCCCTGCTGCCGGGCATACTGCTGCTGTTGTTCGATGATCTGCTGCTGTTGCTGCCAGGCCATCTGCTGTTGCTGCTGCCAGGCGACCTGCTCCTGTTCCATCCGTTCCCGCTCCAGCCGCTGCTGTTCCTTCCGGGCACCGGCCTGGCCGGTGAAAATGTCGTGCAGGCGGGCGGGCGTCAGGTTCATCGCCATCAGCAGGCAGAAGGCCGTCAGCACAAAGATGACCGCGGTGCCCAGCACCTGCCCCAGGAAGTTCCAGAAGGGCCAGGCCAGGACCGCGCCCAGGGCGCCGCCGCCGGCAGCCCGCTCCATCCGCTGGCTGCTGTCCGCATAGATATTGTTGATCACGTCGCCCCAGTTGTTGGTGTTGATGATCGCCTGCCGCCGCAGGTAATCCAGCGCGCCGCTGATAATCATCGCGAAGGCACACAGGCCCAGGAAGGCCAGCAGGGCAAACAGCCACGGGCGCACAGGCGCGCGACGCTGGGTGGACCAGATCACCAGCACGCCGGCCCAGACCGGCAGCGCCGGCAGCACATAGGCCATGATACCGCACGCACCGAAACAGAGCCTGCGCAGGCCTTCAAAGATGTTGCCCGACAGTCCCAGTTCCACCGCCATAAAGATCAGTACGCCCAGCGCGATCAGCGCCAGCCCGGCCATATACCGGACCGCCATCGCGTCCGCGGAATACGCGGGGGCCTGTCTTCTTTTGCCGCTCCCTTTCAGCGCCATTCTTTCCTCCGTAATCTCCTTATTCCGTCAGCATCACGCTGACCAGCGTTCCGTCCCCGTCGCTGTAAAGCTGCAGGAGATAGTCTCCGCAGCGGTAATAGTCACAGGTTCCCGGCTCCAGCCGGTTGGCTTCCGCCTTGTCCGCGTCGACCTCCGCGCTGCCCTCCGGCTCACCCAGCACGTCCAGCCATTCCGCCCGGGGCGTTTCTCCCGGGCACAGGCCCCACAGGCAGCCCCGGTCCATCCGGAGCCCCTGGACCTTGCTGTTTGCCCAGTCTTTCGTCAGGTTGTCCGTTACCAGGTACACTCCCTGAAAGCTGCCGCCCTCCAGCGCGAACAGCCGTCCGTCCTCAATGCCGTCCCAGTCTGTCAGCGTATGGTACCGGTCCGTCATTTCCTGTACGCTGTCCCCGATGATCGCCGGGACATCCGTCATCCGGCCTTCGGCGGCATCCGCCCGGAGTTTCTCCGCGCCCCGCTCTGTCAGCACGGCCGCGTCCAGCGCACCGATGCGTGCCGGGATCCCGTCAGCCTCCGGGTTCAGTTCGTCCTTCACCACGTTCCAGCCGATGCGGATGTCTCCCGCCCGGTCGCTGAGGGTGCTCAGCTGTTCCACCGGATACAGGAGCATGATCCCGCTCCGTTCCAGGTAAAACTGCTCCGGCAGGGGCGTCAGCTCGCTGTTGAGCAGATGCGCGCTCAGCTCCGGTGCCACGGTCTCTTCCAGGTACGCCCGGATCTTTTCCCGGGCAGTATCCGCGTCCGTAAACAGTTCTTCGAAAGTGATCTCATGCCCGTCCCGCAGGTCTGCGGTTACGGCGGTCCACACATAGGTGGGCCGGGTGTCCTCCACCGCCCCCGAAGCAAACACGGCGCAGCTGAACACGTCGTTCAGGAGACCGCCTTTCCAGTCTGCCTCCAGACTTCCGCCGGAAAGCAGCAGGGCCATCCGCGTCATGTATTCCCCGATCCGGCACTTTTCCCGGATCAGGCTGTTGACCTGTTCGGTCACTGCTTTGTCCGCGCCGCCTGACAGAACGGGATAGTGAACGCTGAGCTCCTCTGTCAGTTCCAGTCCTTCCTCTGCGATCTCAAACGCGCCCTCCGCCAGGCAGGCGGACATAAAGACCGCCAGTGCGGCCGTCAGGCAGGCGATCCTGCGGATCATGCGAAAGAACTTCATTCTCCATCCCTCCGTATCTGAATATTTTACATCTTTTTGGCCTCCGGAGCAAGTCCGGCCCTGCCTCCGCCGCCTTTCGCGGTGTTGGTTTGTCAAACATAGGTTACACATTCCGGGCTTAGCAGGGTCAAGGCAAA
>CAZUXV010000300.1:0-2566 GCA_964624445.1 uncultured Oscillospiraceae bacterium | reverse complement strand
CCCACATGAGCCTGAAAGTGGTCTCTGTCGGCGTGCTGCCCCTGATCTTCGCCTACTCCTTCCTGGCGTTCCCCGGCACGATCGCACAGCTGATCGACCCCAAGGCTGAAGGCTGGTTCACCCGGTGGTGGCTGACGAACATGTCTACCGGCAGCGTCTGGTACCTGATCATCTCCGCCCTGCTGATCATCGCGTTCACGTTCTTCTATTCCTCGATAAGCTTTGATCCCAAACAGCAGGCGGAATCCCTGCAGCAGCAGGGCGCCGTGATCCCCGGACAGCGGGGCAAGAACATCCGGCAGTACCTGCAGAACATCGTAAACCGTCTGAACCTGTTCGCGGCATTCTTCCTGGCCATCCTGGCCGCTGTGCCTACGCTGCTCCTGCGGCTGGCCGGCGTGCAGGTGCCTTTCGCCGCCAGCTCCATCCTGATCGCGGTGAGCGTATCGCTCGAAACGGTCCGGACGATCCAGGGCGAAATGAGCGTCCGCGGTATCGACATGGATATGGACGGATTCATGTAATCGCACTCGCGATACAGGAGAAATGATATGAACATCATCTTCTTAGGGCCTCCCGGGGCCGGCAAGGGAACTCAGGCGCAGCGCATCTGCGACGCGCTGAACATTCCGCAGATCTCCACCGGAGACATTCTCCGCCGGGCGATCAAGGACGGAACGGAGACCGGGCTGAAGGCGAAGAGCTTCATCGACGCCGGAAAGCTGGTACCGGACGAAGTCATTATCGACATCGTGAAGGAACGGCTGGCGATGGAAGACTGCCAGTGCGGATACATCCTGGACGGATTTCCCCGCACCGTTCCCCAGGCGGAAGCCCTGGACACCTTCGCAAAGATTGACAGCGTCATTGAACTGGCGGTGGAAGATCAGGTGCTGGTGGACAGGCTGAGCGGACGGCGCGTATGCCTGAAGTGCGGCGCGACCTATCATGTGAGCATGCTGAACGGCAAGACCACCTGCGACAAGTGCGGTGAGGAGCTGATCCAGCGCGACGATGACAAGGCCGAAACCGTGCTGGCACGGCTGGAAGTGTATCACGCCCAGACGGCGCCGCTGACCGGCTATTACGAGAAGAAGGGTCTGCTGCAGAAGATTGCCGGAGATCAGGGTATCGAAGGCACCTTCGCAGCGATCATGAATGCGCTTGGAGCGAAGGCATGATTAGCCTGAAAAACACAGCGCAGATCGCAAAGATGCGTGAAGCAGGGAAGATTCTGCGGGAAGTTGAGGACGAGGTCCGGCTGGCCATCAGGCCCGGCGTGACCACGGCGGAGCTGGACGTACTGGCCGAAAGGCTGATCCGGAAGCACCGCGCGATTCCTTCCTCCCTGCATTATGAGGGCTATCCCTGCAGCATCTGCGCGAGCATCAACGACGAGGTTGTACACGGGATTCCCAGCGACCGCAGGGTCCTGAAGGAGGGAGACATCCTCTCCGTGGACTGCACGCTGCTCCTCGACGGCTGGCAGGCCGACTCCGCGTTTACGGCGGGCGTCGGAACCATCAGCGAAGAGGCGGAGAAGCTGATCCGGGTGACCGAAGAATGCTTCTGGAAAGCCGTACGCCAGTGTGTGGTTGGTAACCGGCTCGGCGACGTGGGCTACGCGGTCCAGAGCCATGCCGAAGCGAACGGTTTCACACCGATCCGCGAGTTTACCGGCCACGGCATCGGCAGGGAGATGCATGAAGATCCTGCCGTGTACAATTACGGCGAGCCCGGCAGGGGCATGAGGCTGCGCAAGGGAATGACCCTGGCGGTAGAGCCCATGATCGCGGCCGGAGACTGGCACCTGTCCGTTGATGACGACGGCTGGTGCGCCCGCACCGTGGACCACAGTCTGACGGCGCATTATGAGCACACCATCGCCATCACGGAAGAAGGACTTCCGGAAATCCTGACCCTTCCCGGGTTTAACTGGGAGGCACAGTGATGAAGGAACCTTTCACCTTTGAACCGGGCAGAGTGGTGGAAAGCATCCAGGGCAGGGATAAAGGAAACTTTTCCCTGGTGATGGAAGCATTCGGAGACATCGTCATGATTGCCGACGGAAGCCGCCACAAACTGGAAAACCCGAAGAAGAAGAAGACGAAACATCTGCGTGCGAAACCGGTCCTGCTGGACCTGAAGGCCTTACGGCCGGAGGGCGGCGCACTGCAGAACAGTGACCTGAGAAGAGCGCTGGAAGCAAACGGTTTTGCCGAAGAACGCTCGCTGCGGAAGGGGGACTGATTCTTGTCCAAGAGCGACGTGATCGAAATGGAAGGCAAGGTTGTTGAAGCTTTGCCGAACGCCATGTTCCAGGTGGAGCTTCAGAACGGCCACCAGATCCTGGCGCATATCTCCGGAAAGATGAGGATGAACTTCATCCGGATCTACCCCGGCGACAAAGTAACGATTGAATTATCGCCCTATGATCTGACCAGAGGCCGGATCACCTGGCGCAGCAAGAACTGATCCTGAAAGAGGAGGGTACAACGATGAAAGTTCGTCCGTCTGTGAAGCCGATCTGCGAAAAGTGCAAGATCATCAAGCGCAAGGGCCGCGT
>CAZUXV010000299.1:0-2582 GCA_964624445.1 uncultured Oscillospiraceae bacterium | reverse complement strand
AGACGCCACGATGAAACTGTCCGCAGAAGAAAAGCTGATGTATCAGGTCATGAAGACTATTTACGAAAGCGGCATTCTTGACCATGTTATTGACTTTTTCTGCTGACATATCCCCAAAGAGCGCAGAAAGCGAAATTAATACTTGAAATTATTATACTTTGGAGTATAATATGAAGCGAAGCGATTGGAGGTGTGAATATGTCAAATGAAAAGCCTTTTATTGACAGGACCGAAGAATTGCTGACGCTTGAAAATGAATATGCCCAATCGGCGGCTTCATTTGTTATTGTGTATGGGCGGCGCAGAGTTGGAAAAACGGCGCTGATTAATGAATTCCTTTCCCGTCACAAAGGATGCAATTTGTATTTTCTTGCGACGCAGGAAGCGGAAGAGCAGAACCGAAAGGTTTTCCGCGACCAGGTAGCGGATCTGATTGGAAATGAGCTGTTAAAATCTGCGGACGCAGATTGGCTTACCATCTTCAGGCTCTTATCAGAGCATACAACAGCAGAACGGATAATCATCGTGATGGATGAATTTCAATATATCGGAAAGTCCAATCCCGCGTTTCCGTCGGTGATGCAGAAGATATGGGATACCGTATTAATGGATTCGAATATTATGCTGATCCTGTGCGGTTCTCTGATTACGCTGATGCAGCAGCAAACGCTGGATTACTCAAGCCCGCTCTATGGCAGGCGCACTGCACAGATCAGGTTAAAGCAGATCCGTTTTCCGTATTATCCGGACTTTTATCCGGGTAGAAGCGAAGAAGAACTGATTCCTTTCTTCGCTGTTACGGGCGGTGTTCCCAAATACATCGAAACCTTCAGTGATTGCCGGAATATTGAAGAGGGTATCGATCAATATGTATTAAACCCGCAGGGATACCTGTATGAAGAACCTTATTTTCTTCTGCAAAATGAAGTGTCGGAGATCGGCAGTTATTTCTCTCTGATCCGGGCGATTGCGATGGGCAATCGAAAATTGTCTGAGATTGCTGCATGGCTTGGTGTAAAGCAAACCAATGTCCCGAAGTATTTGAAGACATTAATGGATCTGGATCTGGTGGAGCGTGAAGTGCCGGTTACGGAAAGCAATCCGGAAAAAAGCAAAAGCGGACTTTATCGCATTACAGACAACTATATTGTCTTCTGGTTTAAATTTGTTTATCCCTACAGGGCTTTCCTGGAACGCGGAGAAAAAGCATATGTCATGGAACAGATCCGAAAGATGTTTGTTCAGAACTATCTTTCATATGTTTATGAAGACTTGTGCAGAGAAAAAATGTGGGCGTTCTCATCCATGAATCTGTGGAATTTCCGTTTCGACAAACTGGGCAGGTATTGGGGACCGGTATGCGGAGAAGTGGATATACTCGGAATTGATTCAATCGGCGGAAACATGATTATTGGTGAATGCAAGTATTCTGTGGCTGAAAAAGGTTTAACCGTTCTGCACACATTGCAGGAAAAAGCCCGTGCTTTGGAGGCGAAAACCAAGCACACTTGCAACAATTATGTCGTGTTCAGTACTTCTGGCTTCTCCAAAGGCCTCAAAGATGAAGCTGCAAGGAATTCCAACATCCTTCTCGTGGACACCTTCTCACCGGAAAGGCATTAACGCACAAGAAGATACCGGCGCTCTCAAAAAATAAGCTTTGCATAACAGTCTATTTGATCTCCATATATCGGATATGGCTCATCAAAGTAAAAGCTCTTCCGCTTTTCATAATTATACATTCACATGGATAGGCATTGGTCACGAAGAACCCTTGTAGCAATATGGATATCGAGATCCCTTCTGACAAGCGTTCAGTCCGCACTGCTTTACCAATCGAGCAGTATCATGACATTATTCCTCATTTGTCAGATCTTCAATTGATGGACAGAGGGTTCTTGGCTTTATGTTTGTTCACTGCCATGAGGCGAGGGGAAGTTCTGGGGCTGCGCTGGGAAGACATTCACGATGGCAAGATTTTCGTCCAACGAAATGTCACACATCCGCAACGCAACATGCCAGAAATTACCACGCCAAAAACAAAGGCGGGAATTCGGGCAATCCCGATGATCGATGCTCTTCAGGAGGCCCTGAAACCCTGCAAAAAATCTGGCTATATTGTTGGTGGGCATGATAATCCACTGTCACTATCCGCCTATCGAGCAATGTGGAAACGTATCACTCAGACAGTCAACATGCATGGCGCAACCCCTCACGTGCTGCGCCACAGCTACCTGACCTACGCAGTAGGAGCAACCACAGATTTCAAGACTATTCAAGGCATCTCGGGTCACGCAGATATATTCACTTTGCTGAATAGATATGCACACTCCCAAGAGGATAAAGTTCTTGAACTTTCTGACAAAATGGCAGACATCCTGACAAAAATGTAACTTTTTGTAACAGCACTCAAACTGTTGGAATATAAGGCTTGGAAGGCTGTTTTGGTGCTCCAAAATGTAACAGTCAAGCACAATTTCAAAGAAGCAAAAAAGCGGGAAGCCTGATTTCTCAAGCCTCCCACGTTTGTGGAGCATAGGAGATTCGAACTCCTGACCCCAACACTGCCAGTGTTGTGCGCT
>CAZUXV010000298.1:0-2583 GCA_964624445.1 uncultured Oscillospiraceae bacterium | reverse complement strand
GGTGAAAAGTAAATGCGGCTCAGACAAGTGGTCCGCGTCAATGTGTCCAGGCCGGGCGGCGGTGAGGAAACCTTGCTGAAGACGGCCCGTACATCGTTGCGCAGTCGTCTGCTCCGGCGGTTTGTGGGGGATCAGTATGCGGTACTGGTGCTCACGCCGGTCGGCATGCACGTGGATGCGGTCGAGATTCATGAGGCGGTCGTGTCCGATCGTGAATAACGATCGGGTAACGCGACCCCCATTACAGCCGTCAAAGGCGCAAAGCGGCTTTGGTAAAGGCGATCATGCTCCAAAGCAGACGATTAAGAAAGGAAAAACCGGTTATGGAAAAGATGGATAGTTTGCGCGCCGGGGTCGCAGAGATGCGGTCGGTCGCGCAGCGGCTGAACCAGTGGGCGGATGATCTGGAAGCCTCGTTTCGTGATCAGGAAGCCAATGAGGTGGAAGTGGGCGAAGCGCCGACAACCGCCAGTGGCGGAAATTTTGTCGGAGCTGAGGTCAACCGAAACAAGCGAGCTCCACAGTGTGGAGTCGCGCCGATTGAGGTTGCGGATGCTGGAGAACCCGCACCCGCTCCCAGAAAAAAGAAAGCGGCCGCCGACAAGGCCACTGCTGAACCTGCAGCAGCTGAGGAAAAGGGAAAGGCGCTCACGCTCCCGGAAGTCAGATCGGTTCTGGCGGGAAAGTGTGCTGCGGGCTTCAGCACACAGGTGAAGGCGCTCATTGAATCCTACGGTGCCGCTTCCCTGAAGGAAGTTCCCGCAGAGAAATATGAGGAACTGCTGGAAGCGGTGAAGGGATGGGGCGAACCTCTTTCGACCGCCAGTGGCGGAAATCTCGAAAGAGGTGAGGTCACCCGAAACGAGCGATCTGTCCGGGGGACAGTCGCGACGATTGAGGGTGCGGGACCGGAGGTGCCGGATGCCGGATAAACATGCGTTCCTGTCACCGTCCTCCTCAGAACGCTGGTTCAACTGTACCAAGTCAGCCTGGCTGTGTGAGCAGTTCCCGGACCTGGGAAGTGTATTCGCGGCGGAAGGGACGGATGCCCATCGGCTGTGCGAGTTCCTGCTGCACGACATGCTGGGCATGCCGGACACGGATCCCCGGCCGGGCATGACCTATTACAACCAGGAAATTGAAGAGGCAGCCCAGGGTTATGTGCTGTTCATCCGGGAAAAGCTGGAAGCATGGAAAGCCAAAGGCGCCCTGCCGACGGTCTTCGTCGAGCAGCGGGTGGACCTGCGGGCCTATATCCCGGAAAGCATGGGCACTTCGGACTGCGTGATCATCGCGGACGATGAGATCGAGATCATCGATTTCAAGTACGGCATGTACCGCGTACCGGCGACCTCGCTGCAGCTGAGGATTTACGCCCTGGGTGCCTGCGAGCTGTTCCGGAACCTGTATGACTTTACACGGGTTCGGATGACGATCTACCAGCCCCGCCTGGGTGCTGTGGATGAAGCCTCCATGGATGTGGAGGAACTGTACCGCTGGGCGGCGGAGGAACTGAAGCCCAGGGCGGAACTGGCCTTTGCCGGGCAGGGAAATTATTCCGTCGGCGAATGGTGCCGGAACTGCCGGGCGAGACGAACCTGCCGGGAACTGGCGGCCCATCAGCTGGAGATTGCCAAGTATGAGTTCACTGAGCCGCCGCTGCTCTCGGATGAGGAGATCGCGGATGTGCTGGGCCGGGTGGATGACTTGGTCTCCTGGGCAACAGGCGTGAAGGAGTACGCCCTGCAGGCGGCACTGGACGGGCGCCGCTTTGCCGGCTGGAAGCTGGTGGAAGGAAAGTCCGTCCGCAAATTCACGGATGATGCCTGTGTGGCGGCCCGTGTGGAAGCCGCTGGTATCGATCCCTTTGAGAAGAAAATGCTGGGCCTGACTGCCCTGGAGAAGAAGCTGGGGAAGCGGGACTTCCAGAACCTGCTTGCAGACCTGGTGGTCCGGTCCCAGGGAAAACCCGTACTGGTGCCCGTGAGTGATAAGCGGGCTGAGATGAATCTGGCGAGCGTGGAATTCGCCGCCGAGAACGATATGAAAGAGGTAAACAATCATGAGTAAGAATCCTGAGAATCCCTGCAAAGTTATTACCGGGAAGGATACCCGGCTGTCCTATGCCCATGTCTGGGAGCCCGCTTCCATTAACGGCGGAAACCCGAAGTATTCCACCTGTGCGGCGTGGCCAAAGACCGATGAGGTGACCACCCGGAAGGTGAAGAACGCCATTGAAGCCGCGTACCACGAGGGCGAAAGCAAGCTGAAGGGCAACGGCAAGACTGTGCCGCCCATGTCGGCGATCAAGCTGCCGCTGCGGGACGGCGACCTGGAGCGTCCGGACGATCCCGCCTTCGCCGGCATGTGGTTCGTCAATGCGAATACCGATCACGCGCCTGGCATTGTGGATCTGGACTGCAATCCGATCCTGGACCGCAGCGAAGTCTATTCCGGCTGCTACTGCCGGGTCTCCCTGACCTTCTACGCCTTCAACTGCAACGGGAACCGCGGCATTGCCTGCGGCCTGATAACAGCCTCTAACTTCTGATAGTTTTCATCTTTTGTATCGATTCCCGGCAA
>CAZUXV010000297.1:0-2635 GCA_964624445.1 uncultured Oscillospiraceae bacterium | reverse complement strand
GACGGCAATGAAGCCGCTGCAGGATTATCAGCTCCTGCGGGCTGAATTTCATCGGATGCGTACTTTCTATTACTGCTTAATCCGAAATTGTGATCTGCTATCTCTGGACTTTGTACGCGATCTTTTCCGCCTGTTCCCTGTAAAACCTGCCTATCGCGTCGTCACCATCAAACATCGAGATCTGGTTTCCAACCGCCCGAAGTTCCATCTCCTCCTGCGTTTCCAGACGGTTTCCTTCCAGGATATGCTTTACTTCAAAGCCAAGGTCTTTCAGCGCTTTTCCGATCATGATTCCGCGGTGGCATTCCATCGGATCTTTTTCAGCGCACATCAGTACGAATGCATACCCGAGATCGATGCCTCCCGTCAGCTTCCCGACGCCATCCAGGAACGCCTTCGACTGCGTGAACCTCCCAAAGTCCAGATACCCGTCCGGCGTCAGATACCGTGGATCCTCCTGCCTGGCGCCAAACTCTCTTGCGTAATTCCTGTACAGGATCCCCGCTTTTTTCAGCCTTGCCGCGAGCGGTTCCTTGTTAAACTCCACATAATATGAAGAATACGGCGAGGAACGTACGTCCACCAGGCAGGTAATACTGTAATACTGTATTACGTCTATCATTTCTTCCGGTTTCGGAAACGCGGAATAACCGATGGTGTATATCTGTTTCATGCCTTCCTGCCTTTGCAAATTAAAATTTCGCATTCCTTCTCAGCAGCGTGTCATACATCTGAACAGCCTTCCTGAACTGTTTTTCGTCCGGGATGTTGTCCGGAAGATTGTCCCACACATCCGAGTCGTCCACGTACTTGTTCCCGATCTTCCAGAAAGACCGGACGGCCTGCCGAAGCTCAAAAGGCAGTGAATGGAACCTGTCCCATTCCGCCGCGTTTTCGCTTGCCGGCTGGCTATCCGCCGGGTACTTTGCCCGCATGAGTGCGTCGCTCCATCCGTGATCATATGCGTTGTGCGCCGCTTCACAGAGCTCGTCAGAAACCGCGTCATAGCAAAACCCGCCTATCGGCCCGCAGTTCCCAAGCTTCCCGCGCATCGGGCAGTCTTTCCTTCTTTCAGGGTTATACATTCCCTGTCTCCTTTTCCATCTTGTGTTTCAGCCAGATCTGCACCCCGATGTTTTTGCTTTCCTCCGACGAGTCATAGTATACTTTCCCGCCGTCATACATCGCGCAAGCAGTGCAGCCTATGAACCGGCAGTCCATTTCCAGCTGCCACTTCTCCTGTATTGTCTCGTCCTGCGTCCTGCCGCACGGCGCGACACATCCCGTTTTATTTCTTCCCGCTGTCTCTTCCATGTTTTCACCTCGCGCCGGGCTGGTGATCCGCGCTCTTTTTTGTACGGTTGCTTGCCGTCCATTCCTCCGCCGGAAGCATCTTTGTCGTGGTCGTGGCTACCGTGTCATACGCGCCTTCCGCACGGCAGTCCGGGCATTCGAACACCCAGTCGCCGGGGATGCGCCGGATCTCATAAGGGCGTTTATGCTTTTTGCAGTATCCATACCCGTACATTCCTTTGCGCCTCCATTACTTAATACTTGCCTTAGGCCAATCCAGGCCAAGATACCTCAGTTTTACGCTGATCTCGTCCAGGCTCTTCTTTCCAAGATTGCGAATACCAATCGCGTCGTCATACGTCGGGTACTTGTCCAGTATGTCCCCTACTGTTTCGCAGCCTGCGCGCCAAAGGCAATTAAACGGGCGAATGGTTAAACCCAGCTCTTCCACCGTCGTCGCCCTTGCCTTTACCAGCCTGCTTATCTTTTCATTCCACTTCTCTTTTTCCGCATTATCCGCCTCTTCCTGCTGCATCGCGTACTGGGCTTCCAGTTCCTTTCTTTTAATCTCCAATCCCGCTTCAATGCCTTCACGGATCCTGTATTCGACGTATGCCTTTACTCCGTTTACGATCACATACATCGCAGCATCGTTGCGGCGGATTTTTGCGAGCGCTTTTACCTCTATCTGCCTTACACGTTCTCTCTTTATTCCAATCATTTCCCCGACTTGCTCTTGCGTCATTTCCCCGATATACCGCAGGCGGAGGACTTTCTTTTCCCTCGGTATCAGGTGGCTGATAGCCATGGCTGCTTCAAAATTCCCCTGGTCGTCTATCATATCAAGGGGATCCTTTAACCTGTTCCAGAATCCCACATCCAGAGCGTTTAGCATGTTATACGGCCATTCCGCCGAATAATCCGCCAGGCTTGTTTTTTCACTCATGGTCTGTCTCCTCCTTTATCTCTTTGCGGATCCGGTTAATACGCTTTTGCCATCCGCTGTTTGGTTTCGACAGCAGTACGCCATCCCGGAGTCCGTTGTAATAAGCGGTTGCTTTTTCCTTCTCTGCTTCCGTCCGCGCGTTTTGTATCTGCAGGAGCGCCGTACGGAACAAGTCATCAATCCGCAGGTTGTGTTTTCTTCTGCGTTCAGCGGTCTTGTCCAGCATAATTTCCCTCCTCGGATGTCACTGGTCAATTTAATTAATTTTCATAATTCCTTTCCCTTGTTTTCCATCGTTTTTTGTCTTTACGGGATTTTCTCCGCGACATTCTTAAAGAACTCGCTCAGCACTTCGGCTTCTTTCCGGCTGTTAATCACAACACCCAGGAGAGGCGT
>CAZUXV010000296.1:0-2677 GCA_964624445.1 uncultured Oscillospiraceae bacterium | reverse complement strand
TGGTAAGATACTATTGGTCTGGGCGATAAATGCCCCTTGGATCACCGCAGGCGGGAAGAATTTCCTGTCACTATTTTTCCCTGTGTTAAATGTGTTTTTATTTCATTGACAGATAACCGCTCATAAAATATTATTTTCGTAAGATCAGGAAACTGATTGGGGCTGGTCGAAAGACCCAGGTCCATCTGATGGCGGGGAAGTTCCTCGTCTTTTCTTTTTCTGGGAGATTTCTTGAATGAAGGAAATGAACATTTTCATAGATGAATCCGGCGACTTCGGTGAATACGATGAACAGGCGCTGTACTATATTATTACGATGTTTTTTCATGACCAGAGCGTCTCTATTACAGAGCCTGTCAACAAATTAAACCAGGAGCTGGCCTAGTATTTCTTATGATTGTTGAAACGCAATGCGCATGTTATAATCATATTGACTTTATGAAGGCTATGATTTGATCAAATTTAGGGAGTGAGAGCATGCCAGAGATTAGCAGGTTTTATGGTCTTGTTATTAAAATGATTTATAATGGCAATGATAAGCATCATAAGCCACACGTCCATGTTTACTATGGTGAATATGAGGCATCTGTTGCTCTTGATGGTGAAGTACTGGATGGTAAGATTCCGTTGAAACAGTATCGGATGCTTGTCGGATGGATGGCCATTCATGAAGATGAATTATATGAAGCATGGAATCAAGCGGTAAGAAACATTCCATTTAGCAAGATTGATCCGCTGAAGTAAGATCGGAGGATGAATATGTTTATCAGAGATGGTATTGTATATGGCGGAGAGCCGGAACAGCCAATTAAGGTTGATCATGTTAAGGTTTTACCTGACATGATGATGCTGATCTGGTTTAACAATGGTGAGTTAAGACTTTTTGACGCTACATTGCTAGAAGGTCCGGTATTTGAACCCCTTCACAATGAGCAGGTTTTTTCGAACCCCAATATAGACCATGGCGTGGTAACATGGTTGGATGGAGACATCGATTGTGCACCGGAGTTTATGTACACACACAGTTATGAATATTCTATGGTTGGCTGATCCTGTATGAATGAGGACGCTGCAACTTTAGATGTTGCAATGCGGGTTTGCCACGTTAAATTAACAGGAATCGGCCATTTTG
Organism: uncultured Oscillospiraceae bacterium; assembly: GCA_964624445.1. GTDB lineage: Bacteria > Bacillota > Clostridia > Christensenellales > Aristaeellaceae > Aristaeella. Next base: position 1,545 of record CAZUXV010000296.1, on the reverse strand, counting down.
CCGGCTTAAAGTTAAGGGGAAAAGCCTGAAAAACCCGATATTTCCGGAAGCTTCCAGCAATAATCAGAAAACGAACAAAATCTTTGGTTCGGAACCAAAAGGCCGCGAGGAAAGCCGCCGACGACCTCCAGTTGGAGGATATTTCGTCGGCGGCTTTCTCAACCGAAATGAGCGAGCTACCCGGTGGGTAGTCGCGACGATTGAGGTTGAGGGCAAGCGAAGCGCGACAATCCCATCATTTCGACCAGCAAAAACAGTTGGACATATAGATGTTTCACGATATAATCATGAGTATATCCGGGGTTGATAACATCCGGAAAGAATCTGCCTGAAATACGATGGGGTAAACGATGATGGAGAAACCTGATGTTCAGCAGCGTCTGGCCGAATACATCGGGCAGGAGACAGAATACTGGGATTTTTGGGGCGCCATTCGTATCATAAAAGACGGAAAGATCCTTTGGGAGACCAGCCGGGGCTATGCCTGTGCTGAGTTTGGTGTGAGGAACACGATGTCCACCCGTTTTACAATTGCATCGGTCACAAAGCAGTTTACCGCCTTCGCTGTGACGATTCTGTATGACAAGGGCCTTTTATCTCTGGATGCGGATGCGAATACGTATCTCCCGGAAGATATGCAGATTCCAGCTGGGATTACTGTTCATGATCTCCTTGCCCATACATCAGGACTGTATAACTTTTACAACTTTGAGGATGACTTCTATATCGGGGAAGACAGACTGCCTTATGATCGGAAAGCTTTTCTCAGCAAATGGATTCTGAAACAACCAATGAATGCTCCGGGAGAATTGTTCAATTACAACAATTCAAATTACAATCTGCTGGCCTGGATCATTGAACACGTTTCAAAACAGTCCTATGCGGATTTTCTGCGGGAGAACATATTTCTTCCGCTGGGAATGACCAGCACCGTGTTTGACGACGGCCTGGCTGTTCACGAAAACAAGGCAAACAACTACATGCATGATTACGGAGAAACGGTTCGTGTGCCGTATGTAAACAACCTGTTCCTGCTGGGAGCCGGGGCATTGGTCTCGAACTGTGACGATTTGCAGAAATGGTATGAGTGCCTGAAGGAGCGAAAGCTGCTGTCTCCAAAGGCATATAAGCGTTTTTTTGCGGAGAACATGAATCATTACTGCTACGGGCTGGAACGGCATGAGCGAAATGGCGTAACGATGTATGCCCACGGCGGTGACGCCAACGGGATTGCCGCATATACACAGTACTTCTTTGAGGACGATCTTTGTATCATCATTCTTTCCAATAATGAATCGCTGAACCAGTATCGGCTGGGAGAAGGCGTCGCTGAGATTCTTTACGGAAAAGAACCGAAACATGCGGCGAGGCCGGATGAGGTACCGGTTTCGGATGAGGATCTCCGGAAGTTCACCGGTACATATCTTCCCGGCAAAATCCAGATTGAAGTAAAGAACGGAAAACTGTATCTGGTGCGCGTAAACCAGAACATCCATATTGAACTGTACTGTATCGGTCCCAATACATTTATCCGCAGGCATGAGG
>CAZUXV010000295.1:0-2717 GCA_964624445.1 uncultured Oscillospiraceae bacterium | reverse complement strand
ACGGCGCTGCTTCAGAACGCGCGTAACCGCCTTTTCATGGAGGATGAGGAACAGACGCCGGAGGAAAAGCGGACGCCGGATTATGTGGAGCGCGCGATGAAGCGCTACCAGGCGGGCAGCCGGCCGGCTTTCATGGAGCCCGGAAAGAAGGCGGACGGCGCCGCCCGGGGTACGGTGATCCACCGCTTTTTGTCCCTGGCGGACCTGGACGCCATCCGGAAAGATGGCGCGGACGCAGAAACGCTGGCGGTGATGCGGGACCGGATGGTGGCAAAGCAGATTTTTACGCCTGAGGAGGGCGGATGGATCCGTCCGGAGGCCGCGGCAAACTTCTTTGCCTCCGAAATCGGGCAGCGAATGCTGGCCAGTCCGGAAGTTCATCGGGAATGGGATTTCAACCTGTATCTGAAGGACCGGGAAATGATTCTGCAGGGTATGATCGACTGCGCGTTCCGGGAAGGGGACGGCTGGATCCTGCTGGATTACAAGACAGACCGCATCCGGGACGAGCAGGCTTTCCTGGAGGAGTACCGGCCCCAGCTGGAATGGTACGCCGTGGCGCTGCGGGAACTGACCGGCCGGCCTGTGTATGAAAGCTGGCTTTATGCACTGTCTGTGGATAAAGCGTTCCGGACGGACCGCCCCTGAGAAGACAAAAAACGACCACCTGTAGAAAAGCGGATTCGGCTATACGGGACAAGGGCAGAGCGGCCAAAACGGGCTCATGGTATGGTCAGAAAGTTGACCAGAATTGCAAACAGGTTATCCACAGGAAGCAAAGCCTTGTGAACACTGGACTTACAAAAAGCAGATCCGCGGAAGCGAGGATTTTCAACGCTTCCGCGGATCGTTCCATATTTTGGCAAACGAGTGGAAATCTGTGGATAACCTGTGGAAATCATTCCCGGCTGTGGAAGATCAGGGTTGGGAAACGTCATCTTCTCCGTCTGCCAGCGAGGTGACCGGAAGGTCGCTTTCGAGGAAAGGATCGTCCTCGGACAGCAGGGTTTCGGCTTCGTCCAGGGGAAGGTCCGATCCGCCGGCTTCCGCCTTCGCCCGGTGGGCATCTTCGGCTTTCAGGTCTTCCTCGGAGGGGAAGGAAACGTTCAGATATCCTTCGTCGTCTTTTTCGATCCGCAGGCAGTCGCCGTAGCCGGGCAGGGCAACGACTTCCGTCGTGCGGCAGCTGGCGGTGCGGGCGTAATCCACCGCGGTATCCGCCCGGTGGAAATAGTGCATCGGGATCAGGATCCGCGGTTTGACGGTGAGGATGAAATAGTTGGCGCCGGCTTCAAACATGGTTCCCTGGCGGGGATCCACCGGGAAGAACGCCACGTCGATCTTTTCCCTGGAAATGGGCAGGACAGCCTTGCGGAATTCCGCATCCGCTTCTTCGATTTCCTGCATGGTGGATTCCTCCCGCCAGTGCCAGAAGTTCAGATCGCCGGCGTGGAAGATCCGGATGCCGCAGAAGTCGGCCAGGAAGCTGACGCCCAGGTCTGTGGAATCGAACGCAGTTACGGTCAGTTCGTCTGAAAACCGGACCGTATCGCCGGGGGCCATGCGCTTGCCGCGGGTGCCTACGGGCATGTCGGAAGAAACGATATAGGAAACATTCCCGGCGTCAGCCCAGGTGAAGACGACGGGATCGAGATGGTCGATATGTTCATGGCTGATAAAGACAAAGACGTTGTCATACTTTTTCAGTTTTTCCGGTGTGAGCTGCTTTTCCGGGGTCAGTTCTCCCCGTTCTCCGCGCCAGTAATCGAAGACGGCCAGCGTGTGCTCGCTCGCAACGGAAAAACCGCTGTGATAGAAATGGGTGATCAGCAGGTCTTGCTCCACGAAGAAGTGCACCTCCACGGCAATGCAATAGCATCCTTCGTCTTACAACCAAGGAAAGAAGACAAATCATCTATCTCAAAAGCCGCCTGAGGAGAGAGGCAGCGCGGGTTTCTGACATGAGTGTAACACTCTTTCCCACTTTTGTCAAATTTTCGGCATGGATTTTCCACAGGAGCGTCAGATTTCGGCAATAATAATGCATGATTTGGTGATCTATCCCCACCGAAAGGCCAATTCACAATTCATAATTCAGAATTCATAATGAATCATACCCACCAAAACACTCCGTCAACAGAATCGACTCATTGGTATACGGATTTGATTCTGTGAACCTGAGCAGAGCATTCATCTTTCTGAATTGCAAAACAAAAGAAGGGTCGCTGTGACGACCCTTCTTTGTGTTTTCCGGATCAGGCCCAGGGATTCTCTGTGGGATAGGGCAGCGCCTTGGGCTGGTTCCAGGCGATATCCTTTACGCCCAGATACTTGAAGACTTCGAACAGGAGCTTTCCGCAGTGGGCGAACGCGACGGCGCCGTGATGCGGATAGCGCTTCTGCACCAGCACGTGGCGGTAGAAGCGGCCCATTTCCTTGATGGCAAAGATACCGATGCCGCCGAAGGACTGGGTGGCTACGGGCAGCACTTCGCCTTCAGCCAGGTAAGCGCGGACTTCGCCTTCGGAGTCGCACTGCAGGCGGTAGAAGGTGATGGGGCCGGCAGCGATGTCGCCTTCCAGGGTGCCGCGGGTGAAGTCCGGATCGCTTCCTTCGGGCTCCAGCAGGCGGTGCTGGATCAGCTGATACTTGATCGCGCGGCTGTCGCACATCTTGCAGCTGGGGGTGTTGCCGCAGTGGAAGCCCATGAAGGTGTC
>CAZUXV010000294.1:0-2750 GCA_964624445.1 uncultured Oscillospiraceae bacterium | reverse complement strand
TAATGATCAGCATGATCAGGTAAGGCAGGAAATCGTACCACCACGGGACCACGACCGGGGCACGGTATTCCAGTTTGAACGGCAGCTCGTCTACCGTAACCTGTCCCAGTTCGACGCCTTTCTTGTTCGCTACGATCTGGCGCACAGTCTCAAGGAAATCCTCGCCGATCGTCGTCTCAAAGTCATAATTCCGCTCCGGAAAATCCTCGCTGCGTACAATCGTATTCTTATATACGCCGACAAGAGAATTATTCCGGATCGCAACACGGCCGACTTCGTCGCTCTTTATTTTTTCAAGCAGCTGCGGATATTCGATCCTGCGGCTTACTGTCTGATTCAGTCCGCCGTTCAGCAGGATGGCAATCAGCAGCAGTGTGGAAAGCAGTACAACATATCCGACTATGCCTCTGGATGGTTTTCTATTCAAAAGAGGTTCCTCCTTGTTTGATCATCTCAGATCATCATTTCCCCTCGTAAATCTTCGGGGACAAAACGCCGATATCCGGCAGGTTCCGGTATGTCTGGTCATAATCCAGCCCGTAGCCTACCACAAAGGCGTCGGGGATGTCAAAACAAACATAATCCACTTTCAGGTCTTTGATTGTGCGGCGCGCAGTCTTGTCCAGCAGCGCAGCGATCCGGATTGAAGCCGCCCCGCGGTGAGCCAGCATGCTTTTCAGATAATTCAGAGTCACGCCTGTATCGACGATATCTTCCACAATGATGACATCTTTGCCCAGGATATCCTTATCCAGGTCCTTCAGCACGCGGACAACACCGCTGGTCTTTGTCGCACTGCCGTAGCTTGAAATAGCCATAAAGTCCGCGGTCAGCGGCAGATCGATTTCACGGATCAGATCTGAAAAAAAGATGACGGCTCCTTTCAGGATACAGACCAGAACCGGTTCCTTTCCGGCATAATCCTCCGTGATCTTCTTTCCGAGTTCTTTCACCTTCCGGTCAATTTCTTCTTTTGTCACCAGAATCCTGTCCAGATCCTGATAAATCGCCGCGTTTTGTTCCATGTCAGTATCCTCGCTTTTTTATTCGTTCCACGGTGTTTTTCCGTGCCAAGTCAATCTCACAGGATTCCGATCCGGATCCCATTCCGGGACATCGCCTGCACCGACACCGCAGACCAGAAGTACTTCATTGCCCCTGCACAGCAGCGGAATCCCGTCCCGAAAAGGTTCTGCGACCTTTCTGTCTGTCAGATAGTCCTGCAGTTTTCTGCTTCCCCTGCTGCCGAACGGGCGGATTCTGTCGCCGGGCTGACGGGTACGGATTACACATCCCTGCGTAAATCCAGCAGGCACTTCCTGCGTCTTCTTTCCGTCTCCGGGATCACCTTCGGATTTGCTTTCGGTCAGCCGGAAAGATCCGAATTCCGTTTCCGTTCCGTTGATCATGACCGGTTCCGGTACGGTTGTTTCTTCTGTCAGAAAAAGAAACCTTTTCCATCGGACTGCGTGCAATCCGCCGGGAAGATTCACTTTTCCCTTTTCGGCGTCCAGCAACCTTTCAAGCCGTTCCGTCTGAGCAGCGCTGAGTGCGTGTTCCTTCAATACCGGTCCATGTGACTGCCACCAGATCCTTAAAGCTCTTCTTCGGATCGCTGTCGGCTCCTTAGCCAGTTCATATGCGTCGAGTCTTCTTTCGTCAGAAATCCGGTTAATCAATTCTGTCGCTATTGCGTTCAGTACAAGACTGTCCTCGCCTGAAATTGTTGCGGCCCGGCATATCATATCAACAGCCTTCTCCGAGATCCGGTTCATTACCGGAATCAGCTCATACCTGATCCTGTTCCGAAGGAACGATGTATCCGTGTTTGATGCGTCCTCACGCCAACTGATTCCGTCTGCACGGAGTGCGTCGCGGATTTCTTCCCTCCGGAGGGAAAGCATCGGCCGCAGGATTCTGATTTCTCCGACATACTCGTCTGTTTTCATGCACTCGAGACCGTCGGGACCTGCGCCGCGGAGAAGTCTCATGATAAATGTCTCTGCCTGGTCATCGGCATGATGTGCCAGGATCAGCCCGTCTGCGCCGGTTTCTGCATACCGTTTTCTGAATGCACCGTATCGCGCCTCCCGGGCAAAAGCTTCATCTTTTCTGCCCGAAAGATCAGTCCTGTAAACAGACAGCGGGATGCTTTCCTTTTTGCAGAATTCATAGCAAAAACGTTCATCATCATCGGATTCTGTTCCCCGTAGTCCGTGATTCACATGGACTGCTTCCACACGAATTCTTTTGGCCCGGATTGCGGGAAGAAGCAGCATCATCAGCGCCACGCTGTCTGCCCCGCCGGAAAAACCCAGAAGGTATTTCCCTTCCTGTACCGGCGGAATCTTCTTTCGAAGTGTTTCGATCGTTTCAGCCATTACTGTTCTCTGTAAGGTGCACCGCATACGGCGCAGGGCTTCAGCTTTTTGTATTTCTCGTCGTTGATCTCTGCAAAGGTGAAATGTCCCTGAAGCGGAAGGTACTTCTCTGCGATCCGCTTACAGTTCTGATCCAGATGATAATACTCTCCCTTGCCCGGATTGTAATACAGCACAGTGTTTGGATATACAGCAGGGGTTTCCGTTGGTGCCGGCGTATCGGTAATGGACGGATCCGGCGTATCTGCGTCGTCGTAGGAAAGCAGGCTTTTCGGATTCACATACCACAATCCGTCTGTTTCCTTGTCCATCATGATATTCATCCTGTACTTGACAGTTGGCTTGCCGTTGTTCCGGTCCATCTCTGAA
>CAZUXV010000293.1:0-2774 GCA_964624445.1 uncultured Oscillospiraceae bacterium | reverse complement strand
GCGCAGGCACCGTGGTACGCCGAAGCGGCGGAGCATGAAAACATCCGCATTGTGATTGACGAAGGCGTCACCAAAGTCGGAAGCAACGCATTCGGCGGCCTGAAGGGAACAGTGCGGGCGGACTTCCGCGGCACAACGATGCCGACGGTATCGACGACCGCCTTCAGCGGGACAACGGCGAAGTGCCGGTATTACAGTGAGAACGAGTCCTGGACTGCAGGAATCAGCGGCCGGACCGATGCGCAATGGACTTATCTGCCGAGATATGAGGAAGATTCACCCGGCAGATTCCCGATGAATTACGGATATCCGGACACCAGCGCAACGGCGCCCTGCTGGTATCTGCTGGACAGCGACGGCAATATCCCGCTGACAACGGAGCAGGCAGAAGAACTGAGCTACAAATGCAGAGTGCTGGACTTCGACATGATGCCGACGGATACGTCGCTGTTTGCCACAGGGAACGTTCCGTGGCAAGCAAGCTTCGGGGCGGGCTGCAACGGAGTACAATTTGCCCTTGGCGCCACAAACGGCGCGAACACGCTGGAACGGCTGAATATCAACGCGCCGGGGATGACGCTGACGATTGACCGCAGCGCGGCCGGGGAACCAATGGAGTTTGTGGAGATCAAGAGCGGTACGGTAGAGATTACAGGCGATGTGACCACACTGAGCCTGCGGAACTCGAATGGCGAGACACCCTGCAGCGTGACGATTACCGGCGACGTGGATGAGATGGACTTCTACAACGCCAGCGCGGGAGGAAACGCCTATAGCGGCGACGCGGAGATCATCGGCACGATCCACCGGGGATATGAATACGGGCTGACCACGATGGACATTCCCGGCATCGGAACGAATGTACCGATGGAAAACGGGATGCAGGTCCATGCGCTTGAAGACCTGACCCGGACGGAAGCGGACGGCCTCATCATCGACGACGGCGTGCTGCAGCTGGAAGGGCTGGCGCCGGAAAGCCACACGGTGAGTGAGTACCGGCTGAGATACACATTTACCGACGATGACGGTACTCAGTTTGACGCGACGACACTGGTGCTGGAACCCAAGGAAGGCGGCGCGGAGACGACCGTCGACATTCTGGCGTACAACGAAAACTTTACCGAAAACAACATCATCTGGGGCGAAGACACCAGCGTTTACATTCACTGGTGGGATCCGAGCACCTCGAATGAAATCACGCTGAGCGGCGGAACAGACGCACAGGGGAACCGGACCGGCATATACGAGCTGTTTACGAACGCGACGGTGGGCACGATCAACCTGAACTGCCCGGTGAACCGGCTTGAAGTCTATCAGAACAGCAGCAGCACGAACACGCTGGCACTGAACATCAACAGCAGGATTGAAAGCACAGCGACGCTGAGCCTGCGCGGGAACCAGAACACAGTGCGGCTGGGCGATTTCGGATGGCTGGCCGGCGGGGTTCAGTATATGAAGCCGCTGACGAGCACACGCGTGCTCCCGGCCATCCAGGGCAAGCACGATCCGCTGATCGCGGACGGGCGGCTGACGGTACTGAGCAGCATAGCGGGCGAAAGACTTGAATCTATCCTGCCGGGCGACAGCGCGCTGGCTACGGCAGCCGGAATGCCCGCGGTGATGGACATCAGCCAGGCAACGGAAGCGGACCTGAGCGTAGACGAAGCGGAAAGCCTGGAGGGAATCCTGACCGAAACGGCAGCGGTTGCCGAGGTGTTTGACGTAACGGTGACCGGATATGAAAACGGCGCGGAAGAAGGGGCAACCGGAACGCCGATTGGCGAGCTGGCAAACGACACGGTAAGCATGGCCGTAAAGAACACCACGGGCGGAGAGGCCTATGTGGCGCGGCTGCATGAAGAGAACGGCCAGATGAAAGCAACCGCTGTATCCGCAGCGACGACGGACGACGAGGTCTGGTTTGAATCCGACCTGTTCAGCAAATATGTGCTGATTGACACGGAAGGCAATGAACCGATCGGGGACATCGACTACCGGATCGCAGGATGCAGACTGATCCTGGAAGGCAGCGGCCGGATGGAAGACTATGCCACCGCGGCAGACGCGCCATGGTACAGCCAGCGGGATGAAATCAAGGAAATCATCCTGGACAGCCGCATCACGCAGATCGGCAAGAACGCATTCGGCGGATTCAACAGCACGGTGCGCGTGGACTTCAACCAGAGCACAATGCCGAGGATCGCGGAGACCGCTTTCAGCGGAAGCAACGTGATCTGCAGATACTACACGGAAGACGAGAGCTGGCCGACAGCGACAAGCGGATACGGCGCCACGAGCATCAAGTGGGTATACATGCCGGCGAACAACCAGGGAAGCGACTTTGAAGGCATTCGCTATTACAAGAATAACCAGACGTTCGGAACCGGCTGGACTATTTACACGCAAGCGGACGGAGAATTTGCCGTAAGCAGGGAAGTGGCGGAGGAATACAGTTTCCTGGGCAGAGAGGTTTGGCTGTATGCCATGCCGGAAGAACAGGAAGACAGAAACCTGTATGAAGCACACTGGGACCTGGTGTACAACATCTATATGTACATGGAAGGAAGCGGCAGTGAAACGCTGACACTTCCGGCAAATATCAGCAACCTCGGCGTTTGCTTCGACGCACCGGGATGGACAATGACCATCGACGCATCGGCAGCGAATGAAGGCGGTTTCTCCATGGTATCCGCCGGAGGAGGAACGCTGACCATTACGGCACCGAAGATCAACGTGCTGCGCCTGGGCGAATACACATACGGACAGCCGGCCGC
>CAZUXV010000292.1:0-2810 GCA_964624445.1 uncultured Oscillospiraceae bacterium | reverse complement strand
ACCATAAAAAAGAATTCAGCGACACCATCGCCCTATGCCCCCTGTGGACGCTGGTGGATTTCTATGTGGACCACGGAAACACCGCACCGAACATGGAGAACGCGCCGGAATGGTGCCGGCTGCTGGACGACTGCTTCAGTGACAGGGTGAACCTCATCGTCACCCAGAAGCTCAAGAGCGTTTCCCGAGACCCTAAGGACCTGGCACTTATCGCCCGCCTGCTGGCCGCAAAGGAAAAGCCCTGCGGGATCTACTTCGTATCGGAGGACATCTTCACCCTCGCCAGCTATTACCTGCAGGACCTGCATGAAACCGCCTTCCTGCCGGAAGGCTGGCAGGTGCTGCCGGACGACGAAGAAGAAAAGCTGCTGCCCGGAGGCAACCATGTGGAATGACATGACAAACGAGCAGAAGAAGGAGCGGATCCGGCAGCGGGTCCGGGCCCGGGTGGACGAAAGCCACTACGCCTTTTTTCCCGAAACCATCCAGACGGACACCTTCCGGACCGACGAACACCAGCGGGCGGCGGTCTACGCCCGGGTATCCACAGAAGACATCCGGCAGACCACCTCCTACGAACTGCAAAGGATCTACTATAAGGAATTCATCGAGAAGCACGCGGAATGGGAACTGGTGAAGATCTACGCGGACGAAGGCATCAGCGGCACAAGTCTCAGGCACCGGGACGCCTTCAATGAGATGATGGCCGACGCGAAAGCCGGGAAGATTGACCTGATCATCACCAAATCCGTTTCCCGCTTTGCCCGGAACGCGAAGGACTTCCTGGACGCGGTCCGGGACCTGGCGGACCACACGCCGCCCATCGGGGTATTCTTTGAAAGCGAAAACATCTACTCCCTGCGGACGGACACCTCCATGCCCCTGACCCTGTATGCCTCCATGGCCGAAGAAGAAAGCCGCGCCAAGAGCCGGAGCATGGAAACCTCCCTGCGGATGCGGCTGGACCACGGGCTGCCGCTGACGCCGAAACTGCTGGGCTTTGAACACGACGAGGACGGCAAGCTGATCCGGAACCCGGAAACCTTCCGGATTCCGAAGCTCATGTTCTACATGTGCCTGTACGGCTACAGCACGCAGCAGATCGCGGACACGCTGACCAGGATGCAGAAAAAGACCTACCTGGGCAACGCGAAATGGACGGCGGGCGGCGTCGTCCAGACCCTGCGGAACGAACGGTACTGCGGGGACGTGTTCACGCGGAAGACCTTCACCAGGGATGTGCTGAGCCACAAAAGCGTAAAGAACCGGGGCGAACGTCCCCGGAGCCGGTACCTGGACGAACATGAAGCAATCATCTCAAGGGATGATTTCATCGCGGTGCAGATGCTGCTGAACAACAGCAAATACCGGAACAAAAGCTTCCTGCCGGAACTGGAGGTCATCTCCGACGGCCTGCTGAAGGGCTTTGTGGTCATCAACCCGAGATGGGGGTCCTTCACGGAGGCAGACTACCTGAAAGCCTCCGCGGCCGCCTACGGGGAAGACGAACCGGAACAGAAACCGGCGGAGCTCACGGTGGAAGCGGACGAAGGCGACTTTGACTTTTCCGGATACGAGATCGCCCAGCTGGACCTGGCCCCGAACAAGGGGGAATCCATCTGCACGATTGACCAGCGGAGCGTGCTGTTCAACGTGGAATGTGTCAGCCGGATGCCGAAGATCAAAACAGTGGAGCTGCTGGTGCACCCGGGAAAACGGGAGCTGGCCGTACGGTCCGCGGCGCCGGATTCCCGCAACGCGGTCCAGTGGATCCGCAACCTGACCGAACCGGTAAAGCCCAGGCCCATCTCCGCCGCTGCCTTTTCCCCGGTGATCCTTGCCCTGTTCGGCTGGGACCCGGAGAACCGGTACCGGCTGTACGGCACTCACTATCAGTACGAAACCGAAAGCACCGTGATCTTCTCCACGACCCACGCTGCCGTGATGATCAAAGAAAACCGGCTGCAGGCTGCGCCGCAGGGTGGCGGAATCATCTCCCCGCTGGTGAGGCGCGGGAAACGCATCGGCGCCGTAGCAGGAGACGTGGCAGGCAGCTTCGGGCGGAACTTCTACGAGGAGCAGACCATGGCCGAGCTGGTCCGGCAGACGCCGGAGAACTGGCAGATCCGGCTGAAAGGCCGGCTGTGCGACAGCGGGAACAAGCTGAATATTACCCCATATGAAGAACTGAAAGCCTTTATACAGGAAGAACTGGGCGAACTGTTCGGGGAGGAGGATATCAATGGACAATAACCATGAAGAACCGGAAGGCAGCCGGGAAGAACAGAGACGAACCCCTGAGGAACCGGAAAACATCCGGATCAACCCGGATGATTTTGAGGTCGTCCGGATCGAATTCCTGGCTCATACGAAAGAGCCCAGTTTCTCCTTCTGCGACGGGAAGATCGGAGTGAATACCGCCTGCGTCAGGAGAATGGCGGACGTGGAATATGTCCAGCTGCTGATCAACGCGGAAGAAAAGAAGTTTGCCGTGCGCCCCGCAGAGAAGGACGATATCTTTTCATATGAATGGGTCACCAGCAGGAAGGGAAAACGTTTCCCGAAGCAGGTGACCGGACGGATCTTCTTCATGAAGGTTTTTGACCTGATGGGCTGGAACCCGGACTACCGCTACAAGATCGTAGGAAAACTGGTAAGGGCCAACGGCGAACTGCTGTTCCTGTTTGACCTGAACGACCGGCAGATATTCGAGCGGAGCCTGGACGAAGACGGGAAACGGAAAACCAGCCGGAAGCCGGTCTTCCCTGTCGAATGGAAAGACCATTTCGGCATCCCCTTCTCCGAACACC
>CAZUXV010000291.1:0-2813 GCA_964624445.1 uncultured Oscillospiraceae bacterium | reverse complement strand
ATTTCGGTAAGTTCTGCTATTTGTCGGTCTTTCGTTTCCAGCTGATTTATAAGGGCTTTTATTGTTATTTCATTTTGTGCGGGTTCCTGTGGCCGCTGCTGGGATGCCTGGTTATCAGATGCGCGGGGACTGATCCGCTCCGGATCGGCAGCGGCGGCAGCTGCTTCGGTGTCCGGATCGGACACGTCCGGCAGCGGGGACGGGTTACCAGCGCGCGCCCTGGGTGCCGCTGCTGGTACCGGATCGGCAGCGGGGACGGTGGCCGGGGACTGATCCGCTCCGGCAGCTGCTTCGGGGATGTAAATATATTGCTTCGATTTTCCGTTCTCCTGGATTGTGACGGTTGACAGCTTTCCCGCCTTAATCTTTTTATAAACCGCCTGCTCTGTTATGTTGTGATATGTGGCGTATTCTCTTATACTCAACAATTCCGCTTTCATAAGGGCAAGACTCCTATAAAATCATCAATACACATTTGGTCGGGGTCTATTCTCTTTTCAACGTTATAATAGCGGCGGGCCCATTCTTCGGCGTCATCAAGCGCGCGGGGGCTGCTGTCTTCTCTTCTTGCTACTCTGTTCGCGGGTTCTTCTATATTGTGAAGAGTAAATAATATTTTGTCATATGCTCTATTTTTCTTGATATACTCAACTGATACTTTCAAATCACTGTACTCATTGATTTCGGTTAACGCTGGTATAAGTACACGCTTTTTGAAGTCTTTGAAATCTGTATAGCTTGCGGCGTCAAGATTCGCTTTCAAGTCCGCTATTGAAACAGTGTATTCGGGGCCTTTGAAATATTGACTTTTCAAAATCTGGTATAGTGAAATACTATATCTTGATTTCATGGCTAAAACGTTCCGAAGGGAAAAAAGCGTAAAATTTCGTGATAGGTTTAAGAGATAGGGTCTTAAATCTTCATCAAGCCTTATTTCAACAATTCCGCTTCCTCTGCTGATTATGGCTTTTTGTATATAATCAACTGTTATATCACGGTTTGTCTCTTTGTCATATAACCACAAAGAACGGCGTTTTAACTTTGTTATTGCGTTCTTTACTCTCTTGTAATTGTCTCCGGCTGTGGGTTCTTGTCCGACTACTCTGCAAAATTCCGCTATACTGATAGTTATTGTGTTAAGTTCTTTTTCATTGGGTTTAATTTTGCTGATTACATAGAGAAAGAATTTTTGTTCTAATGTGGTAAGAGATTCTCCGGCATTACGTTCTAAGCTGTAACGGGCTTTCTGTATAAGGTCGTTTCCCTGGGCAACGTTTACAATCTGTTGTAGTCTGATATTGTCTTTTTCTTCGTTGGTCATGGCGTGCGCTTCCTTTCTTCTACTGAGCTCTGAGCGCGGGTCTGATCTCCGGCAGGGTTCCGGGTTGCCCTGGGGGCTGCTGCTTCCTGGGGGCGTCCTGTGGCCGCTGCTGGGATGCCTGGTTATGAGATGCGCGGGGACTGATCCGCTCCGGATCGGCAGCGGCGGCAGCTGCTCCGGTGCCCGGATCGGGCACGTCCGGCAGCGGGAACGGTTACCAGCGCGCGCCCTGGGGGCTGCTGCTGGTACCGGATCGGCAGCGGGGACGGGGGCCGGGGCCTGATCCGCTCCGGGCGGCTGCTGGTTGTCAACCTGGTATTGTTCCGGCAGCTGCTATGATTTCTTCAACTTCTTTTCTTGCGGCTTCGGCTTCTTCGTCCTTAATTTCTCTAATGTATTTGTAATAAGTGTTTTTTGAAATGGGCTTATTATCTCCGGCAGCTTGTCCGGCTAATGTTCTCACCTCTAACGGGGCAAGCGTGCCGCCAAAATCCTTAGCGTGCTTTTTAATTACCTCTTTCGCTGCTATGGCTTTTTTCGTTGTCCATGTTGTTTCACCTTTTACCGGGCCGGGGTAATGTCCGTGTGCTTTTGCGGTTGCCATTCCTTCTTTTGTGCGCTGCTGCAAATCTAAAACTTCCTTTTCAGCCTGAGCAAATGCAAGCTTATATTGCTGCTTTGCAAGGATAACAAGGACTTTATTTGTGGCTTCTATGTAAACGTCTGCAATTTCATTTCCGGTTTCTGCTATCTGCTGAGCAAGCGCGTCTTTATAAGTGCGGGTGTTTACCTGGGGTTCTTTGAGAAAAACCAGTTCTACACCTCTATTATAGAGCTCTTCATAGATTTCTATACCTTCTTCGGCGTTTCTTGACATTCTGGAAACACTGTCAAAAACTATTGTATCACCTGGTGCCGCTTTCAAATATAGCTTTGTCCATTCCGGGCGGTCTATGGTGGTTCCGGTGTATTTCTCTTCAAACAAGATTCCTTCCGGGTAAGCTTCCTTAAGGTTTCTTATTTGTCTTTCTATGCTTTGTGTTTTCTTTGAAATCCGGGCATAAAGATATGTTGACATTTTCGGGTTCCTTTCTTTTATATTTCGTTCGTTCTTTTTGGTACTTCCGACGCCTCAATAATACGGCTTTTTTGTTACTCTGTCAACGTCTTTTTACGCCTTTATTGATTTCCTTTTTTTTGAGCTTAAAAGGGTATAAAAAAACAGGCCAACGGGCCTGTTTTATTCTTCTCTCTTCCGTCTGAAAAAAGTCATTCTTGATATGCCTAACTCATGGGCGGCTTCCTGCGCGGTTATCTTTCTCTCTTCTACTAATTGTACCTTCTCTTTAAATTTCTCTTCGTCTACTTCTGCGGGCGGGCGTCCTCTGCGGGTTTCGCTCATGGGTGGCACTTCCTTTCTTTCTTTTTGTATGCGGGGCGGGGACGGTTACCAGCGCGCGCCCTGGGGGCCGCTGGTACCGGATCGGCAGCG
>CAZUXV010000290.1:0-2814 GCA_964624445.1 uncultured Oscillospiraceae bacterium | reverse complement strand
CCTTCGATCTTCCCGCCGCCTCCGGTGACGGAACGGTCACCGTTCATCTCGGCGGCATGAGCAAGGGTTCCGGCATGATCCATCCGAACATGTGCACCATGCTGGGCTACCTGGCCACGGACTGCGCCATCGCGCCGGAACTGCTGCAGAAAGCCCTCAGCGCCGTGATCAAAGACACCTTCAATATGATCACCGTGGACGGCGACACCAGCACCAACGATACGCTCCTCCTCTTCTCCAGCGGTCTGGCGGAAAACAAGCCGGTCACGGAGGAAGATGAGAGCTATGAGCTCTTCTGTGCCGCACTTTACAGCGTCTGCCGTGACCTGTCCATGCTCATGGCTTCTGACGGCGAAGGCGCCACCCACCTGCTGGAAATCCGCGTCTTCCACGCGGATACCAAAGAGAACGCCCGCACCCTCGCCCGTTCCGTCGCCGGTTCCAGCCTGGTCAAGGCCATGATCTACGGCAAGGACGCCAACTGCGGCCGGGTACTCTGTGCGCTGGGCTATGCCGGTCCGGAATTCGATCCGGCGAACATCGTCATCACCATGACCGGCGAGTCCGGTTCCGTCTGCTTCTACAAGGACGGCTGCGTCCAGGTCTTCGACGAGGACAAAGCCCTGGAGATCCTTTCGGAGCACGACGTGCATTTTGACTGCGATATGAACATGGGTTCGGAAGAAGCCACCGCCTGGGGCTGCGATCTGACCTATGATTATGTAAAAATCAACGGGGACTACCGGACCTGAGCCGTTGCGACGATCGCAAGGAGGAGAATCATCATGAACACTGATCTGACCAATATGGAGCGGGCCGAGGTCCTGACCGCCGCCCTGCCCTACATCCGTCGCTACAACGGCAAAGTCGTCGTGGTGAAATACGGCGGCAACGCCATGATCAACGACCAGCTCAAACAGCAGGTTATGGAGGACATCGTCCTCCTGTGGCTCATCGGTGTGCGTATCGTGCTGGTGCACGGCGGCGGCCCGGAGATCAACGACCTCATGGACCGGCTCGGCAAGAAGCCTGAGTTCGTGGACGGCCTGCGGGTCACGGACAAGGAAACCATGGATATCGTCCAGATGGTCCTGGCCGGGAAGATCAACAAGACCCTGGTCAACCTGCTGGAGATGAAAGGCGGCAAAGCCGTCGGACTTTCCGGCATGGACGGCCGTCTCCTCCAGTGCAGCGTCAAGGACGAGCGCCTGGGCTATGTCGGCGAGATTCAGAAGGTGCATATCCAGCCGGTCACAGACCTGCTGGACCGGGGTTATATCCCCGTCGTCTCCACCGTCGGCTGCGACAAGAGCGGCAACGCCTACAACATTAACGGCGACACCGCTGCCGCGTATATCGCCGGCGCCCTGGGTGCCGAGCGCCTGATCATGATGACGGATATCGCCGGCGTGCTGAAGGACAAAAATGATCCCTCCACCCTGATCCCGGAGATTACCCTCCAGGAGCTTCCCTCCCTGTATGACAGCGGCATCATCTCCGGTGGCATGATCCCGAAAGTGGAGTGCTGCGCGAAGGCGCTCTCCCGCGGCGTCCGCAACGTAGTCATCATGGACGGCCGCGTCCCCCATTCCATTCTCATGGAACTCCTGACCGACGAAGGTGCCGGTACCATGGTCTCCAAAGGCGAAGCCGTTGACGATCGGCAGAAAGGATGGGAATAATGAACACATTCGAACTTGATCAAACCTACATTGCCGGAACCTACAAGCGGTTCCCGGTGGAGATCGTCAGCGGTAAGGGATCCCTTGTCAAAGACGTGAACGGTAAAGAATACATCGACATGGGCTCCGGCATCGCCGTGACCTCTTTCGGCGTCGCAGACGACGCCTGGATCGCCGCCGTGGAAAAGCAGATCCGCAGCGTCCAGCATATGTCGAACCTGTATTATACCGCTCCCTGCGCAAAGCTGGCGGAAGCCCTGTGCAAAAAGACCGGCATGGCAAAGGTCTTCTTCTCCAACTCCGGCGCCGAGGCCAACGAATGCGCCATCAAGGCAGCGCGGAAATGGGCCGCGGAGCATAAGGGCCCGGCTTGCTCCACCATCGTCACCCTGGAAAACAGCTTCCACGGCCGGACGCTGACCACCCTTGCTGCCACGGGCCAGGAACACTACCATGAACTGTATCAGCCGCTGACACCGGGCTTCGCCTCCTTCCCCGACGGGGATCTGGACGCGCTGAAAAAACTCTGCGCGGGCGGCACCGTTGCTGCAGTCCTCATCGAATGCGTACAGGGCGAAGGCGGCGTGATCCCGCTGGATCCCGATTTTGCCAAAGAACTGGCCGCCTACCTGAAGGAGCAGGACATTCTCCTCATGGTGGACGAAGTTCAGACCGGCAACGGCCGCAGCGGAAAGATGTACGCCTATATGATCTACGGATTGGAGCCGGACGTGGTTTCCACCGCTAAGGGCCTCGCCGGCGGCCTGCCCATGGGCGCCACCCTGCTGGGCGAAAAAGTGAAGGACGTCTTCTCCTACGGGGATCACGGTTCCACCTTCGGCGGTAATCCGGTGGCCGCGGCCGCCGCGCTTTCCGTCGTGGAGCGCCTGACGGACGACTTCCTGGCGGACGTCACCTGCAAGAGCAACCTGATCCGGAGCCTCCTGGACGGTGCGCCGGGCATCGAAGGCATCTCCGGGCTGGGTCTGATGCTCGGCCTGAAGACGAGCAAGCCCGCTTCCGAAGTGGTTGCTGCCTGCATGACCAACGGTGTCCTCTGCCTCACCGCCAAGGACATGCCAGTACACCCTGGATACGTTTCTCAAAGACCGGGGCGTTCCCGGCATTTACG
>CAZUXV010000289.1:0-2847 GCA_964624445.1 uncultured Oscillospiraceae bacterium | reverse complement strand
GGGTCTACAGCCTGAAATGCTACCAGATCCCCGAGGCCGGGCGCCAGGCCCGCGGCGGCCGCGGCGTGAGCGGCATGAATGTGAAGGATACCGACTACACGACCCAGATGTTCGTGGTCAGCACCCATCAGGAAATTATGTTCTTCACAAATCTCGGCCGGGTCTACAGCCTGAAATGCTACCAGATCCCCGAGGCCGGGCGCCAGGCCCGCGGTACGGCGATCATCAACCTGCTGCACATTGCCGGCGGGGAAAAGGTCTCCACGATGCTGCCCATGCCGAAGGAAACGGAGCAGGAACACAATCTGGTCATGGCGACCCGCAGGGGTATGATCAAGAAGACCGCGCTGGAAGAGTTCCGCAACCTGCGCAAGAACGGCCTGATCGCCATTGCCCTGAAGGAGGAAGACGAACTGATCGGCGTACGGCTGAGCAACGGAGACGACGAAATGCTTGTTTCCACCCGGAAGGGCAAGTGCATCCGCTTCAACGAGCGGCACGTCCGCAACGTGGGCCGTAACTCCATCGGCGTCCGCTCCATGCGGATTGCGGAAGGCGACGAAGTGATCGATATCGCCGCCGTGGAGCCGGAGACGACCGTGCTGGCGATCACTACCGGCGGCTACGGCAAGCGGACTGATCCGGACGAATACCGTGAACAGGGCCGCGGCGGCATGGGCATCAAGGCCATGCAGCTGACGGAAAAGACCGGCGATCTTGCTGCGCTGATGTTTGTGCATGAAGACGAGGATATCCTGCTGATCACCGATGACGGCACGATTATCCGGGCCAGGGCTGCGGACGTCCGCCTGTGCGGCCGCGCAACCCAGGGCGTCCGGATTATGCGGCTGGCGGAGGGAAGCACCGTCGTCGGCGTCTGCAGGGCGGAAAAAGAAGAGGAAGAAGTTCCGGAAGACATCCAGCCGTCCGAGACCGCGGAAGCACCGGAAACGGCCGCAGAAGCTGTCGAAAGCGCATCCGCGCCGGAGACGGAAAGCCCCGCACCTGAAGAAATCCCGTAACAGGAAAGAATCATCCATTTCCCGGTTTCCGTGAGGAAACCGGGATTTTTTGCAGATTTTTTAAGTTTCGTTTTAAGTTGGCTTTGTATCATGGATACCGTCAAAGAGGTACACAAGGAAAGGATGACTGAAAGATGGCGGAAAAGCTGGAAAAGAAAACGGCCGAAACGGAAGAAATAGCCGTGACGGCTGAAAAAACGGAAGGAAAGAAGAAAAAGAAAGGCCGGAAACGCAGAATCATCAAACGGCTGATCTGGACACTGGTGATCCTTCTGGTGGTCGGTGTGGCTGTCTGGTCAGTCTACAGCAAGCTGAAAGCGGAGTATAAGATCACCTATGATCCATATACAGCGACAACAGGCAGTATTTCCAACTCGCTGTCCTTTACCGGCAGCATGCAGCTGATCAACAGCGCAAGCTATACTGCGTCGTCGGATTGCAAGGTCAAGGAGATCTATGTAGCCGAAGGCGATAAAGTCAGGGAAGGCGACAAGCTGATCCGCCTTTCCGGCGGCGAAACGATCAAGGCGGAGTTTGACGGGACTGTCAGTGCCATCGACGTGGAAAAGGGCGATGAGGTCAAAGCTGAGGCCAGTCTGATCACCGTGGCAGATTTTGACCATATGACGGTGTCAGTGCGCGTGGGGGAAAGCAATATCGGACAGGTGAGCGAAGGACAGAGCTGCCGTGTAACGGTTTCCTCAGCCGGAGCGACGTTCGAGTCTGTGATTGACAAGATTGATCATGTTTCTTATAGCGGCAACAATGTTGCTTATTATACAACGACGGTTAATGTTGATACTTCCGAAACAGAAAACATCTGGCCGGGTATGCAGGCAACGGTTATTGTTCCTCTGCAAGAAGCGCAGAACGTGACCGTGCTGAAAATGGAAGGCCTGAGCACAGCACGGGACAATACCGCTTATGTCTACAAGGAAGACGAGAACGGTGAGATGAAGGAAGTTCCCGTGACTGTAGGCGTGAGCAACGGTAATTATGTGGAAATCAAGGAGGGCATCCAATCCGGCGAGACGGTTTATAAGATCGCTGAAAAGGAAGAAGAAGCTACCGGTCTGGCTGCTCTGTTCTCCGGCCTGTTTACCAACCGACAGGTGAACCGGTCGAACCGGAACTGGCAGAACAGGAACGGGAACGGCACAACGGAATTCGGAAACATGCCTGACTCTGGCAATATGCCCGCTGGACTTCCGGGAGAAGGAAACAACGGCGGCAGCAGATCCCCGGGCGGCGGATCACGGGGGAACTGACGATGGCGGATGAAGTGTTTTTCCGGATGCGGGAGATTGACAAAATCTATCCGCTGGGAGGGGAAAACGTCCACGCCCTGAAGAAGGTCTCCCTGACCCTGAAGGAAGGGGAATACCTTTCGGTGCTGGGACCGTCCGGCAGCGGCAAAACAACCCTGATGAACATCATCGGCTGCCTGGATACGCCTACTTCCGGCGAATATACCCTGCGGGGCCGCGAGGTGGAAGACCTGGATGAGCAGGAACTGGCGGAGCTGAGGAACCGGGAAATCGGTTTTATCTTCCAGAATTCCCAGCTGCTTCCCCGGCTGACCGCACTGAAAAACGTGGAACTTCCCCTGATCTACACGGGGATCCGGCCGAAAGAACGCCGGGAACGGGCGGAAGCGATGCTGGAACGGGTCGGGCTCAAGGACCGGATGGATCATCTGCCCAGCCAGCTGTCCGGCGGACAGCAGCAGCGTGTAGCCATCGCCCGGGGCGATGGTGGGGAATCCCTCTATCCTGCTGGCGGACGAACCCACCGGCGCCCTGGACCAGAAGACCGGCGCGCAGAT
>CAZUXV010000288.1:0-2865 GCA_964624445.1 uncultured Oscillospiraceae bacterium | reverse complement strand
TTTCATTGCCGGAAATTGACGCTCCGAACGGGATCTATACGTGCTTTCCGCATCGACTGCAGGGAGAAGGGCAGTTTGTCGCGCTGTTCCGTAAGGCTGGAGAGGGAACCGCTGTACTGAATCCCGACCGAATCATGCCTAAGCCGGCCCGGGAAGAAATGAAGCTGTTTGAAACCGCCTTTCCTGATCTTCCGAAACCAACCCATCTGTTCGGGAAAACACTGATAAACTGTCCGCAGTTACCTGATCTGAAAGGAATCAGAATATACAGGGCCGGGCTTCATCTGGGTGAGACCAGAGGGAAAGTGATCATTCCCGATCATGCGGCAGCATTATGCATCTGGAAGAATGATGTCCGGGCAACAGATCTAAATCCTGAAGCTGCAGTAAAATACATCAGCGGTGAAACGGTTCCGGGTGATACTGAGGGATGGACGGTCATGAGATATCAGGGCCTGAATATCGGATGGGGAAAAGGAAGCGGGGGAGTCATTAAAAATCATTACCCGAAAGGCTTGCGTGACACGCATATCATTCCCTGAAAATATATCCGGATTATAGATGAAAAAGCATTGAAAACGTTACCGAAACGTTGTATAATCATTTCAACAAAACACCGCAAGGTGTGAAATTGAATAACAGGAGGCATCCCAATGAAAAAACTGTTTGCTGTTCTTTTGGCTGTGATGATGATGGCGTCTCTGCTCAGCTTTGCGAGCGCAGATGATTTTACCATTCGCATCTACAGCAACTCGAACTCTACGGAACGGACTACATGGCTGATCGAAAAAGCGAAGGAAGCCGGATTCAACATCTCTATTGATGACAACTCTGTCATCTCCGGTGACACAGCTGCAGTACAGGCGGCCAATGAAAACAAAGACGGTGATATTGTTTTCGGACTTAACGAAGTTCGCTGGTCACAGCTGGTAAATGGTCAGTATGAGAACCTGAAGATTATGGACTGGACTCCCACCTGGGCAGATAAAGTCGGAGAATACAAATTCGATGGCAAAGCTTACGGCCTGGTCATTCAGAACATCCTGATGCTGTACCGCAACGACGAGTTTGGTACGAACGGTGAAGCGCTCAAGTTCGATCATTGGGCCGACCTCGTCAACAGCGGCTATAAATGGTACCGGCAGGGAAAAGTTGGCGGAACGACCAACATGAACATCAACAATGCCATGCTGTATGCCTTTACCGATCCGGCATCACCTGCGGGCGGTATCTCCATCGACGGATGGAAGACTCTCTGGCAATATTGCGCCAATGGTGAAAATACGGGAGATAAGTATGGCCTGGAGCCCCTGATTCGCGGCGATGTGCAGGTGTCCACCTTCTATTCTTCTTCTCTGTATGGTGAAATTACTGCTACCGGTGACAATCCTGCTTACGAACATCCGCTGAAGGGCGTTCCGGTTGGCGAAAACTGGGGTCTGGTGGATGTAGCTGACGGTACTTATTATATTGCTGAATACATCGGCATTCTTGACCGCGATGGCCGCAGCGAAGAAGAGACTGAAATAGTCAAGGCATTTGCTGAATGGTTCGGTTCTGCTGAGACTCAGATTGCATGGTCTGAAGCATTTGACTCCTATCCCTGCAATGAAGAAGCAGTGGCTGCTTTGTATGACGAAGTTCCTCCGATCTATGCGATTAAGAACTGCTCACTGACCAAGGTTGAAGGAACTGATATGACTTATGCGGAATATGTTGGCGCCCATTCCTCCGAATGGACCAATATTATGACGAACCTCGGCTTCTACTGGGCGGACAACGCAAATGCTCCGGCGGAACCGGATTGGGATAACCTGGATTGGGCTACGCTGACCCAGAAACAGGAAGAATAATACAATCATCAATCAGGGCGAGTCCGTTCTGGGCTCGCCCGCTTTTATATCAGGACGGTACCCGCATGAGGGGGCTGGTCTGCGAACAGAATCTGACAAAGGAGTTGTCCATTAATGATTAATCTTTCAGACATTGTCGTGAAATTCGGAGACTTTGAAGCACTTCACAAGATCAATGTCCATGTAAAGGAAGGGGAGTTTTTTACATTTCTCGGACCATCAGGCTGCGGTAAGACCACAACTTTGAGAACGATCACAGGTTTTATTGAGCCGGTGAGCGGGTCTGTTTCCATGCAGGGTAAGGATATCACGCATGTGCCGATTGAAAAACGCAACATCGGTATCGTTTTTCAGAGCTATGCGCTGTTTCCGACAATGACTGTACGGGATAACATTGCTTTTGGACTGAAAATCAAGAAGCAGAACAAAGAAGAAATCACCCGAAAAGTCAATGAAATAGCCCGGAAAGTTGACCTGACAGACGAACAGCTTGCAAAAGCGGTATCACAGCTTTCCGGTGGACAGCAGCAGCGCGTTGCCATTGCCCGCGCGTTGGTCACCGAACCAACCATCATCTGCATGGATGAACCGCTTTCCAATCTGGATGCCAAACTGCGCGTCCAGCTGCGAAATGAGCTGAAAAGAATGCAGAAGGAATTCGGCATTACGACAATCTATGTAACCCATGACCAGGAAGAAGCGCTGACGCTCTCCGACCGGATTGCCGTTTTCAATAAAGGATATATTGAACAGATCGGAACGCCGAATGAAATCTACAATCATTCAGCCACCGAGTTTGTCGCGAATTTCATCGGCGACATCAATAAACTGCAGGATGGTATTGTATCCGCATTAGGACTGGATCCGGACAAGTCGCATTATATCCGTCTCGAACGCATCAATGTACGACTGGCAAACAGCAAGCTTGCTCAGCAGGATGCGGCGGGGAAGGTCGGGCTTTTCAGCGGCGTTGTCGAATCGCAGGAGTATTACGGCCTGTTTATCAAATATA
>CAZUXV010000287.1:0-2911 GCA_964624445.1 uncultured Oscillospiraceae bacterium | reverse complement strand
CCCAACCAGATCAACCTTGAGTTCGTCGGATATGCCCGCTGGGGCGGAGAAGAAGGCCTGATCGCGGCTGACCTGACCGCGCACATCGCGCCTGACATCTGCATCACCTACAACAACAACAAGGTTGTCGACCAGTACATCGAGTTTGAAGGCCTCTGGCAGCTGAACGACTTGCTGGAGAAAGCTCCCAACCTGAAGGCTTTCCTGACCGAAGAAGGCGACGAACTGCTGAAGCTGGGCCAGCGCGACGGCATCCAGTGGTACCTGAACGCCCGCCGTATCAGCCGCGCCAACGTCGGATTCTTTATCCGTGAAGACTGGCTGAAGGAACTGGGCATGGAAAAACCCACCAGCATCGAACAGCTGACCGCTTATCTGGAAGCGGCTCAGGAGAAGAAACTGGGCGGCGACAACACCGTCGGCTTCTCCTTCGGCATCTATGAGAGCGACCCGATGTTCAACGTACGCCGCATCACAGACTCCTTCGTTGATTTCTCCCAGGTCACCGAAGAAGACTGGTTCGCGAACGCCAAGACCCCCGAACTGCTGCCCGGCGCCAAAGAAGGCTTCCGCTGGCTGAACAAGCTGTACAACGAGGGCATCATCTCCGAATCCTTCGCGCTGCAGAATAACGACGACGCGAACGACTCCGCGATGGTCATGGGCAACGTCGGTTTCTTCAGCGGCCAGCCCGATCAGCCCTGGCGTACCGACAAAAACTATCAGAAGGAACTGGAAAAGAACGTTGAAGGCGGCCACTGGGTCTCCTGCAGCCCCTTTGTCAACGAGAGCTTGGGCAAGGCCCTGCGCGACATCTACACCCCCGCCGGCCTGCTGATCTTCATCCCCAAGGATTCCGATGAAGCGCACGCTGAGATGGCCATGAAGTATCTGGACTGGCTCGCAACGCCCGAAAACCTGTTCGCCATGCAGAACGGTACCGAAGGCATCAACTATGAGAAGCTGAACGAGGACGGCATCCCGGTCGGCGTGAAGGCCAATGACGAAGTTCCGGATGAGAACAAGATCCATGCCGGCGACATCGCCTTCATCGCCAACGGCCTGTACTACGGCAGCGCTGAGAAGAACGAAGCTGCCCTGGTCCTGCCCTTCGCCGGATACGAAGAGGACGTCAAGGAAGCCTATAAGGACTCCCTGACCGATACCTGGACCCAGATCGGCTGGACCCAGCCCGTCCAGGCTGTGACTGACTACGAAGGAACCGTGAAGGGCGCTGAAGCCAAGTTCATCGCTGACGTGGTTTCCTGCAGCCCCGAAGAGTTTGACGCCAAGTATGACGCGGGTGTCGAAGAGATCAAGGCCGCCGGTGCGGACGAGATCGTCGCGGCGCTCCGTGAAGAATACAAGGCTGGCAACGCTACCGGCACCTATCCCGGAAACTGATACGAACGAAAAGGCGCGGGCCTTCGGGTCCGCGCCTCTTTTTCAGATAAGCCCCTGAGACTTACTGTCAGTATTCGATATTCGCGTATTGTTTCAGACTTTTCCGGTACCGGCTCGGCGACATGCCGACGACCTTCGTGAAGGAACGGAGAAAGTTTGAATAATCGTTGAACCCGCATTGGTAGGCGATATCATTCAGGGACGCGGTTCCCAGGATCTGCTGGCGGGCGAGGATCACCCGGCGGTAGAGAATATAGTCATACACGCTGCGGTTGGTGAACCGGGTGAATTCGTGGGACAGCCAGGATACGCTGACCCCGAAGGACCGGGCCAGGTTCTCCATGCGGATCGGCTGGGTGTAGTGGCTGTTGATATAGTCCAGGATCTCCTGGATGATGCTGTTGCCGAAGACTTCTCCCTCCACCGGCTCCGTCCGGCGCATGGTCCGGCAGACCACGCTCAGCAGGTTCATCATCAGGGCGTAATCGCCGTAGCGTTCGAGGGGGTCGCCCTTGCGGGCGCTGTTGTCCCGGATCCTGTGGACACAGGAGACGAAAGTCTCCGCGTCGTCGCCGCTGAGCTGATAGGTGCATACATTTCCCGAAGTGTGCTGGCGGAAAAGGTTTTCCAGATCGATCTGGCCGCAGCCCAGCACCCGCAGCACTTCCGGCGCGAGATTCAGATAGGCCCGCTCGTAGTTCCGCATCTGAGTGGTGCAGGAAAGCCCGTGCATGCTGAAGGGCGGGAGAACGAACAGCTGATTGGGCTTGAGCTGAAACAGGCGGTTTTCGACGCCCATGAATTCGCCGCCGCGGATGTGGAGATAGAATTCAAAATAGTCATGGCAGTGGTACTGCGTGACTTCCATCGTCTCATCAAAATTATGATGCGCTTCATACCCCTGGTTGCCGGGCTGTCCCATCGGCAGAAAGGGTACCTGGTTTGTTTCAGTATGCATAAAAAGCCTCCGAAGAAAAGAGGGAACGGAATATGATCAATGTCGCAATCGTCGGCACGGGCGGAATTTCCCACGCCCATATCAAGGCTTATCTGCAGTTTCCGGACCGGTGCCGGATCGCCGCTCTTGTGGATATTATCCCCGGAAAAGCGCAGAAAGTCAAGGAACAGTACGGCCTGGACGCGGAGGTGTACCTGGACCACCACGACATCCTGGGCCGGGATGATATCGACCTGGTGGACGTCTGCACGCCGCCCTTCGCCCACGCGGAAGTCACGATCAACGCGCTGAAGAGCGGGAAGAACACAGTATGCGAAAAACCCATGGCCGCCTCCCTGGAGGAGTGCGACGCCATGCTGAAGGCCCGGGACGAGAGCGGAAAGAAGCTTTCGATCATCGCCCAGAACCGTTTCCGCCTGCCGGTGCGGAACCTGAAAGCCCTGCTGGACAATGGCATGGCGGGCAAGGTGCGGCATGTGACGGTGAACAGCCTCTGGTTCCGGGGCCACAGCTACTATGACCTGTGGTGGCGGGGCACCTGGGAGAAGG
>CAZUXV010000286.1:0-2913 GCA_964624445.1 uncultured Oscillospiraceae bacterium | reverse complement strand
TGAACTATGATCCGGAGTATGATGTGGATCTGGGTGAAAACAACCACTATTACCTGCTGGCAATAAACAGTAGCGGACAACCGGCCTACTATGCCCCTGTGACCGCTTCAGGTTTAGGACAGATAAAAGATGCGGATAATATCGATGTATCTTATATGATCGATGTATCTTCTGTTGTTTTTGTCAATTCAGGGAGTGATACAGATGACTTTGACTCGTTAAAGGATATTAACAACAGAATTACAGACGGAGGAACCATTGGCAAGTACTATACTGTTTCGGTAACCTCTCCGACAGAAGCAGACAGTGAAGGAAATTATTATGTATATACCATTACCGCTGCCAAACAAGCAAACAAGTATTTCATGCGGTATACTAACGAAGCTGGGGATATTGAGGAGATTACAGTTCCGGAGGACAAACATTACTATTTATTAGCAAAAATCGGGGAAACACCCGTATACTATACTGCGTTACCGATAAGTACTGACAATACAAACCCGATATCATTTACTGACGGAATTGCGACGGTAACATCTGTTCCGGACGTAACGATTTCATTAAGACAGTCAGATTCGGAGGTAACATCGCTCTCAGATGCAAATCGGGCTAGTGTTGCTCAGACCATTACTGATGATACTGGAACGAAATATATTATTAATATATCTCAACGCGACGATCCTCATGAATATACTATTAATGCGGAAGAATATGCTGCTAAGAATGCAGTAGTAATTGACTTTTTAGATGGGACTGTTCCAGATGAAAAAGCCGCTACTAACATGAGCGGGAAATACTATCTGATGATAGGAATAGATGGCAACTCATATTATGCTCCGATTCAGATTATTGAGTCGAAAGCCATTATATCAAAGTTTACCAGATTGTCTGATGGAACCCCGAATTGTGTGATACCGACTGAAAAAGAAGAAATCAGCTACAGTTATATATATAAGTATACAGGTGAAGGTGAACTTGATGCAACATATTTGAGAGAACACCAGTACAATGCAACTGAAACGTTAACGCCTATTAACATCAACCAGAATAAAGCAACAGTAGATCTTTATGATTTCGAGTTTAAAACACGTAGGGAGCCAAGAGACAATAATTTCCACATTGAAGCAAAAAAACGTCCAGTATATCCTGTTACAATTAGAACATATTTGAAAGACGAAATCACAGAAGTTACTCCTGATCCCAGTCTGGGCAGCGGGTACTATATTCGTGCAGAAATCAAAGCAAAAAAAGGTCTTCACAAAGACGAAGTAATTGGATGGAATATGGTCCCCATCAACTGGAACGATGGACCTGAGACAACAGTACTGATTGAAGATTTTGTTGACCTGAATAGTCAGCCTAAGACTTTCAATTCCGGCAATAATACGACAGCGTACAACAAGGAAGAACACTATGTTGACTATAAAACGCTTCGGATATGTCAACTCAAGAATCCAGATCAAAAGCCATCAAATTTTAGTGAGGCGAATAATCCTGAAATCAATCCGAATACGAAAATTGATGATTCAGCTCCTGAAGGATACAAATACTTTGAGGATCCTAGCGAAAATCCTGCTGATGGCGGAGCTATCATAAAGCTGAAGCAGGCTAATAATGTCAAATATCATGTCAGATTAAAGTTTGATACGACAAAGCTTAGTGATATTTCAGTGAATGGCGGATTGTATGTTCGGGTTACAGTTGAACACAAAAACAGTCCTACTACATACGCTCTTGTTAAACTTACTGATGATAATGTAACCAAAACACAAGATTTAGAAAACGGATGCACTTATATTGATATTCCGATTGATGGTGTCACAAATAAATGGAAGACAAAAGAAGGCTCAGATGCGGTCAGCCAGGTATATAATGGATTTGAAAAGTCTACAACAGTGGAACTGTTTGGCGTTCCTTCGTCAGATACAAATCCGAGCATTCTACGTCCTGGGGATAAATTGTATGTGGATCCACAACGTCCCTATTATGTAAATAAGTTTGCTTTGACTCATTATCCACAAACGGGTGAAGCACCGGATCGAATCAAACTGGAAGAAGTAGAGCCGGATACAGATTATTGGTATGATGTGGTTGAATTGACTCAGGATACCCGCAAAATGCCGTCCTATAAACTTGAGGATATTCTGAAGTGGTATAATGTTATTGCATTGTGTAACGACACTGAACCGGCAGAAGGAGATGTTGTCGGACAAGGGGATGTCTACCTCAAAACTCATCAGATGGGTGGGGTTTTGATACATGGAGATCTGATTGTTGATGGTGCATCAGGTGTTGCAGACAGTAAAATGGCAGACAAACCTTCTGTGGTTGGCGGAAAGATTACCGGATTAACTGCAGGATCTTTTGTTAGTGCACGTAAGGACAACCATAATATAGTACCTTTCTATCTTGGAAGTGCAGAGAACACAGTAATTGGTCGGATTTATAATGGAATATATCATGGTGAAAATTCCAATTTAAATCAAGGTACTCCTGATGGTAATTCATTAGCTGATTACAGTGATCCTCCGCCGGCACCTACGGAAGGTGTATATCCTCAAGATGAGAATACTTTACATCTCGGATTGAATACAGCTGGTTCAACCATTGTAAGTGATAATTATATCAATTGGAAGCAACTGCAGGACACTGTAATAAGAACTTCTAAGGCACTTGCAGAAGATGCGCTTGCCGCAGCTGAAACTGATCCAACAGTTATTATCCAGTATGATCCAACAAAAACAGTATATGATGTTAATGTTGGTGACAATGTGATATTTAAAGATTTTCCCGCAAATATAACAGGTCATGAAGATGATCATGATAAGATAACAATCAATGTAGTTGGTACAGATGCGTGTCTTGATCCGACATCACCGACAGCACCTGGAACAGTTATTAATTTCCTGGAAA
>CAZUXV010000285.1:0-2951 GCA_964624445.1 uncultured Oscillospiraceae bacterium | reverse complement strand
CCCGTAGTCCCATCTGTATATCCCGTCTCTCTCAAACGGCACTCCCATCGGCGACGCAATACATCTGCATTCCATCCATCTTTTTGCTTCCCGAAGATTACCCGTTGATTCCATCTTCATCATTCCCCTTCCCGTCCGTTCCAGTCCCAGCTGCCGTCCGCATATGCCTCCGCGTCCGCCACCGTATAGCATCCGGACTGCTTTCTCCGGGCCAGCTCCTTTTCAAAGGCGATGATCTGATTCAGAAGCTCCCCGTCAAATTCAGCGGATTCATACTGCTCCAGCAGTTCATCAAACCGGCCTGTCCTTCTCAGCAGATCCGCCCGGATCAGCCTGACCGTATCCTTCCAGTCGCAGTCATCCGACTGCAGCAGCTGTTCCGCCTCTTCGACCGCCTTTTCCCGCATCAGCACAGCATTCGCCCTGTCCTCCTTATCATCGCAGGACCAGGCTGCGTGCATCGCCGCGAAAAACGCATCTTCATGCTGCTTCTCCGCCGTCATGATCAGATACTGGCGGTAGAACGACTTCGCCAGATCCGACGCGAAGGAAATACCGCTGCAGGCCAGATAATCGTCCGTTTCAAAGAACGATCTGTCCAGTCCGGTTTCATCCGTCAGGTCGGTGGCGGCATACCCGCAGGCGCTGCATTCCTGGACCCAGTAATACATAGTGGATCTCTTCATCTCCGGCGGCCGGGTATCCAGGTCCGTCGGCCCGAAGGCATTCGTTGAACCCACAACCATGATCTCATTTTCCGCTCCGCAGACAGAGCACTTTACCGTTTGGGGAAATACCGTTGTCATTGCGATCTCCTCCTTCATTCAGCTTCATCATTTCCGCCGCAAACCGCCACATTATTCCGCTCTCTCTGAAAACTCATCCAACGCGGTTCTGATTTCTTTCGTAGTCAGTCGTCCAAGGCTTGTTTCATACGCGTTATCTTCATTCAGTTCATCAACAGCATATCTGATTTTTTTGATTGCCTTTTTAACTATATCACGATCAAGATCCTCAGGCGGTTCCTCAAAATACCCGTGCTTGTAAAAACTTTCCGGATAACGGGCAAACAGGACGCCTTCGCTTCCGTCACATTCAGTATTGACAAGCGCATGCACCTGTTCACTCAGCCTGATCACAACAATACCACGTCCGCGTACTGCTTCTACAAAATCATACATGTTCATTCCCCTTTCTCTGCCGCCAGCCGGTCGTAATACGCCTGCAGCTTTCCCATGAGCTCCGCAGCTGTCTTATCGCTGATGGAGTCATAATCCATGCAGGGACCCAGGCCGACCCGGATATCGTTCAGCCGCGGCGTGTCCTTCCACACGCCGGGGTACACGAACATGTCCGCCTCCATTTTCGCAAAGGAACCGAGCCGGATCAGGGTCGGGGGATCACGGTCCCAGTTGGCCATATACAGGTACTTCTTTTCCTCTTCGTCTTCTTCCGGTTCCGGATCCGGTTCAGGCTCCGGCATGGGTATTTTCTCGGTCATCCGTTCCTGCCCGGCTTTCCGGATCAGGTTCTCCAGCAGTGTCTGATCCACATGGGCGTACTTTTTCCGGATCATCTCTTTCAGTTCTTCCGTGTCAAGCGGCCGCGGTTCCTCCGTTCCCTGCCATCTGTAACTCCAGTCATACCGGTAGATTCTCCGGAAATCCGGAAGGCCGGTTTTCTTCCCGTCCAGGAGGATATTGAGCAGGTCCGCTTCCTCCTCGGAAGCGACAGGATACATCCATGTGCTGGACCAGGGATCGTACATATCGGATTCGTAATGATAATCATGCAGGAACAGGGCGCCGCATTTCACGCAGCGGCACAGCGTCATCTCATTGCTTTCAGCATACAGACTCGGATCGCGTTCCGTCCTGTGCAGCACCGTTCCGTCCTCTAAGGTCACTTTGTCGCCGTAGGACTTGATCTCCTGCAGCGCCAGATTCCGGTAAAGCTGATCCGCCTCCAGATCGTATGTGCAGCACCGGATCCGTACCGCTTTGTTCGTCTTACCCATGGTTCCCCCTCCTTCCGCATATTCAGGATACCCTCTCCGGGGCCCTTCCGGGTCGCCCCGCAGGCGACATTTCCGCCGCATATCCATCATAAACGCCGCCTGCCGGTGATCCCAGCAGATACAGGTTGAACCTGAGCCGGCGAACTCAAGCACGGTTTGAACCGGCTTCACCCCCCCCGGACTCATTCTCCCAGTATATCCTCTATCGCGCTCTCCGGATTCTGCAGGAACCGGACCGTTGTCCGGTAATGCTCCGTATCCTGGAACCTTACGCTCCGGATGCCGTTCTCCCGGATCTGGTACACCTCCGCCTCCGGGAAGGCCAGCAGCATCGGGGAATGGGTGGAGATAATAAACTGGGAATCCTGTTTCACCAGCTCGTCCATCCGCCGGATCAGCCGGATAATCCCCCGGGGCGACAGGGCTGCTTCCGGCTCATCCAGGATATACAGTCCCCTTCCGCCGAACCGGTTCTCCGCCAGAGCCAGGAAGCTTTCCCCGTGGGACTGCTTATGCAGGGATACGCCCCCGTAGCTGTTGATCACAGGACTCCCGACGCCCGGTTCCCGGTCCATCTGGTCGATATTGCTCGCCACATTGTAAAAGCTTTCCGCCCGCAGGAAGAACCCGTCCCGGGGATAGACCGCTCCCCTGGAAACCCGCAGGTGGTAATACAGCCCGGAATGGGAATCCTCCGTTGAAAAGCGGAAGTTCTTTGTCCCGCCCTCCGGATTGAATCCCTGGGATACGGCCAGCGCCTCAATCAGGGTGGATTTCCCGGAGCCGTTCTCCCCGACGAAGAACGTCACCTGCTTATGGAACTCAATCCCGTGTTCCGCCAGATGCCTGACCACCGGCAGCCGGTTCAGGTAGCTGTCCTTCGGCGGGGAGTCGATCAGGGACATTTTCCGGATATACAGGTCTTTCATATCAT
>CAZUXV010000284.1:0-2961 GCA_964624445.1 uncultured Oscillospiraceae bacterium | reverse complement strand
ATGAGGTATTCGGCACACAGGAGCTGATGTGCGCCATGCTCAGGACGGAAGAAGGCGTTGAAAACATCAGGAGGCAGGAACTGAGCACAACGGTCACGGGAATCAACCACTTTACATGGATTACCCGCGCAAGCTGGAGGAACATTGACCTGATTTCCTTATACGCGCGTTTCGCGGACAA
The DNA here is from genome assembly GCA_964624445.1 of uncultured Oscillospiraceae bacterium. Taxonomy (GTDB): domain Bacteria; phylum Bacillota; class Clostridia; order Christensenellales; family Aristaeellaceae; genus Aristaeella. The sequence goes on along the minus strand of CAZUXV010000284.1, from coordinate 2,780 downwards.
GTATTACCTGAGCGGATATGAGGAAAGCCCGGAAAAGAACTGGATGAATTCACATTTCAACTGCGCGCACCGGGTCAAATTTGATTTGTTCCGCCGGTATGGTTCCGTTGCCGCCGCCGGAGACCGGCACCTGGCGGAATTCACGGCGCCGTGTTATACAGCCGATCCTGAGACGATCAGGGGCTGGAAATTCAGCCTGACCGGCGTGGACTGGCGGATAAAGGACCTGCAGGACAGGCTGCGCCGTTCGGATGACCTGATCAGCGGCCGGGAAAAGCCCACGCTGAAACCCTCCGGCGAGGAAGGACATCTGCTCATGAAGGCTCTTCTCGGGCTGGGAAACATGATCTCCAATGTCAATCTTCCGAATCTCGGACAGATCCCCAATCTGCCCTTCGGGGCTGTGGTGGAGACCAATGCCCTGTTTGCGCGGGACCGGATCGAACCGATCCACGCGGGGCCGGCGCCGGCCGGTATTCTTCCGCTGCTTGCGCGTCATATACTGAACCAGGAAAATACGCTGACGTCTGCCCTGCGGTGCGACCGGAAGCTTGGTTTTTCCGTTTTCATGAACGATCCGCAGATGGCTTTCCTGAAGGCGGCCGAAGGACAGGAACTGTTTAACGATATGCTCGAAAACCAGCGGCGCTTCCTTCCGCCCGCGTGGTTCTGACGCTGTCCGGAGGAAAAGCGGCGCGTCCGGGCCGGGATTACTCCCGGCTTTTTTTGTGCGCGCCGAGCGAAACGCAAGGCTGTTTCACTTGTCCGGACAAATGAGGCCGTCTATATATATAGGAAAGAAAAAATCGCGAAAACCCTTCCTTCCCGGGACGAAAAGTGATATAATAAACTGATTCGGAACGCTTGATTTTTCAAGGGACGGAAGGATTTCAAAAACGGCCCGGAAACGCCCTGAAAACACATGTTTTTTCCGAAGCACGCGAAAGAGACAAAAACGAGGTGCGCTATGACAGAAGGAATGGACCTTGAACTGGAACAGGTGACCGCTGTTACCGCTGATTACGGAGAAGAACAGATTCAGGTGCTCGAAGGCCTGGAAGCCGTCCGCAAAAGGCCGGGCATGTATATCGGCTCGACGGACGCCCGGGGCCTGCATCACCTGGTGTATGAGATCGTGGACAACTCCGTGGACGAAGCGCTGGCCGGTTACTGCCACCAGATCAACGTAACGCTGAACGCAGACGGTTCTGTGACCGTGATGGACGACGGGCGCGGATTTCCGGTAGGCATGCATCCAAAAATGCACCGCCCGGCAGTGGAAGTCTGCCTGACGATCCTGCATGCCGGCGGAAAATTCGGCGGCGGGGGATACAAGGTCTCCGGCGGCCTGCACGGTGTCGGCGCCAGCGTAGTGAACGCGCTGAGCAGCCACTTTACCGTGACCGTATACCAGAACGGACAGATTTACCAGCAGGAATACGCCCGGGGCAAATACCTGTACGACCTGAAGGTGATCGGCACCACAGAACGGACCGGAACGACAATCCAGTTCTGGCCGGACGTCCGTTCTGAAGAGAACCCTGAGGGCATCTTTGAGACCGGGGAATTTGAATACGACACCCTGCGCAACCGGCTGCGGGAGATGGCTTTCCTGAACAAGGGCGTGCGCATCATCTTCCGGGATGAACGGCCTGAGGAACCCAAGGAAAACGACTTCTGCTATGAAGGCGGCCTGAAGGAATTCGTCAAGTTCCTGAACCAGCACAAGCAGGTGCTGTTTCCTGAACCAATCTACACCGAAGGCATCAAGGACGGCATTCTGGTTGAGATGGCCATGCAGTATAACGACTCCTACGCGGAGAACGTGTACACCTTCGCCAACAACATCGCGACACCGGACGGCGGAACCCACCTGCAGGGATTCAATACCGCCGTAACCCGGGCGATCAACGATTACGGACGGCGGTACAAGATCCTCAAGGACAACGAACCCAACCTGAAGGGCGAGGACATCCGGGAAAGCCTGACCGCCATCGTCTCCATCAAGATGGAGGATCCCCAGTTTGAAAGCCAGACCAAGTCCAAGCTTGGTTCCGGACAGGTCCGCGGCGTGGTGGACGCGCTGGTCAGCGAAGAACTGACCACTTATCTGGAAGAGAATCCCTCTGTGGCCCGGGCCATCGTCAACCGCTGCGTGGACGCGCAGCGCGCACGGGAAGCCGCCCGGAAGGCCCGCGAGGCGACAAGGCGGAAGACCGTACTGGAGAGCGCCTCCCTGCCCGGCAAACTGGCGGACTGCTCCGAGCGCGATCCGTCCAAATGCGAGATCTTCATGGTGGAAGGCGACTCCGCCGGCGGCAGTGCCAAGGGCGGCCGCGACAGCAAGACCCAGGCGATCCTGCCCCTGCGCGGCAAGATCCTGAACGTTGAAAAGGTCCGGCTGGACAGGGCGCTGGAGAACGCAGAGATCCGTGCGATGATCACAGCCTTCGGCTGCGGCTTCGGCGACCAGTTTGACGAGAGCAAGCTTCGCTATCACCGGATCGTGTGTATGACGGATGCCGACGTGGACGGCGCGCATATCCGGATCCTGCTGCTGACCTTCTTCTACCGCTTCATGCGGCCGCTGGTCGAAAAGGGATATGTGTATGCCGCCATGCCGCCGCTGTATAAGGTGACAAAAGGGAAGACATCCCGCTACGTCTATGACGACGACGAGCTGAACCGGCTGCTGGACGAGATCGGACGGGATCCGAAACCGGATATCCAGCGCTACAAAGGCCTGGGCGAAATGAGCGCACAGCAGCTGTGGGATACCA
>CAZUXV010000283.1:0-2973 GCA_964624445.1 uncultured Oscillospiraceae bacterium | reverse complement strand
GAATTAGACAAAAAGTCCGGTTCGTGGTATACTGATTCAACAATAAAGGGCTCAAGATACTGTTTCACATAAAAAATCGGCTGCCGGCGGTTTCGTGCCGGCGGGCGGGGAGGAAACGCCGTGAGAACGGGAAGACGGTCGGTTTGTTTCAGGGCAGGCGCGCTGATCCTGGCGCTGCTGCTTCTGTCCGGCTGTTCGTCCGCTCTGGCGGATCCGGCTAAGGATATAGCGTCCGTCACGATCCTGCTGGCGCAGAACGTGGCGGACGAGCTGGGGCTGAAAAACGCGGAGGGCCTGCCCCTCAGGCCGCGGAGCGCGCCGGAGATGAAGGGCCGGGGCAATCCGGACACCCCCGGGGAAGAACCGGATTACCGCGGGGTCGTCGGTTACGCGGCGCTGCAGAACGGCTGGGAAGTCAGCCGTTTCAACACCTTCACCACGACGCCCTGGATCCTGCCGGTTTATGGACCCGACTGGACGGAACAGTCCGACGACATGATTCGCCACAAAACCCCGGTGCTGGTGGTGGACCAGTCCATCCGGGAAGGGAAAGGACACAAATTCACCGGCTATCTTCATGTGATCCGGCTGGATACGATGAAGGAGACCCGGATCGACGTGACCCAGTTCGTGACCGTTCCTTACTGGACCCTGGAGTTGCCCGAGGCCGTCCGGTACGGATACGCCATCGCGGTCTACCGGGACAAGAGCCGCTGGGAGCCTATAGACCGGAAAGCCCACCGGGGCACGGTTCCGGACGGCACCCGTATCCTCCTGTGCTTCAGCAATCCGCCGAAGTTCCTCAGCCCCGACAAGGAGCATAACCCGGTGCTGGGCATCGTCTTCCGGAGCAAAAAACAGAGCGAGTCCCATTTCAGGACCTTCCTGTTCTTCAACGCCGATGACCTGGACCTGATCTATTGATACAGAAGGATGGATTCAGCAAGATGGATCGAAACAACAATGCGAAAAGGCTGTTCTGCCTGCTGCTGACGGCGGTGCTGCTGTGCCTGCAGGTCAGTGTTTCCTGCGCCGATACCAAATCGAAGTGGAACTATGAGTATGAGATCACGGAGGAGAACACGGTCCGGATCGTCAAGTTCCACGGCGCCCCGGAGGACGTGGTTATTCCGGAGGAACTGGACGGCTATCCGGTGACCGAGATCGGGTTCAAAGCGTTCAATCTCAAACGGACGATCCGGAGCGTGAAGATCCCGGATACCGTGACCGTCATCGGGCCGCAGGCGTTCTCCTCCTGCGACGGCATTGAGGAAGTCAAACTGTCCAAAAACCTGAAGAGCATCGGTTACAAGGCCTTCAGCAACTGCAAGGGCCTCCGGACCATCGAGCTGCCGGAAAGCCTGGAAGACATCGGCTACAATCCGTTCAACCTGTGCGATAACCTGAAGAACGTTACTTTCTCCGGAGAGAACAAGCGCTATGAAATCCGGGACGGCGCGCTGATCCGCAAGGAGGACCACTGCCTGATCAGCTGGTTCCACGCGCTGGGGACGGAGGACAGCTATCTGGTCCCGAAAGACATTAAGACCATCGGGGAAAACGCGTTCTGCACCTGCCAGGACCTGAAGGCCGTGATCCTGCCGGAGGGCCTGGAAGTCATCGAGGAGAGCGCGTTCAACGGCTGCACCGAACTGACGGAGATCATCCTGCCCCAGAGCCTGAAGCTCCTGGGAAACAAAGCCTTCCAGGACTGCAACAAACTGCAGGAAGTCATCATCCCGGACCAGCTGACCGACCTGGCCGGCAATCCGTTCATCGGCTGCGCGAAGCTGACCCGCCTGGTGATCTCCGCCAGCCATCCGACGCTGGAGATGCGGGACGGCGTGCTGTTCCACAGGGCGCGGAATGAGCTTCTCTGCTGTCCCCAGGTCAAAACCATGGAGGAATACGACGGGGTATACAACGTTCCGGAAGGAACCGAAATCATCGGCGTCAGCGCTTTTGAAGGCAGCCAGCTGAGAAGGATCAACGTGCCGGATACCGTCACGACGATCCGGAACCTGGCCTTTTCCTACTGCCAGAAGCTGGAGGAGATCAGCCTGCCTGATTCGGTGACGTCCATCGGCAGCTGGGCCTTTGAATACTGCATCTCCCTGCGCAGCATCCGGATTCCGGCGGGGGTCGACACACTGCCCACGCTCTGCCTTGCCCATAACGAGCAGCTGGAGGAAGTGATCCTGCCGGAAGGCCTGAAGGCGATCGGGGACAGCGTCTTCGCGCTGGACAAGAGCCTGAAGGAGATCAACCTGCCCGAAGGACTTGAAACGATCGACGCCGGCGCCTTTGCCACCTGCGTCTCCCTGGGGGAGGTCGTGATCCCCGATTCGGTAACCAGCCTCGGCGTCAGCCTGTTCAGCGGCTGCACAGGCCTGCGCAGCGTCAGGCTGCCGGAGGACATGACGATCCTTCCCTCGGATATCTTTAGCAGCTGCACGAACCTGACCGACGTGGTGCTTCCTCCCCGGACGAAGACCATCGGCGACAGGGCGTTCCAGTCCTGCTATTCGCTGAAGGAAATCAATCTCCCGAAGAAGATCCGGACCGTCGGCGAGAGCGTGTTCGCCCACTGTACCAGCCTGGAGAGCATCACCTTCCCCCACAGCACCAGGCAGATCAAGAAGCACGCCTTCGAAGGCTGCACCAGCCTGAGAACCGTGATCTTCCCGGACGATATCACGTCCATCGGCTCGTTCATCTTCAATGACTGCCCGGAAGACATGGTCATCTACGCGAACGAAGGAACCGTTGCCGCCATACACTGCTCGGAAGAGGAGAAGATGATCGACGAAGAGAACCTGCGCAACTGGGACGGCTCCATCTGGGAGCAGGTCGGGGAAAAGGACGACGGCGACGACGAATGATCCCCGGAGTCCCGCGGGACTTGACACGGAGTATGCCTCCGCGATACGCTTAAGATGAAAGACAAAAGCTTCGGCATCAGCCGAAGCTTTT
>CAZUXV010000282.1:0-2997 GCA_964624445.1 uncultured Oscillospiraceae bacterium | reverse complement strand
TGTATATCCCCCACGCGGTGATCAGCTTCCCGGGGATCTTTATGGGCGACACCTGGCAGCAGGTGGTCCAGGCTTACAGCGAACTGGGAAGTACCGGCTCTCCGTATCTGAGCGCTGAAAACGTGATCCGGGCCGGGGTTTATATCAACCAGAACCACCCGGCGGTTCCCACACTGCTGCTTCACGGGCTGCTGGTCATCGGCAACGCTGTGACGGGCAGTTTCAATACCGGCGCCGCGCTGTACTGCGGCCTGCAGGCTCTGTGCCTGGCGGCGGCGACGGCCTGCGCCGCTTCCCTGCTGATCTGCCGGGGGCTGTTTCCCCTGCGGGCTGCCTGGGTGATCCCGCTGTACGGATTCCTGAATCCGATCCTTCATACCTCGGCGGTCCTGCTGACCAAGGACGTTTTCTATTCCGCCTTCTGGCTGTTCCTGCTGACCGGCCTATTCCGCGTCCTGACCGGGGAAAAGACAAAGGGCGCCTGGACCTGTGTGGGGCTGGGCGGCCTGGGGATCCTCCTGTTCCGGAACGAGGGACGGTTCCTGCTGATTGTTTCCTTCCTGGCGGCGGCGCTGATCGGCCGTGAAACCCGGAAGGCGTTTTTCATCGCCTGCGGCGGGGCGGTGCTTACCTCCCTGCTGGTATTCCGGCTGATTTTCCCTGCCCTGGGTTTCACCCCGGGAAGTGTCCGGGAACCTTTCTCCATTCCGTTCCAGCAGACCGCGCGGACGGTCCGGGACTGCCCGGAGGATATTACGGAAGAGGAGCAGGCCGTGATCGGCCGGGTGCTGGATTATGAAAACCTGGCGGATCTGTATGACCCGGACCTGGCGGACCCGGTGAAGAACACCTTCCGGGAGGACGCCTCTACGGAGGACCTGCTGGCGTATTTCCGGATCTGGGCCGGTATGGGTTTCCGGCATCCGGACGTCTACCTGCAGGCGTTCCTGAACAAGAACTACCAGTATTTCTATCCGGGGAAGACCCGGCTGTATCTGTACGACTACGCCTGGAGCGACGTGAATTACGATTTTACCAACCGGTGGATCGCGCCGCTGGAGCGCGCGTTTTCCCAGATCGAAGGGCTGGCGCCGGCCCGGGCGGCCCATGACCGGGCCATGACCCTGGCGGAGACCCTGCCGGTGCTGGACGTGCTGTGCACGCCGGCGCTTTATACCTGGATGGTGATTCTTGCGTTCTGCTTCGCGCTTCGCCGGAAGGACCGGCGGATGATCGCCTGGACGGTGTTCCCGCTGGCGCTGCTGGTGATGAACCTGTTCACGCCGGCCAACGCCTATTACGGTCGGTATATGCTGCCGGTGATTGCGGCGGCAACCTTCCTTCCCGCGTTTATTCAGGGATATCTCCGTCATCATGCATAATTAATTCTGTTTTTTCCTTTACTTTTTCCCCGAAGGGGTGTATGATATCCGGGTGTTCACGAAATGTGAGAAAGGAGCAGTTCATGAATCTGCACGAAGCGGTGGTTTTGAGAACGCTGCGGAAAGAAGCTTTTGTCAGCCAGCGGACGCTGGCGGAAAGCTGCGGCCTTTCGGTGGGTGCGGTGAACAAAGCCGTGAAGGAGCTGATCGCCGAGGGCTTCCTGGACAGCGGCTGCCGGCTGACCGGCCCGGGCCTGGAAGCGATGGCGAAAAGCGCGCCGAAGAACGCGATCATCCTGGCGGCGGGCTTCGGCATGCGGATGGTGCCGATCAACCTGTCCACGCCCAAGGCTCTGATCGAGGTGAACGGCGAAAGGCTGATCGAGCGGACGATCCGCCAGCTGCATGAAGCCGGGATCCGGGACATCACGGTGGTGGCCGGGTTCATGAAGGACTCCTTTGAATACCTGATCGATGAATTCGGCGTGGACCTGGTGGTCAACAACGCCTACGCGGCGAAAAACAACCTGCATTCCCTGGCCCTGACGTCGAAAAAGATCCGGAACAGCTATATCATCCCCTGCGACATCTGGTGCGCGGAAAACCCGTATTCCGACACGGAACTGTATTCCTGGTACATGGTCTCGGAAGAGGCGGATGAAGACTCCGCGGTCCGGGTGAACCGGAAGACGGAACTGGTCCGGGTAGCGAAGGGCGAGACCGGGAACCGGATGATCGGCATTGCCTACCTGACCGGAGCGGAAGCGGACACCGTCCGGGCGAACCTGAAGGAGATGGATGAGAATCCGGCCTTTGAAACCTGCTTCTGGGAAGAGACGCTGTACCGGAAGGACCGGATGATCCTGCAGGCCCGGGTGGTTCCAGCGGCGGAAGCCGTGGAGATCAACACCTACGAGCAGCTGCGGGACCTGGACGCCGGGAGCGGCCACCTGAAGAGCGGCGCGATCCGGACCATCGCGGAGACGCTGCAGTGCAACGAGACCGAGATCACGGACATCAGCGTGCTGAAAAAGGGCATGACCAACCGCTCCTTCCTGTTCACGGTGAGGGGAAAGCAGTACATCATGCGGATCCCGGGGGAGGGAACGGACAAGCTGATCAACCGGCGAAATGAAGCTGCCGTCTATCAGGCGATCAAAGGCAAGGGCCTGTGCGACGACCCGGTGTACCTGAACCCGGAGGACGGCTGCAAGATTACGGCATTCCTGCCGGGGGTGCGGGTCTGCGACGCGGAGAGCGAGGACGACCTGAGAAAGTGCATGGCGAAGCTCCGGGCCTTCCATGAGATGAAGCTGACGGTCGGCCATGACTTTGACATCTTCGGCCAGATTGATTTCTATGAAAGCCTGTGGGAAGGCGCTCCCAGCGTTTACCGGGACTATGCAAAGACGAAGGAAAAGGTCCTGGCCCTGAAACCGTACATCGAAAAGACCCGGGAGACGGTCTGCCTGACCCACATCGACGCGGTGCCGGACAACTTCCTGTTCTACCGGGATGAAAACGGCACCGAGCAGCTGCAGCTGACCGACTGGGAATACTCCGGCATGCAGGATCCCCACGCGGACATCGCGATGTTCGCGATCTACAGCCTGTA
>CAZUXV010000281.1:0-2998 GCA_964624445.1 uncultured Oscillospiraceae bacterium | reverse complement strand
ACCCGGACGGAAGCGGGGAGGTCACCCTGAAGGAGCTGACGGAACGGCTGCGGGGGATCCACGGGGCGAGTACGGTCTGCAGCCGGCCGGAAGAGAGCGAAGACAAACTGTTCCGGATCCCGCAGGACCGGAAGACCGGGGCCAGGCTCCAGGGCGTGAGCTTCGGGAAAACAGAAACGGACGGAGACGCGGTGTTCCTGCCGATCCGGTTCCGGGCCGGAGAGAGCGTAAGGGTGATATACCAGCTGGTGCCCGGGAAGAATGGAAAATGGGATTTTGAACACGCGGTGAGGCTGCCGGACAAGGAAAAGACCGGGCTGATCCGCGGTCTGCTTTCACCGGGGGAAAAGGAACGGAAGATCCGGCTGACAGCCGGGAGCCTGGGAGAAGACGGGAAAGCCCTGCTGCAGATCATCTCCTATACCGGCAGCAGCCTGACACCGTCTGTAGAAGCAGGGACAGTAATTTCGCTCCCAATGGAGCGACCAGGGCTTTCTTTATTACGTTTCCCCGGTCTTCATCTGCTACTAGCAGCGACCGTGAAAACGCACCCTGGACCTTCGGTGTGAATAGAAGATATTGAAAAATAAGGGCTATTGGTGCATAATATCAAGGTTAAGACTTTGACTGACTGAGGTGGAAGAAATGTCTGAATGTACGCATGACTGTTCCAGCTGCGGCGCGGACTGCGCGAGCAGGAACAAGCCGGAGAGTCTGCTGGAAGCGCAGAACGCTTTCAGCAATGTGAAAAAAGTGATCGCCGTGGTCAGCGGCAAGGGCGGCGTGGGCAAGAGCCTGGTGACGAGCCTGCTGGCGGTGCTGACCAAGCGCAACGGTCACAGCACCGCGATCCTGGACGCGGACATCACGGGACCGTCGATTCCGAAGATGTTCGGCGTGCATGACAAGGCCATGGGCACGGAAGACGGTATCCTGCCGGTGGAAAGCCGGACGGGTGTGAAGATGATGAGCGTCAACCTGCTGCTGGAAAACGATACGGATCCGGTAATCTGGCGCGGCGCGCTGATCGCGGGCACGGTGAAGCAGTTCTGGACCGACGTCATGTGGGGCGACGTGGACTATATGTTCGTGGATATGCCTCCGGGAACCGGCGACGTGCCGCTGACGGTTTTCCAGAGCCTGCCGGTGGACGGGATCATCATCGTGACGAGCCCGCAGGAGCTGGTCGGGATGATCGTGGAAAAGGCCGCGAAGATGGCAAAGATGATGAACATTCCGGTGCTGGGTCTGGTAGAGAACATGAGCTGGATCGCCTGCCCGGACTGCAACAGGAAGATCTTCCCGTTCGGTGAGAGCCAGACGGCGAAGGTGGCGCTGGAAGAGGGAATTCCGCTGCTGGCGCAGCTGCCGATCGATCCGGCGATCGCGAAAGAATGCGACACGGGGGTGATCGAACTGTTTAATGAGGATTGGCTGAATCCGGTTCTGGATGCGGTGGAAAACTGCCCAAAGAGGAAGCTGCAATAATCAAGGAGTAACAATGGCCAGAGGAAACCAGGGCATAAACGACCAGTTGTTCCGGACGCGCGGAAGAAACGCCGCGGAGAACCGGGAGACGCAGGAGGAAATCCGGCGGCGGCAGATCCGCAGCTGGATTATTCTGGTATGCGTCGCGCTGGCAGTGGGGCTGGGGATTCATTTCCTGGGCCGGTACGGCAAAGGAAAAGAGATTGGCCTGAACAAGCTGCCGTGCTACTCCAACCAGAACGTGACGCCGTTCCGGGACGGATTACTGTATTATGACGGGGCGAGTATTCATCACCTGAGTTCTTCCGGTATGATCCGCTGGAGCTTCCCGGCGGGAAGTGACGTGAAGTTTACCGTGGGACCTTCGCACATGGCGGTCTGGTCCGGAACGCAGCTGTTCCTGGTGGATAAGGACGGAAACGCTACCTATAACGAGAGCATGGAAGCCAACGTGCAGTTCGTCCGGGTGGGCAGCCGGTACGCAGCGGTGGTTGTGGGAGACGATACGGATCCCAAAATGATCGTGAAGGATATGAACGGCGGCCAGGTGGACGCGGAGCAGGAAGGCTACAGCGGCCTGATGATCCTTGACGCCGGGTTCTACGGCGAGCAGGGTGAGTACCTGTGGACGCTGGCTCTGGACGTGTTCGGCACGGCGCCGAATACCATCCTGAACACCTTCCAGGTCGGCAAGATGAACTACAACGAGGTCTCGCTGGGCGAGAACCTGACCTACAAGGTGATCTATGAGAACGCCCAACTGCGCGTATTCACGACCCGGCAGGTTTACACCTACGACTACAAGGGCGTGCAGGACACGAATGCCACGATGCTGGTCTACGGGTGGAAGCTGATTGATGCGGAGGTACCGGAAAGGGGACGGGCCAAGCTCCTGCTGGCTCCGACAAGCCAGACGAGCAGCGCCCAGCTGATCTCCGAACTGCGGGTGCTGGAAGGCATGAATGACAAGCGATACACGCTGCCGACAACCTGCGTGGGCGCCAGCATCCATAAGGGCAATATCTACGCGGTGTCGAGGGACTACATCTACCGGGCGGATATGAACAGCCAGAAGTTCTTCGGGTATCAGATTCCGCTGCCGGACGGCGTCGAGGTATCGGCGTTCTACGGGATCACGGATGATGGGAAAATGCTGCTGGCGTCAGGCGAAACCATGTATTCCTTGACATTACCTGAAAGGTAACAAACCCTTTCCCCCTATCCGCAACCTCAATCGTCGCGACTGTCCCCCGGACAGTTCGCTCGTTTCGGTTGACCTCACCTCTTTCGAGATTTCCGCCACTGGCGGTCGAAAGAGGTTCGCCCCCCTTCCCCTTCGGGCAGAATAAAAGAGTTAGTAAGTTTAGTAAGAATAAAGGGAGATTGAGCATCATGGCGAAGGAACAGAAACAGGAATTTGTGAACTTCATTACACCACGGAATGAGGACTTCAGTCAGTGGTACACGGACGTGATCAAGCAGACGGAGCTGTGCGACTACGCGCCGGTCC
>CAZUXV010000280.1:0-3110 GCA_964624445.1 uncultured Oscillospiraceae bacterium | reverse complement strand
TTACTGTGCCCTTCATTTTCCGCTTGACAAGTGGGCACTACATAACGGACGGTTCCTCCGTTTCCGTTCCGCCAAATCCAAAACAAAAAAACAGGGGGAAACGGTGGAACCGTCCCCCTGTTTCCTCCTGGTATATCATTCGCTGATTTCTCCCGCCGCCTCTTCCGTCTCCTCCGGCTCAAACAGGTGATCCAGCTCGCTCAGCTCTTCCTCTTTCTCCGCCAGCTGCTCTCCCTGCAGGATTTCGATATCGCTCATATAGCTCTTCACGATCGCCTCGCCCCAGGTCACCGCGTCCTCGATCCGGTAACCGTGCAGCGCCCAGGTGAAAAAGTCAAAATACATGTTCGAATAGACCGGGATCAGCGGCAATGTTTCCGTGATCCGCTCCTGCAGATGAACCCATTTGCGCATAAAGCCGGCCAGGTCGTTCGAGTCAGTATGGACCATATCCTCCGCCAGAAGATACAGCTCTTCCTTTACCCCGCGCAGTGCCGTATCCGCGTCTGTCTGCGGCGCAAGAATCCCCGGATTGAAATAAATCGTGAAATCCTCGCCCAGATACAGCAGGTCGAAACGGCTCCGTGGCCTCCCCTGATAGGCGTCCTCCAGGCTTTCCATGCTCAGCTGGCTGATCTTCAGGCTGATCCCCGCTTCTTTCAGATGGGCAGCCAGATGGGTTTCCAGCGCCTGTCTCGCCTCCGCGGATCCCGGCATCGCCATCGTCAGCTCAAGACCAACCAGGCCGTCGTCATCCGTTTGCTTATACCGCACAGAGTCCATTTGCGGGACGAAGGTTTTCCCTTCTTCATTCAGGTTCCAGCCCGCCTTTTCCAGCAGCCGGACCGCCGCTTTCGTGTTCAGCTGATAGGTCGTCAGCCCGTCCAGTGACACGCCCTGCCAGGCCTGAACCGCCGCGTCATGCGCTTTCTGTTCTGCCTCCGTCGGGTTCTCCCCCAGCGGCGCCGGATATTTGATCTGTCCCGCTGCCAGCTGATAGGGCCACTGTCCCATGCCGTACAGGCCGTCCATCCGCATACCGAAGGGACCCACATAATCCCGGATAAACGCGTCCCGGTCAAAGCAGCAGGCGATCGCCTGCCGGACGGCCGCGTCCTGTACCTTCGGGCTGTCTTCCATGAACCACAGCAGCATCAGGCCGACCCGGGGCTCGTTCTGCATCGCCAGATTGCCCTGGGTTTCCATCTGAGCCCGGATCCCGCCGCGGATCGTATCCGCCATCGTTACCTTGTCCAGCAAATCCAGCTCGCCGCTCTTCAATTGTTCGATCATCGTCTGGTTGAACGCCAGCGTGTATTCAATCTCCCCGATATGCGGAACATAGCCTTCCCAGTTGCCCTTGTAGTTCGGGTTCATCCTGAACCGGGCAGTCACCCCGTCAAAGGATGTCAGCGTATACGGCCCGGATACCACCGAAGGCCGCGTCAGATACCCGGTTTTCGGATCCAGTACTGTCTGCCGGATCATGTCTGCTGTCAGCGGCTCCGACAGATACGCGCCCGCCCCGTCGTCCTTCACGGAAATCCCGGGAGCAATCGCTGAAGCCGGATAAGGACGGATCATCAGGCGGGCCAGCTCATAAAAATAAGGCAGCGTCTCCGCTTTGACCCGGATCTGTAAAATATCGTCGGCAATGACCCGCAGGCCTGCAAGGCTTTCCGCTTCGCCGGCCAGGTATTCATCTGACCCGTCAATCCAACTGAAATCCATAGGCTTTCCGTTGGTTTCCGCGATCACCGGATCCATGCAGAACAGAATTGAAAAGGCATAATCATAGGCTGTCACGGGCTTGCCGTTCGACCACTTCAGATCGTCCCACAGGACGATCAGATAGGTCCGGTTCCCTTCCGGATCGCCCAGCAGTTCGGCATCCTCCACCACGCTCTCGTCAAACTCGAACTGGCTGTCGTCATGATCATAGCGTACAAGGGAATAGGCGTGCAGCAGATCCTGCACGTCCAGGTCGCTGGTCTCCCCGCCCCACATCGTGGTAAAAAAGCAGCCCCTCAGTTCCGTCGTGTTCCCGACTCTCAGGTGAGCCCGCTTTTCCGCGGCCCAATCAATTTCGGCGAGTTCAACGGCAGCCTGCGCCGATCCCAGCAGCAGGCACCCCGCCAGCAGCAGCGCAATCCATCTCTTTCTCATGGCGACTCCCTTATTCGAAGCAGATTCCGACCTGCATGAATGTCCGTTCAAAGCCCAGCGGCGTCGGCGGATCAATAAGTTCCTGATTCTCAGGCACGTAAATAACCACATAATGCATCTTGCTGCCCGGCATTGCCGTACCGGAAACACGCAGCAGCAGCGTCTTATATCCTTCAATTTCCGGGCTGGGCACGTCATATTCCGTGCCCAGCGGCATCGTCCGGCTGTACGGGGGCGCCGCCTGCTGACCGTCCGCAAAGATGTAGCTGATCTTCAGCGTCAGTTCCTTCTCCTTCGGCGTATAGCGGACAATCACCGTCATATCTTCCTCAATCGTTCCCTGCACAATCTGGATATCCGCTTCGTAACCGGGCTTCTGCGGGCTGACCACATAGTAGCCGCTGCCCGGCGTATAATAGAGCACTTCGTCCGGGAATATCTTCTCCTCGCCCTCGTAATACTTCACGACCAGTTTAACCTGCCGCTCCGGTTCAGGCGTCGGTGTCGGTGTGCTCGTTGCTTTGCCTGATCCGCCGCCGCTGGAACTCCGCGTCGGCGTCTCGGTCGGTTTGTCCGTCGGTTGATCCGTCGGTTTGTCCGTCGGTTGATCCGTCGGTTTGTCCGTCGGCTGATCCGACGGTTTGTCCGTCGGTTTGTCCGTCGGCTGATCCGTCGGTTTCTCCGGTTCGCGCATCACCATTTTCCCGAACAGCACCAGCCGTCCGTTCGTGTCCGCGCTGGCGCAGGTGCTCAGCGCGATGATCTTTGAAGCCCCCGCCGCCGCGGCCTGGTCATAGATGATCACCTGCGTACCGATGCCGGCGTCGCTGTCCCGGTCGCCGGTCAGAAAGTCCATGACTTCCTTGGCCCGGTTGCCCACGTTATAGACCTGGTCCTCATACGCATCGGTGGAAATCACCGCAAAGAAAGTCACGTCATAAACG
>CAZUXV010000279.1:0-3185 GCA_964624445.1 uncultured Oscillospiraceae bacterium | reverse complement strand
TGCCATGCAGACATCTTTATATTTTCTTTGCCTTGGCCATATAACTCAAAAGTTAACGATTTATCATATTTCCTTTTTACCTTATTCCATTCAGCCGGAGAAGTCAATTCCGGAAAGGAGATCTGTCATGAACGATTCCATGGGCCCGGCGGAAATCCGGGCATAAAAAAACGGCCGGGCGTTTGCCCGGCCGGGGAATATGGATCATTCCGCAGGGACGATTGTTTCGGGGGCTTTGAACTCAATGGGCGTGGCGCCGCTGACAGAATCAACGTCCAGCAGGGTGATCGGAACCACCTCGATCTTCAGGGTCTTGAAAATGCCGATCTTGCCGCTCTCGGTCACGAACTGCAGGGTCAGGGTCACATTTTCCCGGTCAGCCGGAGCAATATAATTGATTTCGTAGGTTTCATCGGGCTGAAGTCCGTTCTGGAAGACCTGGCGGACGACGGTTCCTTCTTCGTTGTCGATCAGGTTCAGGACTTTGACGGTTTCACCGGTCCGGTTATAGATCGTGTATTTGCCTTCCTGTTCCGCTTTCACCATGGTGAAAGCGATCGGGGTGGCGCCGGTCATCGCGTCGGCGGCCAGCAGCTCAATGGTTGCTTCCTCAATTTTCAGGGTGGTGAAGGCTTCCTCCCGGCCGCTTTCCGTCTTGTAGGACAGCGTCAGCGTGTGCTGGTCGGCCTCGGCTTCAGGAACGTCGAAATACAGGACGACAATTCCGTCGCTGCTGAAGTTGAAGTCTTCTTCAGCGAAAAAGTCATTGGTCTCGCCGGTCACGTTGTCAGTGAGCTTTAATTCGGTCACCAGTTCACCGGTTTTGTTGAAGATGGTATAGACGCCGGTTTTTACCGGGGCGGGTTCTTCTTCCGCAAAGGCAGCGCAGCTGAACAGCAGCGCCATGGCGGCCAGCAGGGCAAAGATTTTTTTCATATTCATTTACAGGGATCTCCTTTCAGTATTTAAGGTTTTACCTGTGCCCAGTATAGTTATAAACAGGGAAGCCGTCAATCGGGTCCGGCGAAAAATGTATGCTTTTTGATGAACAACTGATCGGAAGGCAGATCAAAATGCCGGATTGCTGAAATCCGGCCCGGTTTTCGGTGAAATGATTACAGCGCCGCATGTTCAAGCAGCCATTTTGCGACGCCGTCTTCCTCGTTGCTCCGGATGATTCCCGTTGCGGCGGCTTTCAGTTCATCCACCGCATTTTCCACGGCATAGCATTCGTCTGATACTTCAAACATCGGGAGATCGTTCACCGCGTCGCCGAAGGAAATCACCCGGCTGCATCCCCACATTTCCTTCAGCTTCCGGATCGCGTTCGCCTTGGAGGCCTTCGCCGGCATAATCTCGCACCAGTATTCCGGCCGGTACAGTTCCTGCTGGATCGTGCACCGGAAACGGCTGTCTTCGGAAAACAGGTCATACACCGGCTGCAGTTCGTCTTTCTCGCCGATACAGGTGTAGTAAAAGACCTCCCCCTGATACAGCGAATCAGGATCATGGACAGCCCTGAACCGCGGGTCTCCCTGCCTGCAGCTCAGATACCTGCGGATTCCGTCGTTTTCATGCTGCGGAATCCAGGATACTTTTTCAACCCCGTCGATAAAGGAATAAACCAGGGGACTGATCCGGTGCGCTTTCAGGACCTCCCGCACCCGGCTTCTTTCGCTGTCTGTAAATCCTTCGCTTGAAAGGATCTTCCCGGTGGAAGGCTGGATGATAAACGCGCCGTTATAGGCGATCACCGGAATCGCCGTGCTCAGCCCTTCGGTGACCCGGGACGCGGAGACCAGAGACCGGGCGGTGGCATAGGTGAACAGCAGGCCCCTGTCCACCAGGTCGTTGATGACCCGGACGCTGAACGGGCTGACCCGGTCATGCCTGTTCAGCAGTGTGCCGTCAAGATCTGTCACATACAGTGTTTTCATGATTTACTTTTCTCCGATCCGTCCGCCTCCGGCTGCAGGCAGAACCGCGGAACCGATCATCAGCACCGGTCACAGTATTCGATCCGGTTCCGGCCCTTGTTCTTTGCCTGCAGCATGGCTTCGTCAGCTTTTTTGACCAGTGTGCCTAACTGTTCCGTTCCTTTGGCGACACCGATGCTGATGGTGACGTGAATCGTTTTTTCACTGCCCGGGATCGTGATTCCCGTTTCTTCAATACTGCTGCGAATGGTTTCCGGGTCGCACATTCTGCCGCTGTCCGAGAACCAGACCACGAATTCCTCGCCGCCCCAGCGGCATACCCTGGTATCCGCCATGCGCTGGATCTCCCGGGCAACGCTTGCCAGGACCAGGTCGCCGACGTCATGGCCGCAGGAGTCGTTGATGTTCTTGAAATGGTCGATATCGATCATCAGGACAGCCTGCTCGCCCAGCGCACCGAAGGTGGAATACCACTCCTCCAGCCCCTGGCGGTTCAGCAGGTTGGTCAGATAATCATGGGCGGCATAATACTTGTATTTTTCCCTCAGCTTGTCCAGCTCTTTCTGCGTAACGGACCGGATCGTCTCCAGCAGTGCGGAGAGCAGGAAAAACGCCAGATAGAAAATCGGGAACCTCATCATGAAGGTTTTGCTGTATTCATACTGCAGCAGGGACCTGCCCGCGGGAATCCAGAAGAAAAAGATGAGAATGGCAAACATGACGCCGCTGAGGATGGCCGCGCGCTTCCGCCCGAAGAGCAGCATGCCGCAGGCGGGCAGCATGGCAATCCACAGGGCGGAGAAACCGTCCGGGTTTCCGGAGATCAGGAAGAAGGTGAAAAGCGCCACCATTTCAGCGGAGAAAAGGACGGAAGCAATCATGGTTCCGGATTTGCCGCCTTTTTTGATCAGGAGGAAATTCACCAGGCACAGAACGGAGAAAACCGCTGTCGCAACGGTCAGCGCGCCTTTGCGGGTGATCACGTTCAGGACCGTCATGAAAAAGGAAACAAAGAAGAAAAGAAGGAAAATGCTGTTGTATTGCAGTTTTTTGCGCTGGTCATCGTCAGTGAGAATAACGCTCAGCTTTTTGCGCACCGCAGACGCCTTCTTTCTCTGTCAGTTTTCGTATCATTCATTATACTATACATCCGCCCTTTCGCGAAAGGGATCACAGAAAAAAACGCCTGTGAAAATGTTGGTTTGTCAAACATAGGTTACACATTCCGGGCTTAGCAGGGTCAAGGCA
>CAZUXV010000278.1:0-3219 GCA_964624445.1 uncultured Oscillospiraceae bacterium | reverse complement strand
TCCAGAAGCGCACCATCACGGCGTCCGGAACCTGGAACCGGAACAGCACCGGCTGGTGCAGCATCAGTGTGGCTGGGCTCTGGATCTCTGTTTCTGTCGGTTGATGGGTGTTCTCGTCGAATTCCCTGATTACCGCGTTCAGGAGAATGGGATCGTGCGTCTTCTCTTCCGCCACCGCGGTGATCTTCTTGGTGATATAAATCGGCTGATACCCTTCCGCAAAGATGTTCAGCTTCAGTTCATATGTATGGCCGACGATCAGGTCGTCTCCGTTGACGCTCAGCTCAGTGTCGTCATTCATCATGCCCCAGTTCTCGCCGTCGGGAGTGATCCGGATCCATGCCCAGCCGTCCTCCAGGTCAGAGAACCTTGCCTCATACTGAACCCGGGTTCCTTCTCCCACGGCCGGCCGCTCAATCGTGATGCTCCAGTCTTCTCCCGCGGTCACGGTGTCGGGGATCTCCGGCAGGAAGCCTTCGTTCAGTTGCACACCCTGCGCATACAGCGTTTCTTCGCCGATGGTCTCCTTCGTTCCGTCAGCAGCCACCGCTTCTGCCCGGATCACCGTCTCCTCGTCCGTCAGCATACCGTAGTATTCGGCCAGCGCCCCCGGCTCCGCTTGTTGGATCGTGTCGTTCACATAGAAGAAGATGTTCTCCGCGCCCGGTGCGTAGGCAACCACGTGCAGCCCGCTGCACATAGCTGCCGGATGATCCGCGCTGCCGGTCTCTCCTTCCGGTTCAAGAACGATCATTTCCGCTTCATCCGGCACGATCATGAACGAAGCGTCCAGCGAACCCGTCTCATAGTTCCACCGGTCCGCCGTGATATGGATCTGGTATTCGCCGTATTCCATGTCTGCCGGGAATCCCGGAGCGCATACGACCTTGCCTTCTGTGTCTTCTGTGCCGTCTTCATAGCTCAGCCCGGGCATGCCCCAGGTAGCAGCGAGATGTTGGACAGCCTCATCGGGAATATTGTCGTTTCCGTCATACCAGAAGGAAGCCTCTGCGTAATAAGCCGGATCTTCCCATCCTTCTTTTGTAATGACCACGTTAATGTGTTGCGGGAACTTCGTCGTAAAGCTGAAGCTGAAGTTCGCCAGCCCTGAGGCGGAAACCGTCGCCGGCAGGCTGCCGGTCTCCATCTCCGGATCATCGAGCTTGCCCACATTGGTCAGCGTGAATTCTTTTGTAACGACTGTATCTTCCAGGATCTGGTCATTCTCGTTTTCGTCACGGGTCCAGATGGCCGCTTCCAGCACATAGTCTCCGGGCCTGCCGATCCGCAGGTCCGTTTCCCAGAAGTCAGCGGGATCCCCGCCCTTGTCATACCAATTATCATCCGGGTTGAACCTCTCATCCAGCGGGCAGTAATCTTCTGCTTCAAAAATGCGGAGCCGCAGCCATTCGTTTTCCGTCAGGGCAGCTGAGCCCGTATATTTGGCATAGAAGCAGATCGGTGCGGAAACGACATATTCGTCGTTCATGCTTACCAGGATGGCGCTCTGAACAGGCGTTACCTGGAACCGGATCCCGGTATCCGATGTCACCAGCCTGTTGTCTTCCCCGCCGCCGGAGGTGTATACATGGACCTCGTAGGTCTTGTTTGCGTCGCAGTGGGTCATCGGAATATGCACTGCAGTCCATCCGGGAACCCATTCCTTATCCACCGGATGCGTATCGGCGATTTCATCCGAATCTCCGTATTCCGTGATATATGCGCCGTAGTAGTTCGCACTGCTGTTCTGAATCTCAACCGTCAGCACTTGATCCTGCGGAATCAGAAGAATGTCGCTGCCTTCGCTGATGGTATTGTATTCCCCTGCTGTGCGGGCGGTCAGCGCCGGGGCCGCCACGGCCGTTGTGGCTGTGGTCAGCCAGCCGCCGTCCCCGTACAGCTGAATGGTGTCGCTGTCATAGGAATAGCCGATCCGCCTTGTATCTCCGTTCCGGTCGACCCCGGAATTGTACAGGTAGATGTCGTCGTTCAGTTTTCCGTCATATCCGTCCAGAAACAGTCCTTCGTTTCCGCTGTCGGTGTTCGTCACGTCCGCCAGATAGTGCTCGTTGTTTATCCGCACGATGTTCCACATATGCGGACCGGGGCTCCATGTATTGTCTTTTTGGGTCCACATGTCGCCGCTCACGCAGATGACCTTTACGGCATCGGCGCTGCTCCATTCGCTTTTGTCGCACAGATAGTAGAACGCCTTGGAATAGCCTTCGCACACCACCTTGGTTTCCGGGTCCCCGTCAAACACCCATACCAGTTGCCAGGGATCCCCGTATCCGCCGGTCCAGGAATCAGCCGCCGCTTCATCGTTATAATCCGTCAGCCTGCAGATCTCGTTCTTATACGCCGTCAGCTTTTCATAGTCGTCCAGGCCGGCATGGTTGCCGATGATACTCTGGGCATTGTTCACCGCGTTAATGGCATTGTTTATTTTGCTGCCGTCTACCGTATAAGAGACAGCATCTCCGGCATTTTTATCCTGATATGCATCCGATACGTATATTGTTATTGTCACGCCGTAAACAGTAACCGGTTCCTGCGGCGTGCCATCCTGTGTGGCTGTCCATTGGCATTTCGATCCCATTCCGAAGGCTGAATCCCGCCAGAATGTCTCGTAGGGGCAGTCATACAGTACCGCCTGGATTACAGTAGTGATCCAGGGATTCTGTTCAATAAATTTAGACGCAACAATTGGAGATAGATTTTTACCCGTGAACATGGTTTCCCCTTGTTCAGCATTCAATCCCAGGCTTACGGAGTTAATCTGGATGGGATCAAAAACATCCTCATCTGTAGTAAAACTGAATTTCGTAACGGTTTCATTTCCCGCCACAACCTGTTCCACCTTTGCCCGCAGCGCATCATACAGCCTGCGTTCCTTGCTGTTCGCTTCAAAGCTGTCGCCGCTCACATATCCGCGCAGCGGTACGGCAAGTTCTTCCACCGGTGTTACCGGCAGGCCGAACAATCCGTTCAGATATTGCCTTTCTGCATCTTCCGGATCTACCCGCAGACGGACATAGCCCTCTTCTTCCACCGTCTCGGAGATCACTGTTTCCTCCGCCGTCGCGATGCCGCCAAAGGCGCTCACCGCCAGACAGATTGCCAGCCACAGCCCGATGATCGTCCATACTCTGCGCTTCATGGTATCCCCTCCGTATATTGATAGGTCAGCCATTGCTTGATTGTTCGGTTGTTTGATTT
>CAZUXV010000277.1:0-3242 GCA_964624445.1 uncultured Oscillospiraceae bacterium | reverse complement strand
TCCGAACACCCCGGCTGAAACACCTCAATCCGCAATATCCGGGCAGACTTCACAAGCTGGTTCCGACGGCACACCGCTGCCTGCATTTTCTGAATATGATTTTGCTGCCGGACAAACCGAAAAGCCGGACGACATCCCTGATGAATCCTCCTCTCCTTTATCTTCTGTCGAATCTCTTCAGGATTCGCTGTCACCCGATCCGGAAAGGCCTGTAACCGAAACCGTTCCTCCTCATACAAATCTCCGGCCGTCATCTGTAACAGAATCCGAGGAGCCCAGCCCGGAGTATCCTTATACTACGTATGAGCAGGCGCCGATTTCTGTTGATTTTGACGGCTTACGCAGTGTTAATCCGGAAATCATCGGCTGGATTTATTGTGAAGACACTCCCATCAATTATCCCGTTCTGCAGGGAAACGATAATGAAAAATACCTGAAATACACACCTGACGGCAAAAGATCAAAAAACGGTTCCATATTCGTCGACTGTGCGTGTCTGTCCAACTTTTCCAGTGATAATACAATCGTATATGGCCACAACCGCAAAGATGCCATGTTCTCCTCTCTGTATCAGTACAGTGAACAGGACTATTATGAGTCCCACCCTGTTATTTGGCTTCTGACGCCAGAAGCAAATTACAGAATAGATCTTTTTGCCGGCATGGTTGTCGATGTAAGAAGCTGGGTTTACTCCATTAATCTTTACAGTGATCAAACATGGACATCATTCGTTGATTCATGCGTCCAGTCGTCCGACTTTATCTCTGCTGTACAGCCTCCGCTCCATGCCAGGCTCATTACTTTGTCCACCTGTAATCAATCCTTTCTTGATGCGCGCTATGTACTCGTCGGGATGCTGGTACAGTCAGTAAAATAACAGGGTGTGTTTCTGATGTTCGGAAACACACCCTGAGCGGAAACCGTTGTAGCTTCGTTCTTCTGATCTGCCAGTATCCGCGCGTCCGGCTTATCCGCCGGACGCATTTTCTTTGAGGCGGATTATCCCCTTTTCTTTTCCTTTTTGGATCTTTTCCCGCGTACCAATCCAATACCGAACCCGCCGGCTCCAAGGACAGAGAGAATCAGCAGTACAGCCCAAAGCGCAGTATGGGTATCATCACCTGTCTTCACCGCACCTGCTACGTTAGATACAGGATTGATTACTTCTTCCGTATCGAATGCAGTGTCATTGCCGACCTGAACCTTCGCTTTATTCGTAACCTTTCCAGCATTTTTAGCACCGGTAAGCACCTTCACCTTCAGAATGACGCTTCCTTCCTTTCCGGCAGGAACATTCGAAAGTGTCCAGGTAACCGTGCCGTTCTGATGCTTACCATTATTATCGGCAAACACAAACTGTACATTCTTGTCCAGGACATCAGTAATCACAATCGTTGCATCGGTGTTCTTGTAGTTTTTGTAGCTGATCTCATAAGTTATTTCCTGATCTGCCAGCACTTCTTTCAGCACGCCTGCTCCGTACCCTGGTGAGGTTTCTCTCTTATGAGGTCCTTCAGGCACCGGGTTTTCCACTGTATCCAGTGTAAAGGCATTGTCGTTGCCAACCCTGACAGTTGCCGTTTCTCCGTTGTTAACAATCTTACCCGGACCTTTCTTCGTTTCAAGGGCGCTTTCCAGCACCTTTACCTTAAGGGTAACCTTTCCTTCCTTGCCGGCTGCCACATTCTTCAGTGTCCAGATAACGGTACCGTCCTTATTCTGCCCGCCGTCACTGGCTGACGCAAATGCCACATGGGTGTCCAGTTTGTCCGTAATGACGATATCCGCCATTTCTGTTTTGTAGTTTCTGTAGCTGATTTCGTAGGTAACCAGATCACCCACCCGGACTGCGCCCAGTTCACCGTTGCCTTTATAAGGTGCGGTTTCCTTCTTCTCCGGATTCTCCGGCACCGGGTTCTCCACTGTATCCAGCGTAAAGGCATAGTCGTTGCCAACCTTAACTGTTGCCGTTTCCCCGTTGTTAACGATCTTGCCGGGACCTTTCTTCGTTTCAAGGGCGCTTTCCAGCACCTTTACCTTAAGGGTAACCTTTCCTTCCTTGCCGGCTGCCACATTCTTCAGTGTCCAGATAACGGTACCGTCCTTATTCTGCCCGCCGTCACTGGCTGACGCAAATGCCACATGGGGATCCAGTTTGTCCGTAATGACGATATCCGCTTTTTCTTTCTTGTAGTTCTTATAGCTGATCTCATAGGTGACCAGATCGCCCACCTGAACCGCGCCCAGCACACCGTTACCTTCATAAGGTGCGGTTTCTTTTTTCTCAGGCACTGGCTTGTCTTCCACAGGATTCTCAACCGTATTCAGTTTGAGTGCCGGATCTGTCCCGACCTGCACGGTCGCGGTGTCTCCGCCGTTTACTACCTTGCCCGGCCCTTCCTTAGACTGCAGCGCGCTCTCCAGCACCTTCACTGTCAGCGTGACCGTACCCTTCTTGCCCGCTTCCACGTTCTTGATTGTCCAGGTCACGGTGCCATTCACGTTTGTTCCGGGTTCACTGGCGGAGACAAACTCCACATGCTCGTCCAGTTTGTCCGTAATGATGATATCCGCTGCTACCTTCTTATAGTTTTCGTAGCTGATCTCATACGTGATCTCATCGTCTGGTTTCACGCTGCCCAGCAGACCTTTACCCTTGTAGGGTGTGATCTCCTTCTTCTCAGGCACCGGCTTGTCTTCCACAGGGTTCTCAACCGAATTCAGTTTGAACACCGGATCTGTCCCGACCTGCACGGTCGCGGTGTCTCCGCCGTTTACTACCTTGCCTGCGCCGCCGTTGCTCTCAAGCGCGCCTTCCAGTACCTTCACGGTCAGCGTCACTGTGCCGGCCACGCCCGCATCGACCTTCGCTATCGTCCAGGTCACCGTGCCGCTGTTATGCTGTCCGCCGTTACTCGATCCGACATACTCGACCTTTTCGTCAAGTTTGTCCGTAATGACGATATCCGCTTTTTCTTTCTTGTAATTCTTGTAGCTGATCTCGTAGGTGATCTCGTCGCCCGGCTTCACACCGCCCAGCGTACCTGTGCCAACATACGGCGTGATCTCCCGCTTCACAGGATTCTCAGGTACAGGGTTCTCCACTTCGTTCAGTGTGTACTCATTGTCGTTGCCGACCTTCACTGTCGCCGTGTCGCCGCCGTTGACTACCTTGCCTGCGCCGCCATTGCTCTCAAGCGCGCCTTCCAGTACCTTCACGGTCAGCGTCACTGTGCCGGCCA
>CAZUXV010000276.1:0-3249 GCA_964624445.1 uncultured Oscillospiraceae bacterium | reverse complement strand
TGGTTCCGGGGCCACAGCTACTATGACCTGTGGTGGCGGGGCACCTGGGAGAAGGAAGGCGGCGGATGCACGCTGAACCACGCGGTGCACCATATCGACATGCTGGGCTGGATGATGGGCACGCCGGAGAAGATGACCAGCGTGCTGGCCAACACCGGCCATGACAACGCCGAGGTGGAGGACCTGTCGGTTTCCATCGCGGAGTATCCGGGCGCTCTGGCGGTGGTGACTGCTTCCGTGGTGGACCACGGGGAGGACCAGGCCCTGATCTTCCAGTGCGAGAAGGCGAAAATCGCCTTCCCCTACAGCGTATTCTGCTCTCAGCCCCAGCCCAACGGCTTCCCGCTGGCGGAGCCGGACGAAGGCTTCGCGAAGGAAGCGGAGCAGTTCCTGGCTTCGCTGCCGCCGCTGGAATATGAAATGCATGTGGGCCAGCTGGAGAACGTGCTGACGGCCCTGGAGACCGGTTGTGACGTGGCCATTACCGGCGAGGACGGCCGGCGGACGATTGAGCTGATTACCTCGATCTATAAAGCGGGATCGACGCGGCAGACCGTGACGCTGCCCCTGTCCCCGGAGGATCCCTTCTATACGGTGGAGGGCATCCGGGAGGCCGTTCCGCATTTCTATGAGAAGAGCGCCTCAGTGGAGGATCTGGACGGAGATCTCAGCTTCGGGAATTTCCGGAAAGGGGAAAAATAAATGAACGTTTCGGACGGAATGAATTACGCGCCGAAGGGCAAACCGCAGCCGGTCGTGAAGGACAGGGAATTTGTCTTTTCCGCCGTGCGGCTGGACCACGGCCATATCTACGGTATGTGCAACGGGCTGACGGAAGCCGGCGGCACGCTGAAATATGTTTATGACCCGGACAAGAAAAAGGTGGCCGCTTTCCTCAAGGCCTTCCCCCAGGCCCGGGCGGCCAACAGCGAGGAGGAAGCCCTGAACGACCCGGAGACCCAAATGATCGCCGGCGCCGCGGTGACCAGCGAGCGCTGCGCCCTGGGCCTGCGGGCCATGGACGCGGGCAAAGACTACTTTACGGACAAGGCGCCCTTCACGACGCTGGAACAGCTGGCGTCCGCCCGGCAGAAGGTGAAGGAGACCGGAAAGAAATACATGGTCTACTACGCCGAGCGCCTGCACGACGAGGGCTCGATCCTGGCCGGGTATATCGCGAAGAGCGGGGACATCGGCAAGGTGATCAGCGTGACCGGCTTCGGACCGCACCGCCTGGGCGCGCCGGGACGGCCCGCCTGGTTCTTTGAGCGGGAAAAGTACGGCGGCATCCTCTGCGACATCGGCAGCCACCAGTTTGAGCAGTTCCTCTACTACGCGGAGGAAGAGGACGCCGTGGTGACCGGCAGCCGGATCGGGAACTTCGCCCATCCGGAATATCCGGAGCTGGAGGATTTCGGCGACGCGATGCTGACCGGCCGGAACGGTTCCGCGGGATACTTCAAGCTGGACTGGTTCACGCCGGACGGCCTGCGGACCTGGGGCGACGGACGGATGTTCATCCAGGGAACGAAGGGCTTCATCGAGATCCGGAAATATGTGAACCTGGCCTCTGAAAAGGACGGCGGCGGGCATGTGTTCGTGGTGAACGACAGCGGGGAGAAATACCTGAACGCCGTGGGCGCCACGGGCTATCCCTTCTTCGGCGAACTGATCCTGGACTGCCTGAACCGGACGGAGAATGCCATGACCCAGGAGCACGCCTTCAAAGCGGCGGAACTGAGCCTGCTGGCGCAGGAGAAGGCCATCCGTATCAAGTGACACTTCCGATACGTATGGAAATTCATAATTCATAATTCACAATTCATAATTATGAAAGGTTCAAACAAAGACGGGAACAGGATGAACGGAAAGGAAAAAGTTCGGCTGGGTATTATCGGCATCGGGAACATGGGCAGCGAACACTGCCGGCTGATCCTGGCCGGGAAATGCCCGGAGATCAGCCTGGCGGCGGTGGCGGATCCGCGGCCGGAACGCCGTGACTGGGCGGAAAAGACGCTGCCGGGCGCGCAGGTGTTCCGGGACGGGCAGGCGCTGATTGACAGCGGCTGCTGCGAAGCCGTGCTGATTGCCGCGCCCCACTACCAGCATGAATCGCTGGCGGTGGCTGCGCTGGAAGCCGGGCTGCACGTGCTGTGCGAGAAGCCGGCGGCTGTGCAGGCGGACCGGGCGGAGAAAATGATCCGCGCGGCGGAAAAGGCCGGGAAAACCCTGACCTTCATGTTCAACCAGCGGACCAACTGCGTCTACCGGGCCATGAAAGGCCTGCTGGACAGCGGTGAGATGGGCGCAATCAAGCGGATGAACTGGATCATCACCGACTGGTACCGGACGCAGCAGTATTATGATTCCGGTTCCTGGCGGGCGACCTGGGCCGGGGAAGGCGGCGGGGTGCTGCTGAACCAGTGCCCCCACCAGCTGGATCTGCTGATCTGGCTGTGCGGCCTGCCGAAGGCGGTGACCGCCCGGTGCTGCGAAGGGAAATGGCACCATATTGAGGTGGAGGACGACGTCAGCGCACTGCTGGAGTTTGAAAACGGCGCCACGGGCGTGTTCGTGGCCTCCACCGGGGACCTGCCCGGCACGAACCGGCTGGAGATCGACTGCGAAAAGGGCAAGCTGGTCTGCGAGGACGGCCGGGTGCGGGTCTGGCGCCTGGAGGAGAACGAGCGGGAGATCTGCTTTACCAGCGACGATCCCTGGTACCGGGGCGAGCCGGCGGTGTACGACCTGGAGACCGACGGGGCAAATCCCCAGCATTACGGCGTGATCAACGCCTTCGCGGCGCACCTGCTGCGGGGAGAAAAGCTGATTGCGGAGAAGGAGGACGGCCTGCGGGCCCTGCAGCTGTCCAACGCGATCCACCTGTCCGGCTGGACCGGCAGGCAGGTGGAGATCCCGGCGGATCCGGCGGAGTTCAACAAAGAGCTGGAGAAGCGGATCCAGAAAAGCCAGGTCCGGAAAACCCGGGACCTGACCTATGAAACGGACCACAGCTGAACTTACGCAACAGAAAGACCAGGGGGAAACATCCCCCTGGTCCGTTTTTGTTTTGGGTTTACTTTCTCGTTAAGATCTCGCTCATGACAAAGCCGCGGACGACCTCGTTGCCGGTGAAGCTGAGCTGCAGTCCCGGGGTTCCTTCCGCCGCCGCGGGAACCGCGGTTTCGGCCTGGGTGAGGGGCGCAAGCTGCTCATCGTGGCAGGGGTCGTAGCCTTCGCCGGTGACGG
>CAZUXV010000275.1:0-3277 GCA_964624445.1 uncultured Oscillospiraceae bacterium | reverse complement strand
TATCGTCCGTAGGGATTTGAGGCGCCGCCCTTGTAGGATCCGGACCGCTGTCCGCCGGATGGCGTGGAGGGCGTAGCCTTGGGCTTTGTCGTGCCGGTACCGGTGTAGTTCCCGGTTCTGACCCGTGCGGCGTTCTGCGCGGATACAGGATCGGAGGGCTTGCTCTCTGCGGGTTTGCCCGCCGCAGCTTTCCGCTGCTCGGTTACTTTCTGTTTGGCCATTCGCTGCGCGGCTGCGCGTTTCTGCTGGGTCCGGACATACCAGTAATATCCGCCGCCGCCTGCAGCTGCCAGCAGCACCAGCGCGATGATCCATCCGGCTGCCCCGCCGGAGCTCTGCTCCTGGGGATATTCAGGTGCTTCTTCGGTAGGCTGTTCTTCAGGCGTTTCAGTCGGTGCATCCGTCTGCAGGTCTACTTTCCCCTGGATGAAGGTCATGGCCGCGCTGACGGATTCTTCCGGATCACGTGCATCCTTGTAGAACTTCTGCAGTTCCGTCTCCAGGTCTTCAGCCTTCAGTTCCCCGGACTGCAGCTGGCTGATCAGGGAATTGATAAACTCGTTCTTCTCCAGTTCGTTTTCTGCCAGCGGTGCCGGCGTGGCAAAAGGATCGAAAGGTTCGTAACTGACCGTGGAACCGGTGGCGGGATTCACCCACTCGCTGACTTTCCGGTCTTCAGCGGATACGACGCCGTTCGGGCTTCCTGTGGTCACCGGGTTGTCGTTGACGGTGGTTGTCTGATCGGCATTATTGGCAAGGCCTTCCTGATACTTGGAGGAAGCAAGGAACGCTTCCGCCTCGCCGACGGTCATCTGCTTGAAGTATTTTCCGTTCAGGTAACCTTCCTGGTTGTTATAGGACACCCTGTACCAGGTTTCGCCATCCACCTCGACGGTACCGTAAACAATGAAGAGCGCATACTTCTTCATCAGGCGGATCCGTCTCGAACTGGAGCTGGCTTCAGCCCGGAAATTGACTGCGTCTGTGGTCACATAACCGTAGCAGCTCATTTCTTCAGCGTTGTAGGTATACGGAACCACGGTCACGTCCGGGGCCGGTGTGGTCGTCTTCTGGATCAGGCTGATGTAGGCCTGCATTTCCTCTTCGGGAATCATCCGCAGCAGGTCGGCACGGACATACCCCCACTTGCCGTCATATTCAGCCACAGACCAGGCGACGCCGTCCACATAGACCTGACCGGTCACGTAGACAATCTTGTTGGCAGCCAGTTCATCCCGGATCATACTGGACGCGGTCGGCCACTCACGGACAGGCACGCCGTCGCCGATGGTGATCGCGTATCCGACCCGCTGATAAGGTTCCTGGGTCGGTGCGGGAACCGGCGTGGGCGTCGGTACCTCGGTCGGTACTTCGGTCGGTACTTCGGTGGGAACTTCGGTCGGCACTTCGGTCGGAGCTTCAGTGGGCACTTCGGTGGGCACTTCGATGGGCGCTTCGGTAGGCGCTTCCGTCGGTTCCTCTGTCGGCACTTCGGTAGGCGCTTCCGTCGGAGTTGCTGTCGGAGTCGGCGTCGGCGGTACTGTCGGTTCTTCGGTCGCTTCGATCGTCACAACTTCGGTCGGCTCCGCTGTCGGGAATACGTCTTCCAGCGTAAACTGCGGAACCGGTGACGCTTTGGCTTCCAGCTCGGCACTGTCTTCCGCCGTCAGCATATCCAGATACATGGTCATAATGTATCCTGTCTTGCCGTTGACCATCGCATATGTCCAGGTTTCGCCAAGATCGTTTTCCTGGGTATGGATCAGCCAGACCGGGGCGTTCTTCTTCAGATCTCCCAGATTCTTGGAATTGGTGCTCGCTTCTTTCCGGAAATGCACACTGCTGTTGGTCCGGCCGTAACGGTTGATCATCTCACCCACCGGCATATCCGGCGCCGGAGTATCCGTCGGGACAGGTGTGGGCGTGGGCGTCGGGGTCGGTTCCTCGGTTGGTTCCTCTGTCGGCGTCGCCGTGGGAGTCGGAGTCGGTTCCTCCGTAGGCGCTTCGGTTGGTGCAGGCGTATCCGTCGGCGCCGCTGTCGGGAATACTTCCTGTTCGGTATAAACGGGAGCGTTCGGATTGACCGCCGCGCTGTCTTCCGCTGTCAGCATATCCAGGTATTCCGTCTTGATATATCCGCGGTCACCGTTGCTCAGCTCAACATAAGTCCAGCTGTCTCCGGCGTCATTCTGGTCCGCGCGAAGCAGGTAAACATTTGTGTCCTTATCCAGCCTGGTGATCAGCTTTCCGTCAGCGTCAGGCTGATCGCGGATTGCCAGTTTGCCGACGTTTGTCACGGCATAACGATTGAGCATCTCGCCTTCGGTAATGACAGGCGCAGGCGTTGCGGTCGGTGTTTCCGTAGGCGCTTCCGTCGGAGTCGGTTCTTCAGTCGGTTCCTCCGTGGGCGTCGGTGCTTCCGTGGGTGCTTCCGTGGGGAATACTTCTTCTTCGGTATAAACGGGAGCGTACGGATTCACTGCGGCGCTGTCTTCCGCCGTCAGCATATCCAGGTATTCCGTCTTGATATATCCCCTTCTGCCGGAACCGTCATACAGTTCGACGTATGTCCAGCTCTCGTTGGCGCCGTTGTATTCTGCGCGTAGCAGGTAAACCAGCACATCCTGATCAAGCCTTGCGATAACGTTATCTTTTGTTGAATCAGGCTGGGACCGGAAACCAAGCCTGCCAATGTTTGTCCTGGCGTAGCGGTTGATCATCGGGCCAACCGGAATCTCGGGTTTTTCAGTCGGTTCGGCCTGGTTGGCCTCCTCTTCCTCAGCAGCTTTCTTTGCTTCTTCCTCAGCCTTCCGGTTCGCTTCTTCCTCAGCGGCCTTGCGGGCAGCCTCTTCTTCCTCGGCAGCCTTACGCACCGCTTCTTCCTCAGCCAGGCGCTTTGCTTCTTCCTCGGCAGCGGTCCGGGCCGCTTCCTCTTCAGCCTGTCGTCTCGCTTCTTCCTCGGCTGCGATCCGGGCTGCTTCCTCTTCGGCCTGTCGTCTTGCTTCTTCCTCGGCTGCGATCCGGGCTGCTTCTTCCTCAGCCTGCCGTTTTGCTTCTTCCTCGGCTGCGATCCGGGCCGCTTCTTCCTCAGCCTGCCGTTTTGCTTCTTCCTCAGCGGCGATCCTGGCCGCTTCCTCTTCGGCCTGTCGTCTTGCTTCTTCCTCAGCGGCGATCCTGGCCGCTTCCTCTTCGGCCTGCCGTCTTGCTTCTTCCTCGGCAGCAATCCGGGCCGCTTCTTCTTCGGCCAGGCGCTTTGCTTCTTCCTCGGCCGGGATCC
>CAZUXV010000274.1:0-3342 GCA_964624445.1 uncultured Oscillospiraceae bacterium | reverse complement strand
TGAATATCCAAGATATTGGATTTTATAGCCCTTATAATTCTGACCGTTTTTTGTTGAATAAACAGTGCCGTCCAGTTTAACGTTCGAATCAGGAATCAGCACTCCGTCCACTTTTGCCAGGTCAACATCCGGCGCACCCTTATAGAATTTGTCTACATTGATATTTTCGCCGTTTTCCAGACCGCCATGCCTGTTTTGTCCCTGCAAGTCACCAAAATTGCGAAGATATAATCCGGTAATCTCGCCTGCTTCATTTCTGGCATAATAGAAAACATAATATGTCAGTTGGAGGATCGGCTGGAAATACAATGTCAGAACCCGGTTCTCCGCATCATAATCCGAGTCCTGAGGATCCTCCCATTTACCGAATTGGTTAAATGTGTCTTTATAAATATTGTTGTTCCGCTCGTCGTTAATCGTGTTATGCCTGTTCGTCTCCATATCAGACGCCGTTTTCCGTCCAGGCGTATCATCCGCAATACGGAAAGCCTGTCCGTTTACGGCATACTTACCGGGCACCATGTACCGGACCACATATTCGTTTTCTCCTGGTGTGATGGCACTATCCGCTTTTTTTACAGAAATGTCAGCAGAGAACTCCCTTGCGTTCCCATCCTTCAGTGTGAAAACCAACTGATGATCGGAACTGTTATAGACCCAACTCACATCACCGTTAGATCCGCTGGTACTTGCAGGCACCTGATTATCCGGCAGAGTGTATATAAAACTCACAGCCGAAGTATCATCCGGCAAGTTTTGAATCTTTGACAGATCAATAGCGATGTTTGAACCATCCATGGTTACAGCATCTTCTGTCAACGTGACTGTCGTCAGGATTGTGACATCATCGGTAGTTGAGTCTGTAACAGAATCAGTCCCTGCAAAAGCAGCGACGGGAGTCATGTTCAGAATCATGATGATCGTCAGCACCCATGCGATTATTTTTGTACTGCGATAGTTTCTCATGCCGATCTTCCTTTCAATGCAAGGTTTCATCGAAGCCGGTTTCTGGCTCATCCGGAAAGTACTGGAATGTGGTGCGTTATTCAACAGTTGTCAGAATCACCTGATAAGTGTTCTTGGCGTTTTCTGCATCGATATAATATTCATAAACCAGAGTGTTCGCATCTGAAATGGTGTATGTCGTTCCATCCTGTTTGATGCATTTCCACTCAATTGTATACTCGACTCCGTCGAATCCCGAAGGCACGGCAGTCAGCGTGACCTTTGTACCGGCATAAACTTCCTTTTTGCCAGCCAGGCTGGAAATGATCTTTACGCTTATCGGACGTTTTTCAGCCTTATGCGTGGTTGCGGCATAGTTCGCATGGAATTTGACGGTGTTGTTCGGCAGGCTTCCGAACAGTTCATAAGCACCGTCCAGCCAACTGTCCTTGTTTTTGAACCAGGTGTCGTTCCGGTTGAACTTATCGTTCTTTTGTACATCTTCGAAACTGACCGTGTAATAATTCTCGTATTCGTCGAGAGAGCCGTCATTGTATTTGTATTCAATACCATCGATATTCAGCACCGTCTTGGAGAAGTCATAACGTTCCAGAACGTACTGTCCTTCTTCCAGCTTGCCTTTCGGCAGATTGTCAAGAAGCTGGGCCTTGATGGTCGTTGTCGGCAGCTTATAATAATTCGCAGATCCATCCACGGAAAGGAAGTTGTAAGCTTCCTGTTCCACGACCGCTTCTGTATTCACATGCAGGACTGCTTCATAGTCACGGTGGATACTGTCAGTTTCGTTTTTATCCGGATACTGATCAGCTTCCGGAATAAGCCAGTTGGGTTTTCCGTTCGTCATTGCGCCGATCTTGTTCTTTACGATACTGACCGTTCCGCCTTTAATATCGTAGTAATTCGCTCCGAGCGCAATCGCTTCCGCGTTCTTTTTGCCGTTGTACACATACTCCTTGTTATCTATCGTGATCGTCAGATCTGAGAAATCGTAGGCGTCCACGACATAATCAGCCCCGGCCAGCGTAGCATTCTTATCCGTGACCGGATCTTTTTCCGTCCAGATCTGTGTCTTCTTCAGGCGGTAATACTTGCCGCTGATTTTGACGATGTTGTAAAGGGGCTGCGGTTCAATTACCGTCAGCTTTCCTGCAAGAGGAGCATTCATTTTATAGTTGCCGATGATCGCGCCTTTTTCAATTTCAGGTGCAATCTGGTCCCCGATGAGCTGGAACGTAATCCCCGAAAGATCAGGCGCCTCCGCCTCCCCGAGATCTTCAACGATCGAAGCCGTGTATACCGGTTCTTCACCGCGGCCTCCGAGGATCTTCTTGTCATCTGCTTTAACCGTGACAGCTTTGGGTTTGATCTGAATCCAGCCGTTGCTGACAACGATCTCAGCGTTTCCGTCATAAGTAAAGTCTGCTTCAGACATGTTATCCTGCCAGACGCCGCAATCTTTTTGCTCAGCACGGTGGTCGGCTGTCATCGTCAGCTTATCTTCGTCAAACAGCTCGTCATTGCTGGTGGATACGGTATATTCGTTCTTCTGGAGCTGGCCATTATACTCAACCTTGGTCTTACTGCCTTTGATAAAGATAATGAGTTTTTCGTCCCGGGACTGCTCTTCGCCCTGATCATCTCCGGCTTCCCCGGTCGGGGCCGCCGGTTCAGTCTCCGGTTCTTCCGCTTTTGTTTCGCCGACGACTTTGAAGGAGATCGTATCTTTATACAGCCCTTCCGAAACAACCGTGATCGTTACTTTGCCGGCGCCTACAGCCTCAACCAGACCGGAAGCGTCAACGGTCGCAACCTCAGGATGATCGCTTGACCAGGAAACATCTTTATAGCTGCTTTGAACCGTCAGCTCGTCCGTCATTCCGACTTTCAGGATGTCAAAATTGTTCTTTGAGGTAATCTCAATAGCGTCACGGTATGTGACATTACTCTGAGTGTATTCACCGTAGACGGTGTCTGCGAATGCCGGAACCATCTGAATCACCAGCAGCAGTGCCAGCAGATAGGCGGCTGTTTTTTTCATCATGGTTTTCATTTAATCTCTTCCTCCCTGTCTGTTCGGGATTCTTTCGTCTGGTTTATCAAACTTCAGTCTGTTTCCGTCATTCGTCGATTACGTTGACGATCAGGCGCCAGCTGTAACGGATTGTGTTCCGGTCGGCGATGAAGATGTGCTTGCCCTTGGTCGCGCCTTCCACGTCTTCCCAGCCGTTTCCTTCGCCGCGGTCAACCTGCCACTGATAAGTGACCTGCTCGTCGTCATCGAAGCCGATCAGTTCACACCGCAGGGTGATAACCTCGCCTTCTGTAACAACTTCGCCCTGGGAAGATTTGATGATGACCTGGCGCTTCTGCTTGGCA
>CAZUXV010000273.1:0-3343 GCA_964624445.1 uncultured Oscillospiraceae bacterium | reverse complement strand
GTTCGTATTGGGCTCGGTATGGATCACTTCTCCCGCTGAATAACCTTTCAGCGCACAGATCGCACTCGTTCCCCGTTCACCAGCGGCGTATGCGCCGGTTTCATCCGCTCCTGTCCGGGTGCGGATCCGGTCGCAGGGGCGTGCGCCGGCCCAGTCCTTTGGCACGGAAAAAGCCCCTTCCGCAACCTCCAGCGGAGATTCCGTCCGGATCACATGCTTCCGGATGTGCCACATGCCCAGCGGCATGATCACCGTATCGATCGTCACGCCTTCCGTCGGGGACCAGGTAAAGGACACCCGGTCTTCCGCCAGTTCAAAGCGTTCACAGCCGCTGCGCACATGCCACAGGTCCTTCCCTGCCCTTTTGACCGCAAGCATGGAATCGTAGGCGCCCCGGTTCAGGGAAGAATCCTCCTTGGCGACAGAAAAGGCAAACTGAGTGGAATACGCGAACTTCTCATACTTCTCATCCTCATGCATATGCTCCCAGGCATGGTTCCCTGCAGTGAAGGCCACTGCCTGGCGGTTCTCCGGATCCCGGGTAATCAGCAGCCGCACCTGTGGATCCAGGAAGCGTTCCGGCGGCAGGTATTCCTCCTCTTCTGCCTGCCAGAAGGGATGGCTTTCCGGCAGTGCCAGAATCCAGAAGGCTTTCATCGCCCAGTAGGGTGATCCCTGGGCATTGTATCCTTCCGCGGCACACAGGTTCGGATAGCCGTATCCGACAGTCAGGGCGCCGCCCCGGTCAAAGATCGGCCGGCTGAGCCAGAACCGCAGATTGTTCAGCAGCAGATGCTTCACCTGGCCCATGCCCAGCCTGTCACTGTGAACGCCGGCGAAAGCCATCGCTGCCCAGAAGGAGCTCTGGCAGAACCGATAGGTCAGGCTGCGCCCGTAAGGCAAACCCCTGCCCTCCCGATCGAACCAGCAGGCAAACCGGGGGGCGATCAGGGCAGCCCGCTCCCGGATCCTCCGGCAGCGTTCCGGATCCTCTTTTTCCATCAGCACGGCATACAGCAGGCTGTAAAAGTGAAAGCCCCAAAGGGTATAGTAATCACGCTTTGTCGGATAGTCGAAATACCAGCCGTCCGCCGTGTAATGGCTTTCCATCAGGTCCATGTCTTCCCGCAGGCGCCCTGTATCCACCGGCATGCCGTTTTTCAGGAAACCGATATTGACCAGGATCCGGAAGAAGCGCCAGTTGTTCTTCGGCATATCATAGCGGTTGATCTGGTTCAGCCACCGGAACAGATTCTCCCGCCGGTCTCCGTTCAGCGGCGCCAGGAACGCGTCCGGCGCAAAGGAAAGGCCGCAGCCGATGACGGCCATTTCCACCATCCGCTGGTCGGAATCCCGGATGTCCCCCCAGTATTCCGTGTCCGCAGGATCCGTTCCCCGGATCAGCCCTTCCTGCCACAGCGGCCAGAGTTTCTCCGCCTCCGGACATTTGCCTGCCAGCATGGGGACCAGCGCCCACAGCGCCCGGGACCAGCATTCCATGCCGGCCACGTCCTCACTGTAATGGGCGGATCCGTTTCCCACATAGATCCGGGCTTTTCCCGGCGTCATGCAGGACGTCAGGGGCCGCAGGAGCTCCGCCGCCGCCCTGATCAGGTCCTGCCGCGACCGCAAAGGATTACACGTTCCGGTCATTCCTTATGCCTCCCGGTCTTTTGCTGAAATTACAAACCGCATCTGAAAGCTTTCCGCGCATCCGGCGGTCAGCTTAACCCGCCACAGGCTCCCGTGCCAGTTTCTGGCCATGCGCGGGTCCGTCACGGGTTTCTCCTCCGCGGAGAAAGCCAGGCCTTCCGGGCAGCGGATCACCAGACTGCCGGCAGTGATCTGTCTCCCGGACCATTCCGGTCTTTCCCTCAGCAGAAAGATCCAGGACGCCTCCCGGGGAGAGCGCAGGATGCCTTCATCCGACAGAATGAGGCCGTCCGTGCTGAGGGAGAAGTTCCGCCGCAGGGACAGAAGCCCGGCTTCTTCGTCATACGCCCGCTCCATGTCCAGCTGCATGCCGTCCGGCAGACACGCCACGTTCCGGGCGGCATATTCTCCGCCCGCCCGCTGTCCGCAGCCGCCGAACTCCGGCAGGTTATGCCAGGCGGACTGCACGTTCCACAGCGTATAGCGTTCCCCGGAGAAGGTTTTGGCGGTATAGACCATGTTTCCCGCGTCCACAACGGCCGGTTCGCCATGAAGGGACAGAATAAAGGATCCGACATCGTTGTGGTTGTGGTTCTCTCCGTTGTTTCCGCCTTTGCAGACCAGCGTCCATGCGCCACGGCGGACCAGCCGGACCTGCAGGTCCGGCAGCCAGGTATCCGTCTTCCTTTCCGCAGCGGTCTCCGTTTTCCCCGCCGGCGCGTGGAACAGCAGGTCCAGCGCCCGTGTCAGATGGGGCACGTCGTTCAGCTGGTCTTCGACGGTGCCGCGCATTCGTGTGCCCAGCGCCGCCAGCGCCGCTTCGCCGGTTTTCTGCCCGGCGGTTTCCATTCTTTCCCCGCTGATAAAAGGCCGTGCGTCGCAGTCCGCGAAGTTCGCGAACCAGCCGTTGCCGATCTCCACCCGCAGGGGGAAGCACAGGATGTTCCGGATCCTGTCCTCCTGCCAGAAGGCCATCCGGCCGCCGGTGACCTTTTCCAGGATCTCCAGGCAGTCCAGCAGGGCGCCGCCGGCCATGTTCCAGTAGCCTGCGCCTTCATCGCAGCCGCCGTCTGACGGCATCACGTCCAGGTACCGGTCCAGCATGCTGCAGGCCCGGGTCAGCAGCGCCGCCAGCTTTTCCGGGGCCATCGGGGCCTGCACGGCGCACACCATCACATTGGACAGGATCCAGGGCGTCCAGTTGTTCAGGTCCTTTCGCCTGAATCCCATCCACCAGAAATCGTCCGTCCGCATGAACGGATCCAGGATCCGCCTGCGGATCTCCTCCCGGATCCGTTTCCGGATCAGCGGCGATACCCGGTCCAGCCGCTTTCCGAGCAGGGACGCTGTCAGCGACAGGATCATCCCCGTCTGGGCGCAGAACAGGTCGACATACGGTTTCCGGATGTCCGGCAGCGGATAATCCGCGGCCTTTGGCGCGCCGGGCACCGGGTTCACATTATGGGCGCTGATCACCCAGGTGCTCTCCTCGCAGATCGTCCAGATCCCGTCCGTGATATCATCCGTCATCGCGTCTGGATCCAGGCAGGCGTTCAGCACTGCCGCGCAGAGCTTTCTGCGGCGGGTAAAATAAGGCTTTTCGTCCGCCTGCCTGTCGCCCGTCCGCGTGAACGCCAGGAATCCCGCTGCGGTACGCAGGGGATAAGGGATTTTTGCGTACTTTTCCGCC
>CAZUXV010000272.1:0-3358 GCA_964624445.1 uncultured Oscillospiraceae bacterium | reverse complement strand
ACTTCCGGCTGTTCAAAGAATCCGCCCTTGCCGTCAAAGAAAACCGGGATTCCCTGCTGCTTCAGCAGCTCCGAGATCTTCGGCCCGTCGGTGGAAACCTCAGGCATCAGGATGACCATATCCCTGTAGTCGAATTCCCCTGCTTCCTTCATTTTCCGGATCCTGTCAGCGGTATGCGCCGCCACCGTCTCCAGGCATGTCATGTCTTCGCCCTGCTCCAACAGGTCCGCTTCCACAGGAACCGTTCCCGGGCAGTCGGTCCGCCCGGCCCGCAGTTCATCCTTCTCTTCATATTCAATGCCGGCGGTTTCCGCATGCATCACGTCCCGGAAAACGATGTTGGCCGTCTGCAGAATCTCCGGCCGGGAACGGAAATTTTCCTGGAGGAAGATCCGCTCTCCCGCCTCCGGTCCTTCCGCCTCGATCCGCTCCCGGAAAAGGTTCGGATTGGCCAGGCGGAAGCGATAGATGCTCTGCTTCACATCCCCGACCATGAACAGGGTGTTTTTCTCCCCGGCCAGCCGGTCAATCAGGGCATTCTGCACGGCTGAAACATCCTGGCACTCGTCCACAAAGATCCGCTGATACCGGCCCCTGACGGAAGCCAGGCTGTCCCCGTTTTCCAGGATCCGCAGCGCCTTGTGCTCCAGATCTGTAAAGTCCAGCGCACGCACCCGCGCCTTATTCTTTTCAAAAGCCTTGTCCGTTTCTTCGGTGATCTTCCGCAGGCCCCGCAGGCTATTCCGGATCTGTGTGAACTCCCGGGCCAGCTTCGTCTCGTCAGGACGGATCCAGAACAGAACCTCCCCGATCAGATCCCTCAGCTGCTTCCGCTGTTTGTTATAACGTTCCTTCCAGTCGATCTCCCGGTCCGTCAGGTTCCGGAGTGCCGGCATCCTTTCGACGTCCGCCGTCAGTTCCTCTTCTGTAACGTCCTCTCCGTTCTTCCAGCGGACCAGGGCGTCCACGGCAGCGCTGTCAATTTTCCAGACCGGCCGGTAGGCCTCCTGCTTCTCATATTCATCAAACATGTCCGCCATCTGCCGCAGGAGAACGCGCATCGTCACGATCTTTTCATCCGTCATGGCAGAAACCGTCCGGAACCAGGGATGGTTCCGGTCCAGGTTCAGCGGCACATCTTCCGTTTTCTTTGCCAGCCAGCCGAAGGGATCCGGCAGGCTCATGATGAACCGCCACACCTCCGTGACGATCTCCTGCGCCCGGGCCGGTTCATACTGGCGGATGAAGGACAGATAGTCCGGATCTTCCCGCTTCTTCAGTTCATTGCAGGCCTGTTTGAAAGCGTCGGCAAACAGCCGGTCCCGCTGGGCGCCGGTACAGATCTGGAAAAAGGGATCCACCCGGGCTGCCTGAAACTCCTGCCGGATCAGATGCTGGCAGAATGCGTGGATCGTGCAGACCTCCATCGCCGCGGCTTTTTCCGCGGCCGCCGCAATCACCGGATCCCTGCGTTCCTCCATCAGGCGCTTCCGGATCTTCTCCTTCATCTCTGCGGCCGCCGCATTGGTAAAGGTGATGACTAAAAAGGAAAAAGGATCCGCCCCTTCGCGGATCAGCCGCACGATCCGTTCGATCATCACGGCGGTCTTACCGCTGCCCGCCGCGGCAGAGCAAATAAGCTTCTTCGACGAAGAAGCAATCACCCGCTGCTGATCCTGCGTCCATTGCGGCATAAAGCTTTCTCCTCATTGTTTCACGTGAAACATTTTTATCTTTCTTCTACTTTTGCTTCTCCATCCTCTGCGGATACCTGCCACATGCGGTCTACCTTGTCACAGTCTACATCGTCTTTATCCGCACAGGTAATGAACGTCTGGAAGTCGCTGATCTCCCCGATCAGGCAGGCCCTGCGCTTCCGGTCCAGCTCGCTCATCACGTCATCCAGCAGCAGGACCGGCTCTTCCCCGCTCAGGTCCTTCAGGATTCTCATCTGGCTCAGCTTCATGCTCAGCGCCGCGGTCCGGATTTGTCCCTGGCTGGCAAACTGTTTCATCTGATTCCGGTTCAGCGTCAGGATCAGGTCGTCCCGGTGGGGGCCCACCGAAGTAAAGCCCATCCGGATATCATCCTCCCGGTTTTCCCGGAACAGCCGGCACAGCGTTTCCGCAATATCGTTCTCTTCCTTCACGGAGGAATGGTAGGACAACTTAAAAACCTCATCCGTATCTGAAATCCGCTGATAGGTTTCTGTAGCAATCTCAGACAGCAGCGCAATGATCTTCCTTCTTTCCCGGATGATGACCGCCGCCGGTTCCGCCATGGTCTCCTCAAAAGCGGACAGGATCGAAAGATTTCCTGTTCCGTTCGCCTTCATGTTCCGGATCACGGCGTTGCGCTGATCCATGCCGGCCCGGTACTGCTGCAGGGCGATGAAATAGCCCTTGCTGATCTGGCTGATCATCATGTCCAGATACCGACGCCGCAGCGAAGGTCCTTCTTTGATCAGGCCCAGATCTTCCGGCGAGAAAATCACACAGCGAAGACAGCCCATCATATCGGAAAATTTCGCAATCTTTTTCTGATCGATCAGGATCGTTTTTTTCTGGACCTCATCCGGATGAAAGCGGACGGCGATTTCCCGCTTTCCGAGCATGTTCTGAATGAAAACAGAAGAAAGAGCGAACGCTTCCCCGTTTTTCACCACATTGGCGTCATTGCTGATCCGGTGGGACCGGCCGAGGGAACAGTAATGAACCGCCTCGAGCAGGTTCGTCTTTCCGGATCCGTTCCGTCCGAAGAACAGATTGACGCCGGGGTGCGGGCTGAGCGCCAGCTCTTTATAGTTTCTGAAATTCTTCAGATTCAGTGCTTCGATCTGCATTTTGCTTCCGAACAAGAAAACGGCTGCATCCGGAGACCGGACGGCCGTTTTCTTCTCTTTTCCTTACTCGGTTATTGGAAAACCCGGACCGGGAGGATCAGGTAGAGGTAATCGTCCCCGTTCTGCGGTACGACCACGCAAGGACTGACGCTGGAATTGAACTTCATGCACAGGTCCTCGTCCGGTACGTTGCGGATCACATCCGTGATATACCGGGCATTGAAAGCGATATCGATTGGTTCGCCGTTCAGCTGGGCTTCCATCTCCTCTTCCACGTCGCCCAGTTCCGCGTTGGAGGAAATCTTCAGCACGTCATCCCTGAAGCTCATCTTGATCAGATTGTTTTTGCCTTCGCGGGCCATCAGGCTTGCACGGTCGATGGCGTCCTGCACGCTGCTCTTATGGGCCAGCGCTTCCGTCTTGAAATCGGAAGGCAGGATCCTGCGGTAATCGATATATTCACCGGCCAGCAGCACGCTGCTCAGCCGGATGTTCCCGAAGGTGCACTGCATCCGT
>CAZUXV010000271.1:0-3403 GCA_964624445.1 uncultured Oscillospiraceae bacterium | reverse complement strand
CAAAGCTTTCCGCGAAGCGTTTATCATCTTCCTCTGTACGCTTCGCCGGGCCCTTCAGGTGATGCTTTCCGCTGCGTCTCGCTTTCTTTGCCAGATGACGGTCCATCAGCAGGCCATCAATGTTATCATCTGTATACCATTTACCGCTCTGATGGATGGCCCTTGCGCCTTTGCCAAGAGCCAGCGCTGCTACTCCATAATCCTGTGTGACAACGATATCCCCGCGATGGCAGAGATTGATCAAAGCGATATCCACGGCATCCGCGCCTGCGCCAATCACCTTGACAGTGCTGTAATCAGAGGTCAGCTGATGATTGGTGTCACAAAGCAGCGTAACAGGAATGCCGTGTTCCCTGGCAATCCGCTCCGCGATCCGCGTAACCGGACAGGCATCCGCGTCAACATAAACAGTCAAACGATCACCTCACAGTATTTGCAGCGGTACCCAATTCAGGTAATCGCCGGAAACCAGCCGGTACTTGATTCCGTGATGCTTCTTTTTGCAAAACGAGTTTATCACATTCATTCAAAACATCAAGTTTGCAAAGTACATTTTGCAAACTTCTTGCATCTGACCTGTCCGCCAGTTGTGTTTAGTATATTCGTTGAAGTATCGAATCTCGCCGGGTTCCAAACGGAAGAATTTGCACCGGTGGGACGTCATTATTAGAGAATGAATGTTTGCGCTTGCGTGAACTGAGCCGGCGTGGAGGACAGGAGACGAACGGTATGGTTTCCAGTATCAGAAGATGGTTGTGCGTTTTACTGATGATTTGTCTGTCTTTCTGTTCCCTTCCCGTGCGCGCGGAGACAGCAGATGTCAAAAAACTGCAGGAACGCATGCTTTCCCTGGGATACGAGATCGGAAAAGCAGACGGGATACTGGGAGAGAAAACTTCTTCCGCGATTCTGCTGGCGCAGACTTTATTGGCCGACAACGGATATGACGTGCCGTTAACCGGATCCCCGGATTCAAAAACGGTTGAGCTGATGATGCAGGAAGAAAACAGCAAACTGTTGCAAACGCTGCTGAAAGGAAGCTGGGGCTCCCGGGTCAAGGAAGCGCAGCGAAAACTGATCGAATTGAATTTCCTTCAGGACAGCGCTGACGGGAAGTATGGCGCAAATACGGAAACAGCGGTCCTTGCTTTTGAGGAGTGGCTGGCCGGGCAGGTTCCGGATCAGGTTCATACGGACGGAAGGCTCTCCGTTACGGAATATGCGCTGCTGATGAGTGATCTGAGCGTATATGGATTTGAAGCTCCGATCTATTTTGATGATACGTATCCGGAAGAGCTGAAAGACTCCTTCCTTTATGCGGAAAATGTCTGCCTGATCAATGCGGTAACCGGAAAAGTACTGCTGGAAAAGGCAGCGGATGAGCCGGCTGAGCCGGCCAGCACCACCAAAATCATCACACTCCTGACAGCGCTTTCCTTATGCGATCCGGATGAAACGATCGTCATTCCCGACGAAGCTGCCGATGTACCGAAGGACAGTACGCTTGTTCCGGTATCCCCGGGCGAAACAATGACCATGCGGGATCTGCTCTATGCGATGATGATTCGTTCGGGCAATGATGCGGCCAACGCTGTCGCGGTTCTTTGCGCAGGAAGTACAGAAGCTTTCGCGGAAAAGATGAACCAGACGGCGGCTGACCTGGGAATGGAGAATTCACACTTTGTCAATGCCCACGGTTATACAACGGAAGGGCATTATACAACCGCCAGGGATCTGGTAACAGCGGCACGGTACGGACTGACGCTGACGCTGTTCCGCGAAATTGTTACCTGTCTGAGATATACCCTGCCGGCAACTGAAAAACGTGATGAACTGGTCCTGAACCTGAAATGGGAGATATTTGATCCTGAATCCGCGTACTATATTCCTCATGCGGCCGGGGTCAAAAGCGGGTATACGTCCTCTGCCGGTTTCTGTTATGTCGGTGCGTATCAGGAAAACGGAATCACCCTGATTGCCGCAGTGATGGGATGCCGGACCCGCAATATGGCCTGGACGGACCTGAAAAGACTGTTTGCCTATGGCATGGCTGTATCCGAATAAGCTGATGAAAGCCATCATGTTTCCCGGCAGGAACTGCTGCCGGAAATTTTGAAAAAATTTTGATTGGACCCGGACTCGCTGAGTCCGGGTCGATTTTCCCTTATGTTTCAACGGGTTGGAGGTTTTCCACAGGATAGCTGGTAATATCTGGCAATCTGTGGATAACTTCTACAAGGGTTGATTTCATAAGGCTTTATCCGGCTTTTTCATATGTCCGATTTTCTCAAAGGGGGTAACACGCCGAGTCCGGGTCAAACGGTTGCTTTTCGGTTATGCTCTTCCTGAAAACAACATCCCCGGATGCCCGGGGTGAAGAAAGGATGTATGGGAATGGAATGGTTCAAGTTCAGGACGTGCTGGAAGGCGCCGATCATGATGCTCTCGGACGAAGAAGCCGGCAGGGTGATCAAGGCACTGCTCACATATGTCGATTCAGAGGAGGAGCAGAAAACAGGCGACAAAGGGGATATTCTCCTCTGCCTGATGACGGGTACGTTGAAAGAGGATCTCTGCCTGTTCAGGCAAAATGCGGAGAAAAAGGAGCGACTGCGGAAAGTACGCAGTGATGCCGGGAGGAAAGGTGCCATCGCGAAACATGCAAAAGAATCACTTGCATG
Organism: uncultured Oscillospiraceae bacterium; assembly: GCA_964624445.1. Taxonomy (GTDB): domain Bacteria; phylum Bacillota; class Clostridia; order Christensenellales; family Aristaeellaceae; genus Aristaeella. Next base: position 722 of record CAZUXV010000271.1, on the reverse strand, counting down.
CAAATGAAGCTCATGCATGCACTGAGCATCATTTGCCAGACGATGCTGAAACAAGTTCGGTTTTGCCGGATGTTGTTGCCAGCGTTTGCCACGATTTGCCAGACAAGAAAAAGAATATAAGAATATAGAATATAAGATATTCAGAAACAGAATAAGAAGAAGAAACAGAGGGAGAAACAGAAGAAGAATATGATTACCCCTCTGAGCCGCCTTCGGCGGACTCAGAGCAACCGGTGATCCGAATTCCCCTGGAAAACGGGAGCAGTTATCCGCTTTACCGGAAAGCCGTGGATCCCCTTCTGGTTCTTGACAGGTAAACCATCGATCACTAGAATTTTAAGTAAGATAAAGCTTATATTCCCGGACAGAGAAACACATTCAGCATATGAATCAGGAAGGATAAAAAACGGCAGTCCCGTCTGGAAGGATACCTACGTGTATGTGAAACTGTGTACTGACCAAGACTGATTCGGAGGGAATAACATGGACAAAAACTGGTCTGAGATGAACAAAGAGATGCAGGCGCTGCTGTCAAAGGAAGCAACGTTCAGGGACGGGATCAGCAAACTGCTGGAGCTCAGGGAAAGCCTGTTTGAGCAGGTCAGCCAGATTGTGCACACTTTCCCGGAAGAGGCGTTTTACCGGATGCCGTTTGCGGGAGCGGAAGGCTATCACAGCAAGACGCTGGCCTATTCGATCTGGCATATCTTCCGGATCGAGGA
>CAZUXV010000270.1:0-3434 GCA_964624445.1 uncultured Oscillospiraceae bacterium | reverse complement strand
ACTTGGTTCTCTCTTTGCTTTCCCTTTCTGTTACCTATGTATTGTACTCATACAGGCCCTGCCTCCGCCGCCTTTCGCGGCCCTGCCTCCGCCGCCTTTCGCGGTGCCTGCCTCCGCCGCCTTTCGCGGCAATTTGACAGTGCTGTTCCGCCCCGTATATAATGAACGAAACTGCGGGCGAAAAACCTGCGTTTGATTCCCGGTCAGAAAGGGGGCGCGCCCTTGGCAGGCGGAAAAAAAGTCCGGAAAGTCCTGCTCCGGATCGTCGGGACCGTGATCGCCATCGCCGTGATGGCGCTGCTCGCCGCTTCCCTGATCATCGCCAAACCCCAGGACGGGGACCCGGCGCCCGCCGCGGCCCGTCCGTTTACAGACGCCAGCCCCGCCGTCACCATTGAGGACGAGCTGGATCTTTCCCAGCTGTTCGCCGCTTTCCCGGCGCCGGTTATGAGCTTCATGGGCGGATCGGGCATGACCTTCGTGTCCGCCACCTGTGCCGACGCGGCGGTGGATGGCGGTTTCGGCCGCGTCGCAACCCTGAACTGGCAGACCGCCGAAGGCGAGCCTGTCAGGCTCCGCAGCATCTGGCCCGCAGGCGCCCTGGACCTGCTGGAGGGGGGGTACCATTTCATGCCTTATACCAGTCCGGCGCTGTTCGGCAGTTCCTCGGTCCGGATGGAGAACGACCAGACCGTCCGGATCCACGCCGCCACCGACCAGGCGCTGTATGAAGTGCTCCTGCCCCGCGCGCTCAGCCCGGAAACCGGCAACATCTGCCGCGCCCTTCAGCTCTACGCCTCTGAAGCCCGTGAATAAAGAAACCCAAGCATATCATATATATAAGGAGGAAACAACCATGGCAAATCCCTATGCCGGAACACAGACCGAAAAGAACCTGGAAGCCGCCTTCGCCGGTGAGTCCCAGGCCCGGAACAAGTACACCTATTTTGCTTCCGTTGCAAAGAAGGAAGGTTATGAGCAGATCTCAGCCCTCTTCCTGAAGACCGCGGAAAACGAAAAAGAGCATGCCAAGATGTGGTTCAAGGAGCTCAAGGGCATCGGCTCCACGGCGGACAACCTGGCGGCTGCCGCCGACGGCGAGAACTATGAATGGACCGATATGTACGAAGGCTTCGCGAAGACCGCTGAGGAAGAAGGTTTCCCGGAGCTGGCCGCCAAGTTCCGCGGCGTCGCCGCCATCGAGAAACACCACGAGGAACGCTACCGCGCCCTGCTGAAAAACGTGGAGCTGCAGCAGGTCTTCGAAAAGAGCGAGGTCAAGATCTGGGAATGCCGCAACTGCGGCCACATCGTCGTCGGCACCAAGGCGCCGGACGTCTGCCCCGTCTGCAACCATCCCCAGGCCTACTTCGAGGTCGCTGCGGAAAACTACTGATTCGCATAAACACAAAAGCCTGTTCGCGAGAACAGGCTTTTGTGTTTCTTCCAGTGTTTTATTCCGCGCCTGTACCTTCCAGGCCGATCTCCGCCGCATGGGGCTTCATGCCCTCGATGCAGATCTCCGCAACCTCCCGGACTTCCATTCCCAGCAGGTCGCAGCCCTTCTGGATCAGCTCCCGGTCGCACTTGGCCGCGAACTTCTTGTCCTTATACTTCTTCATAAAGCTCCTGACTTCCAGGTCTTTGATCCCGTTGGGCCGCATCCGCGCGCAGGCATGGATGATCCCGGTCAGCTCGTCCACGGTGAAGAGACTCTTTTCCATGTTCGTTTCCGGTTTCACATCCGTGCAGATCCCCCAGCCGTGGCTCATGATCGCCCGGACGTCCTCTTCCGGCACCCCTGCCGCCAGCAGCGGCTCCTGCGTATGCTGCAGGTGCTCTTCCGGATATTTTTCATAGTCGTAGTCGTGCAGGATTCCGACCGCCTGCCAGTGTTCCACGTCTTCTCCGAAATGTGCCGCCATGGCGCCCATGGCGTAGCTCACATTCTTCGCGTGAATGATCAGGTGCTCTTCCGTCACCATGGTCCCGTTCAGTTCCGTCGCTCTTTCCAGACTCAGCATCTGTTCTTTCCTCCCCAATTAGCAGAATACATATTTGTTCAGCCGCTCAAAGGCTTCCTTCACTTTGAACAGCGGAAGCGCCAGGTTCATCCGGATCCCCCAGGGATCCTCGAAGAACCGGCCGTCCTGCCAGGCGACGCCCACGTCCGTGCCCGCCTTTAGCAGGGCATCCAGGGTTTTCCCGTGTTCCCTGCACCATTCTTCGCACTGCAGGAATAGCATATAAGTGCCCTGGGGCTGCTGCACCGAGATTCCCTTCCATTGCCCGATCTGCCCGCAGGCATAGCGGACGTTGCCGGACAGCGTTTCGCACAGCTCATCGACCCAGGCTTCCCCGTCCGGCGAGTATGCCCCGAGCAGCGCATGCATGGACAGCACGTTCATCGTGTTATATTCGCTCAGGGAAGCTTCCTTTTCCTGCCGGTCCCGGAGCCAGTCCCCGTAGATGATATGGTAACTGCCCACCAGGCCTGCCAGGTTGAAGGTCTTCGACGGGGCATAGAACGCGGCGGTATGCTCCCGGGCGTAGTCGCTGACGGACTGCGTCGGCGTATGCCTGTGCCCGTCCAGCAGGAGGTCAGACCAGATCTCGTCCGAAACCACCCATACATTGTACTTTTCAAAGATCTCCATGGCCTTCCGGATCTCTTCCGGCTCCCAGACCCGGCCGCAGGGATTGTGCGGATTGCAGAAGATCGTGGCTTTGATCCCGTGCTCATCGATCTTCCGCTCCAGGTCCTCATAGTCCAGCCGCCAGATCCCGTGCTCATCCCGGATCAACGGATTGTGAATGATCTCATACCCGTTGTTGTGCAGCACATGCGTAAAGCCGACATAACAGGGCGTCTGAAGCAGCACCTTATCGCCCCGGGAGCACATAACGTTCAGTGCGGAGATTACGCCGCCCAGCACGCCGTTTTCATAGCCGATGTGTTTCTGCTCCAGTCCGGTGACGCCGTTCCGTAACCTCTGCCAGCGGATGATTGCGTCATAATATGCGTCCGGAATCCCGTAATAACCGAACGCCGGGTGCTGCGCCCGCCGGATGATCGCTTCCTGGATCGCCGGGCAGCAGACGAAGTTCATGTCCGCCACCCACATGGGAATCGCGTCAAATCCTTCTTTCGGGCCTGCCGGTCCTTCCGTCGTTCCGATCCAGTCCCAGGCGATGGAATCCATTCCCCGCCGCTCCGGCAGCGTCTCAAAATCGTATCTCATCTTTTTTCCCTTTCATGACAGAGCGTTCCTCAGCATTATCGCATATCTTTTTCCCCGGGGCAACAAAAAGGTCTGAGGAGTACCTGGGGAGTACCTGGGGAGCACAAAAAGACCAGATCTTTTCGATCTGGTCTTAGTGCTCCCCAGGTAGGGCTCGAACCTACAACCCTTCGGTTAACAGCCGAATGCTCT
>CAZUXV010000269.1:0-3444 GCA_964624445.1 uncultured Oscillospiraceae bacterium | reverse complement strand
CGTCGGTATTCCGAAAATCAGATCGATGCCGATATTCCCGAATCCCGATGAACGGGCCGCTGATACGGAAGCCACAACATCTTCAAAACGATGGATTCTGCCGAGAAGGGAAAGAAGACGGCCTTGATAAGCCTGCATTCCCAACGACAGACGGTTTATGCCAAGGGATAATGCTGTATCGATCCATTCCTTTGTTACTGTACCGGGATTGGCTTCTATCGTAAACTCCTGAACTGCATCCAGGCTGAAAACCTCCCGGATTCGCCGGATCATATCAGCTAAAAGAGAAGGAGGAAGCAGTGAAGGCGTACCTCCGCCGATATATACGGTCGTTAATGGTTCTGTAGCCTCGCTTTGTCTGATGCGCGCTTCTTTCAAAAGCATATTCACGTATTTTTGAAAGTAAGCTTCCTGTCCCGTAAAAGATGTAAAGGCGCAGTAATTGCATTTTTGTCGGCAGAAGGGGATGTGAATATATAATTCCATGTTTTTTCCCTCAGTCGATCATTTGAACTGTCTTCCTGAAGAGCCAGATTAATGACTTTCATTTGCCTGTGGATGATCGCGTACCGGACGGCGGATGCGGTTCCGCTCCGCATATTGCTGAGCCAGCAGATGCATAAAGATGACCTGTCTGCCATATACCTGTTCCTGCTCAGCATGGCGCCCTGATAATAAAAAGGAGAAAGGACGGTGCAGTCATCAGCCTTCTGCAGGAGCTGATCATATGTTTTCCGGTCTTCCGGGTCCCATCGTTCTGCCTGGGTTGCACAGGGAATCGCCAGGGAAAGACGTATATCCGGATACTGTTTCTTCAGGAAAATGACCCGGAAAGCCGCAACAGTATCAAATCCGAGCGCACAACCGCAGAAAAACCTTCTGTATCCGGATTCATAGGCTTCGGAAACACATTGATCCACTTTCATCCTGATGGCAGGGAGATCTTCATGTTTCAGGAACCTGTGTCCTGTAAAGAACGCTGACTGTGAAATGCTTTCTTTCGAAAAATCAGATGCATTCATCGGATTAATCCATTTTCAGCACAGTAAGGAAAGCCTCGCTCGGAACCTGTACGGTGCCGAACTGGCGCATACGTTTTTTCCCTTCCTTTTGCTTTTCCAGCAGTTTCTTTTTCCGTGTAATATCTCCGCCATAGCATTTGGCCAGAACATCTTTACGCATGGCTTTGACCGTTTCACGTGCGATCACTTTCCCGCCGATTGCAGCCTGGATGGGTATTTCAAACATTTGCCGGGGGATAACATCCTTCAGCTTTTCGGCAATTCCGCGGCCCCGGGCATAGGCTTTTTCACGGTGAACGATAATGGAAAACGCGTCGCAGATATCACCGTTCAGCAGGATGTCCATTTTGACAAGATCGCTCTCACGATAATCTTTCAATTCATAATCAAAAGACGCGTAACCCCGGCTTCTGCTTTTGACCTGGTCAAAAAAATCAAAGATGATCTCGTTCAGGGGCATATCATAATTCAGCTTGACACGGCTGCCTTCATACTGCATATCGATAAAAACACCGCGTTTTTCCTGGCACAGTTCCATCAGTGTTCCCACATATTCCTGAGGCGTATAGATGGTGGCGTGAACAAAAGGTTCCTCCATCATGGCAATTTCACCTACAGGCGGAAGATTGGTCGGATTATCGATCATCAAAACGGTACCGTTCGTTTTCGTAACACGATAGATAACGCTGGGCGCCGTTGTAACCAGATTCAGATCGAATTCACGTTCCAGCCTCGTCGTCATGATATCCATATGCAGGAGTCCGAGGAACCCGCAGCGGAAACCGTATCCGAGCGCTACAGATGTTTCCGGTTCAAAAGACAGAGAAGCGTCATTCATCCGGAGCTTTTCCAATGCGTCTTTCAGCGCTGGATAATCCGCCCCGTCCGCGGGATAAATACCGCAGTATACCATTGGCGTTACATGGCGGTATCCGGGAAGCGGTTCCGGAGCCGGATCGGAAGCATCGGTGATTGTATCGCCGACCCGTGTATCCCGGACATCCTTGATAGACGCTGAAACATAGCCGACATCCCCGGCTTTCAGTTCTTCACAGGGACGGTATCCGGGATCGAAGGTGCCGACTTCAACAACGTCAAATTCACTGCCTGTGGCCATCAGCCGCATTTTCATGCCCGGACGGAGTTTTCCGTCCACGATACGGACAAAACAGATCGCGCCCCGGTAATTATCATAATAAGCGTCAAAAATCAATGCTTTCAGCGGGGCATCCGGATTTCCGACAGGAGAGGGGATATGATGAACAATTGCTTCAAGTACATCTTCCACGTTCTGCCCGGTTTTCGCTGAAATACACGGCGCAAAAGATGCATCCAGACCGATGACATCTTCGATCTCGCGCCGTACTTCTTCCGGCCTGGCGGATGGCAGGTCGATCTTGTTAATCACGGGAATGGTTTCCAGATTGTGTTCGAGGGCCATATAAACATTGGCCAGCGTCTGGGCTTCGATACCCTGGGTGGCATCAACTACGAGAAGCGCGCCTTCACATGCGGCAAGCGCCCGGCTGACTTCGTAGGTAAAGTCAACATGCCCGGGAGTATCGATCAGGTTCAGAATATACTCATTGCCGTCCTTGGCCTGATAGGTCATATGAACCGCTTTGCTTTTGATGGTAATTCCACGTTCCCGTTCCAGTTCCATACTGTCGAGAATCTGATCCACCATCTCACGCTTTTCAAATACGCCGGTTTTTTCCAGAATCCGGTCTGCGAGGGTGCTTTTACCGTGATCGATATGCGCAACGATACAAAAATTCCGGATTTGTTTCATGTCATTGGTCATGGAATCCTCCGTTCATCGGACTTTTTTTCCGAGTTTGTTTTCCGTGCCGCGGATCAGTCTCCCGATATTGGCGTGATGTCGTGCCACACACAAAACCATTAGGATGGCCGCCCAGATGATAATACACGCGTTTCCTCCGCTAAAAACAAAAGAAAGACCGAAGAACAGAATCACCAGCAGCATGCTTCCGACTGAAATATAACGAAACAAAGCGATAACCGCAATTGTAACGGCGATACAGATCAATGCATATACAGGAAAGCAATACAGCATAACAGCTCCGGTTGTCGCAACGCCTTTTCCTCCGCGAAAACGGAAAAACACTGGCCAGTTATGCCCGATCACGCAACTGAGGCCGGCCAGCATTGAAACGAAATGACTGATCTCCGGAAAACGGTTGTTTGTGATCAGCCAGGCCGCAAAGCAGGACAGGAGTCCTTTGAATGCGTCAAAGAAGAAGGTCATAAGCCCGTATTTCCAGCCCATCGTGCGCTGAACATTGCTCGCGCCTGTACTTTTACTCCCGACTGTATGCAGGTCCGGTCCGCCTGCCAGTTTGGAGATAATAATACCGCCGGACAAGGAACCAAGGAGATATCCGATGATGCATGATAAAGC
>CAZUXV010000268.1:0-3475 GCA_964624445.1 uncultured Oscillospiraceae bacterium | reverse complement strand
ACCATGTACATCAACGCCGGTCTGATTCCGAACTATCTGCTGATATCAAAAACGCTGGGACTCAAGAACACGTACTGGGTTTATATTATCCCGTCGATGTTCTCCTGTTTCAACATGATCGTGATCCGGACCTATATCGGCGGCCTGCCGGATGCGTTGGTCGAATCGGCCAAGATTGACGGCGCAGGAGACCTGAGGGCATATTTCCAGATAATCTTGCCGCTGTGCCTGCCGGTTATGGCGACGGTTGCCTTGTTTGTGGCTGTCGGCGCCTGGAACAGCTGGTTCGATACCTACCTGTACAACGGCAGCAAGAAGGATCTGTACAGCATGCAGTATCTGCTGAAAATGAAGCTGGCTACGACACAGAATCAGGCTTCCAACGCGGCAGCCGCCACGGCAGAAGCATTGGCCGCGCAGCAGAAATCGAAAACCACACCGATCACGGTCCGCGCGGCGATCACCGTGGTTTCCGCGGTGCCAATTCTGGTGGTCTATCCCTTCCTGCAGAAGTACTTTGTTACCGGCATGGCTCTCGGCTCTGTCAAGGGTTAATATCATAACGGTTTATCAGCAATAACAAGGAGGTGCAGCCCGGTGTCACAGATGGGAATCAGAGAAGGAACAGCCCGGGCTGCACGCTATGAGGACGGCTTCCGCGTCCTGCAGGGCCGGCGGGAGTACGTTACCTATCCGGACAATTCATCTATCCGCATCTGGTTTTCGGACGTGCCGTGGCGGTATGAAACACACGATCATTCCGCTGTGGAAGTGCTGCTGACCATGGAAGGCACGGTTACCTATACCGTGGACGACATGGTCTACCAGGTCCGGAAGGGCGAAGTGCTGATCGTTCCGCCGGATACGCCGCATTCCCTGTCCATGGAAGAGGGAAGCAGCAGGTATCTTTTCCTGTTTGAGCCTGACGCAGTCATGACCATGCGGGACATCAAATCCATGGCCATGTATTTCCACAAACCATTCCATCTTCGGGACGGATCGGATGCACATGTGCGGATTCGGGAACTGCTGCTCCGGACCAGGGATGCCTATGAAAAGCAGGACCTGATGTGGAATACGGTATGCTACAGCAGCATCCTGCGGATCTATGCCACCCTGGGACAGCGGTACCTGAGCGGGATCCGACCGCGGACAGAGGATAACCAGCGGAACATGGATTCCGAGGTGATCACTGCGGTGATGACCTATATCAACAATCATTACCGGGAAGAGCTTTCACTGGAAGACGTGGCCCAGTTTGCGGGCTTCAGCCGGTACTACTTCTCCCGGTCCTTCAAACGGCAGACAGGATATTCCTTCAAGGATTACCTGTGCCAGAAGCGGCTGCAGGTCGCAATGGACCTGCTGATCCGGACCAACCGTTCCATGCGGGACGTTGCAATCGACAGCGGGTTCGGAAGCGTGGCGACGTTCAACCGCGTTTTCCGGGAAAAGAAGGGCTGTACGCCGACCCAGTACCGGGCAATCTACGGAACCTATTAAGCAATGTGCTGAAATGAAAAATAACAGCCTGGCGGATGCCAAGCTGTTTCTTTTATACCAGGAAGCTGAGCAACGGGATTGTGATTACGCTGAGCAGGGTGGAAAGCAGGGCGCAGTTGGCAGCGATTTCCTGCCCGCTGTGGTGGATCTCGGCCAGGTTCAGCAGGATGCTGGCGCAGGGCGTCGCGGCGATGATCAGGATGCTGCCCCGGAACACCGGATCCAGTCCGAAGGGAAGGGTCAGCGCCCAGCAGAACAGGGGGAAAACCAGCAGCTTTCCGGCTGAGATCAGCCAGATCAGCGGCGTCGTGAAGAGCTTTTTAGGGTTCATAGTGGCCAGACGGATGCCGAGGATCAGCATGCAAAGCGGAGTAGACATGGCACCGAGGGTCCGGAATCCGCCCCGGAGAAGTTCCGGCAACCAGGTGTTAGCCCGGAACTGATACAGTACGAAGCCGACCGCAGCGGCAATCACGGAAGGATTCAGCAGGGCGGCCCGCAGTGAGATGTATTTCTTTTCTCCGGTCAGGGTAAAGACGCCGACGGTCCAGGCGATCAGGTTCAGGGAGATATTGAACATACAGGAATAAACAGCGGCTTCCGGCGCGTCCGGAAAAAGCGCCCGAACCACCGGCATGCCGAAGAAACCGACGTTGCCCATGACGGAGGCGATTGACAGCATGCGCAGGCGGAACTCTTTCCGCCGCTTTCCCAGCAGAAGCAGAATCAGGAGCATGAGCAGCGTTTCTCCCAGGAGGGAGAAGAGGATGAAGAGTCCCATCTTTACGGTTTGCTCCGGTGAAACGTCCAGATCGATCAGGGCATTCAGGAACATACCGGGTCCGCATACGTACAGGAGGATCACACTGGGGGTGCTCAGGTGCTCCGGTCTGACTTTTTTACTTTTGCACAGCAAAAAGCCGGGCAGCAGATACAGAAGCATCAGCAGCACGTTGCTGAAGGTAACGGAAAAGCTGACCATGGGCATCCCTCCTGTTGACAACGCCAGTATACACCGCGTTTTTTCTGCATACAAGGTTACATACAGCAAAAGAGCGAAAAAGGCTATATGCACAATATATAGTTTATTTTTCGTTTTTACCGTACAACATATTGACTTCCCAACAGGAGCATGATATATTATCAAGGCACGTTGACAGGGGCGAATCTGCCCCGTGAAAACTCAAAATAATGGAAACAGGAGCACAGAACAATATGTATCAGGTTGTCAAAAGAGACGGTAAAATCACCGAGTTTGAGATCAGCAAAATCTCAAAAGCCATCACCAAGGCGTTTGAGGCGCTGGAGAAACAGTACCATCCCAGCGTGATCGATATGCTCGCCCTTCGGGTTACGGCGGAATACGAACCCCTGATCCGCGACAATAAGATCGCGGTGGAAACCATCCAGGACTGCGTCGAAAAGGTGCTGTCCGAAGCCGGCTATTCCGACGTGGCCAAGGCCTACATCCTCTACCGCAAACAGCGTGAGAAAGTCCGCAACGTCAATTCCGCGCTCCTGAATTATAAAGACCTGGTGGACAACTATCTGCGCATCAACGACTGGCGGGTGAAGGAAAACTCCACCGTTACCTATTCCGTGGGCGGACTGATCCTGTCCAACTCCGGCGCCATCACGGCAAACTACTGGCTGAGCGAGATCTATGACAACGAGATCGCCGAGGCCCACCGCAGCGCCGCGATCCATATCCACGACCTGAGCATGCTGACCGGCTACTGCGCCGGTTGGAGCCTGAAGCAGCTGATCCAGGAAGGCCTCGGCGGCGTTCCCGGCAAGATCACCAGCTCCCCGGCCAGCCATCTGTCCACCCTGTGCAACCAGATGGTCAATTTCCTGGGCATCATGCAGAACGAATGGGCCGGCGCCCAGGCGTTCTCCTCCTTCGACACCTATCTGGCTCCCTTCGTGAAGGTGGACAAACTGAGCCAGGATGAAGTCAAGCAGTGCGTGC
>CAZUXV010000267.1:0-3485 GCA_964624445.1 uncultured Oscillospiraceae bacterium | reverse complement strand
GGTGAACAAATTCGCTACATTGAGCGTCAAAATCAAACTTAGCGATACGGTGCATAGTGCTTTGTGAGCTGACAAATGCGATAAAGTTGTAACGTTCTAATTCCACCCAGGCTTTATTTGAGAATGTTAAATCAAAACTTGTCACGATCCCCGATAAGAATTGGTCGTGACCCTCACCCTTTTTGCTGCTTCCTAGTTTGCGTGTGCGTTCCACGATCTCCGTTGTCATGGCTTCGGTATCAATCGCCATCGGGTATTTGCTCGCTTTCACGCTGCTTGCTAAGTCATATACGCGCGCGTTTTTAACGATTCGCGAATCGTCCAGTGCGTAGCAATCTAAATAATACGGTTCTGATTGTTGTAGTAATTGATTCATGGTTTTACCCCCTAGTTAATATGAATAATCGCTTAGATCGCGCGTCATTAAACAGATGTGAAATCCTCGACTATTCTCATAATAATCAAAAATTAACCCCGCTTCTTTGGCACGTCGTCGCAAGCGACGATAAAGCGGTAGGTCCCCACAAAATTCCGCGTATTCAATCGAACGTGATACGCATTGGGGAGCATAATCTATCGCGATTTGTTTTAAGGCTTGTTTTCGCAGCTGCGTTTCTGTTACCGCTATGTTTGTTGTCGGTCGTTTCATCCCCGCTTGCGACCCCCTTTTCATCCGTGTTTTATGCGTTCAATTACAGTCTATCATATGCTGCGAAAATTGTAAATATAACGAAAACTAATTTATTTTTTATTTCTTTCAAGTTGCGTGTATATTGCGCCCCTGTTTTGCATATCATGAGAATGTGTAAAAAAATAGTAATTAATGAATTGACTTATCGTTGTTTTATTGTTACACTTATTCGCGTATCTAATTTTTAAAACAACTAAAATTAATAAAAGTGAGGGATTTTTTATGACAACAACAACAAAAAAAGAAAAATATTTGCCGAAATATGCTACATTTATTGTAGAGTGCCGCGAGAAAAATTGTATGCGCCAACGCGAATTAGCGGAAGCACTGGACACATCTTATCAAATCGTATCGCGTTGGGAGAATGGAACAAACCGCCCGGCTTATGATTCAGCTAAAAAATTAGCGGCCGTGTTTGGGGAACCCGCTTATAAATTCCGTGAGGAATAAAATAAACAGAGGAATGTAAGGTAGGATGACTAAAGGAACAAAAGAGGTGAGAACAAATGTCAAGCATTGATAAATATGACATCTTGAAAGATTATTGCGATTGGGGATGGCGCTTGCTGCCGGTGCATGCGGAGAAAAAACGTCCTTTAATTGAAAAGTGGGTTGAAAATGCGACATGCGATCACCAAACGATTGAGCGCTGGTCTAAAAAAGTATTTAAGTGGGCGAATTGGGGGATAGCGTGCGGGAAAGAATCGGGGATCATCGTCATCGATTTGGATGAACCTAAACCCGATAAAGACGGAAACATTCATGACATTCATGGTGAAGTCGCGTTACCGCTGCTTGAACAGGAATTAGGGAAGCTACCGATCACGGTATCACAAACGACGCCGGGGAATGGTCGCCACTTATTCTTTAAAGCACCCCAGGATATGACGATCCATGTTAAACAAGGAATCCGATTTTTCCCTGGGATGGCGATTGATATATTAAGCGAAAAGCGCCAGGTGATTGTGTCACCGTCCAAACGCCCCGATGGTTATTATGAGTGGGTACCGGGCTTATCACCGTGGGATATTGAGCTGGCGGAATTGCCGCCGCGTTGGATTGAGCGATTAGGTGTGCCATCTAAGAAAAAGCGCAATAAAAAAGACAACGTAATTGCGTTATCGCCGTTGTCTACTGATAAATTTGAGTTGCCCGATGTGATTGGAAATGGTGAGCGTAATGATACGCTATTCAAATATGCGTGTAGTTTATTAGCAAAAGGTGAAAATCATGATCGTGTGAGAGAGTTAGTGTTACAGGTGGACGCCGAACGTGGAAACCCACCTATGCAAGACGATCCCGACGATTACCGCGAGCTGCTAAACACGATTGAAAGTGCGATTAACACAGATGTAGCGGGACGTGAAGCCCGTATCGTGGAAACATTAGAAGCAGCGGGAATGTCTGCTGATAGCGAACAAGTCAAAGAAGCCCTGGACTGGTTAAAAGTAATCGTGAAAAAAGATGGAACGATTGACTATGATATTCATGAGTCAAATTTCATTGAGTGGTTTGTTAAAAAACATCAACTGATTAACCTAAACGGGATGATTTATTCTGTTAAAACAGGAACCTATATGAATGACGATAAGGTTAGTAAAATGGTACAAGATATTATTCGACCTTATATTACTAAAAACCTTAATACACGCGTTAATAGTTTGTTCGGATCATGTAAGCGACACGCTTACGAGGAATATGAAACGCCGGACGAGTTCACAATTACCGTGAATAATAAATCATTTAAGGTTGAGCGCGACGGAACGTTTACCGAGGTGCCGCACGTTGACTCATTGTTTAAATTCCCAGTAGAGTATGACCCGGAAGCGACGTGCCCACATTGGGAAAACTTTATTAATGGATTAATCCCGGCGCACGCGATCCCGACGCTTCAACAGTACATGGGTTATTGTTTTATTCCGTCAAACCGTTCGCAAGTATCTTTATATTTAATCGGAAACGGTAAAGAGGGTAAATCTAAAGTCCTGGATGTGATGAAAGAGTTACTAGGGAAACATAACTACATGATGGGGAAAGTCCAAACCGTATTTGGTGGCGATGACAAATTCTTAGCCGCGCAACTGGTTAATCGTTATGTATTCATGGATGATGATTTATCGGGGACCCCACTTAAAGATAGCGGGATGTTTAAAGACTGGATTACAAACCGAGATGTAACGGTCCAACGTAAAGGGGTTGACGGCTATCAAGTCGATCAATTCATTCGCGTATTTTGCGCCGGAAATCATATGCTGACGGCAGCGGATGATACAACCGATGGATGGTATCGTCGTTTAATTCAAATTCGCGTGTTACCGCGCCCGGCTGATCGCGTGGATAATCTATTTTTAATCGACGAGTTAAAAGCGGAATTACCGGGTATTTTCAACTGGTGTATGCAAGGCTTATCCGATTTAATGAAAAATGGAATGAAGCTGGAAACATCACAAGAAACACAAAAACTCATGCTTGAACAACGAATGGACGAGGACCCGTTCTTATTGTTCCTAAATCAAGAGGAAGTTATCACTATCGATGGTACCTCACAGTGTACGACGAAAGAATTATGGATGACCTATAATGCGTGGGCGAATGTTAATGGATATTATACCTATGGTAGCGTATCTAGGTTTAGCCGTGACATCAAACCTAAATTACTTAGCCGCCCTGGGGTTAGTGAAAACCCGAACGCTAAGTCACATGAGGGAAATCGTGCAAGAGGTTATAATGGTATTATGATCCATCACGAAAAAAAAGATTATCTCAACGGGAAAATTCTCACGCTAAGATAATC
>CAZUXV010000266.1:0-3515 GCA_964624445.1 uncultured Oscillospiraceae bacterium | reverse complement strand
CGCGCCAAACAAGAATCCCCTGAGATACTGCACTGTAAGTTCGGTTAGAGCACCCTCGGCGCCGAGCAACAGTGCGAGCTGCCTGACAAATATCTGCCCGAGCACGATGATCAGCACTCCGGAAACAACATCAAAAACTATGGCTGTCGAGAACACGTTCCTGACTCTGTCCATGTCGCCCTGCCCCAGGGCTTGTGAAAGCATGATCGCCCCGCCGCTCGCACAGAGAGTTCCGAGCGCCATAAATAGGAAGTTGACCGGCATCGCGACTCCCATCGCACCAAGAGCTTCAGTTCCCATGAACCGTCCCACGACGATGTTGTCGACAAGCGCCCCGACAGTAGACGAGACCATCGCCATCGAGCAGACGATCATGAACGAGCGGTATACATTTTTTACTATGTAGTCATTCTTCATCATGGCTTAATTATACTACCGAAAAAAGCAGTCTGCCAAAAGATAAAAAGAAAAGGCCAGTATTATTGAAATACCGACCTTTTCTCTATATGGTACACCATCAGGGGTTCCCCGACACGGGACTAGGCCTGCGGCCGTCGCGAACGATGTGGTTTCGACAGTATCACATTTTTAACGGACATTATAGGACAAACGGGTGTATAATCATTATAGTTTGGTATATTATCAGGAGTCACGCGTATCGCGTGCGTTTAGCTATATTGGATATATGCAACAAGGAAAGGAATTGCGCTATGAAGCAACTCATAATGAAAAAACGTATTTCTGCGGTTTTCGTGGTATCTCTGATCATTGTGGCTATGGTATGCGGCGGAATATCCGTTGATGCCGCATATGCGACCAAGGCGCCTGCGAAAGCGAAGCTCATGAAAGTCAGCAATGCCGCAAAAGGCGTAAAGCTGACATGGAAGAGGTCGGCAGGAGCCACAGGCTATGTGATATACAGGAAGTCCGGTTCGGGCTCATATAAAAAGATAGCAACCGTAAAAAAATCGCAGACGCTTAATTATACCGATAAGAAAGTTAAAAATACGGGCAAGTATACCTACAGGATCAGGGCATACAAAAGAGCGAACGGATCATCGGCCTACGGAGCATTTTCAAAGGGAAAGACTATTTGCTTTGTTGCGCGTCCGGTCCTCAAAAGCGTTGCCCTCAAGGCTGACATGACGCCCGCAATAGCATATAAAGCAAACAAAAAGGCTGCGGGATATCAGATAAAACTGACAGCGGCCAACGGAACATCGCAGGTCATGAGCCTGAAAAAATTCGAAAAGACTGCGCTGGCTCCGAACGTGGTTTATTCAGTTCAGCTGCGCGCCATCTACAAGAATGGCAAGAAGAAATATCGCTCGGCCTGGTCTGCTGCTCAGACAGTAGCGGACGATGCAGGAACCGTGTATTTTGCTTCCGATGTCTCCGACTTCATGAAGACCTCGGTTAAAGGCGCCGGATATACCAAAGGCGCCGGATCCGATGCTATACCGGATGCATTCGTTGTGAGTGGAGACGCTCTGGCGGGCCTTTCTGATTCCGATGCGATACTATCACTGAGGACATGCCTTGCGGGCAACCTCCTCGCCATCGATGCTCCGACATTCGCCCAGTTGGATGCTTTCTGGGACAGGACGGAGAAGATCCTTGACAGCGATCCTTCGAATGAAGAGTATGAGTATCTGAAGGCGGAGACAGAGCTGAGTAATTATACGCTCAATGAACTTCTTGAATCATATGCCGAAGAGAATGAATACACTGCCAGCAATAACGAGCATGTATTTGATTCGATCGGTATGAGCAGGGGGCAGGTCTATTTCGTTCATGACATCGATCAGGTCATTACTGAAGACACCGGCCTTACTTATACAGCCGTCAGTTCCTTGGAGGGTACTATACAGGGGCAGGGCGCTTCGCTCACCGCCATGGCATCCGATGGCGACGATGAATGGGAAGAAGTGATCTCGAAGACTTCCGGCTGCTATTCGCAGTGGATGAGAGATGCTGCGAGCTATTCAGCCACTTCAGACATTGATGATTTACAGAAAGCTCAGACCTGTACATACAGCATGACTGTCCGTTATGGTAATACTAACATGGGAAATGTTGACCCGGCATTTTTAAACGAACTTCTGACAAAAAAAGAGGTCGTTCAGGTACACATTGATGTGTGGACTGCATGCGATATAGCCGACCAGCAAGAATACTGGCTTATAAGGACTTCAGCTACTTGCAACAATCAGGATCTCGGGTATACGGAGAGGGGAAGCAACTACAATAATACTCCGGGTGGATGTGTTGGTCCATATTTTCATGAAATGGATATAAAAGAATCACTGAAAGGCGGCGTCCTCAGGACAAATGACTGCAACCCTAAGACTTCGGTCGGCAGTGGGACATTCACATCAGGTTCGAGTTTTACGCTGGGAGGAAATATAGGAATGACGATGGCAGGTCCGACCGGAGGTCTGAATGCGGGATATTCGGTCAGCTCATCGAGAAGTGTATCGATTTCTGACATAAGCGTTGCTCAAAATGCAGATCTGAATGACAACAACGTATGGTCGGGGTCAACATCTCAAGATGCAGCATGGTCGTTTACTGCACCGGTATTTAACCCTGAAGTAAGCTACACAGATGGGTGGTGGGTGTACGAAGAAGTGAAACCGATCCAGAAAAACACCGCAACTTTTGATACACATGCCCTGTATACGCGCAGCAGTTCAGACGATCCGAACAGTAGTAATGGATGGCTATGGATCGATACAAATACAACGCTTGCAGCGCTTGAATACTGGCAGGAGACTTTTGGGAGATATACGGACGAGCATTATTTTTCACAGGGGGTTTATCATCATATTCCGTTCAACAGGCCGAACAATCTCTGCGGAGAGTATATCATGACATTTACTCCGCCTGCGGATACGAGCGTTACAGACCGCAGCGCACTGAACGATGTCCTCGCGAAGTCCTTCCAGGGATGGGGCACAAAGGTCAACTATTATGCGTACGGTGATGTGAACAATAAGTTTGTGGCGCTTGATCCTGTAGCGAAGAACACCTTTGCAGGTGTCAGGCAGAAAATCAAAACCAATCAGAACGTTCTTAAGGATCAGGGATTCAGCGGCACATATGAATTCTACATCCAGAATGTTTCGACCGGCCAGAAGGTGGACAGCTTCACACTGACATTTTAGAGATTGCTGTTTATAGATTCCTTAAACTGTGTTTGAAATCATATAATATATAGTAGGAAACGGTCGTTGTGTGAGGGGCATGGTGGTCGTTTTCTTTTTTATTGGCTTTCGGTAATCGTCAAATTTTGCATACCCCCTAAAGTTCAAAATCGCCGAAAATGCGGTATCTTTGCCCTTCCGCAAAGATGTTGATGGAATCTCTGAAACCATTGGAATCGCCGAAACCTGTTGATTCCAATGGTTTCAAGGCATAAAAAAAGAATGCAAATTTCTGTTGAAACTGCATTCTTTAGTTGGTACACCATGAGGGGATCGAACCCTCGACACCCTGATTAAGAGTCAGGTGCT
>CAZUXV010000265.1:0-3536 GCA_964624445.1 uncultured Oscillospiraceae bacterium | reverse complement strand
AGTATGACTATCTGTCCGCCGACGTGAAGGAAGATCACGCACTGACTGTGGTCAAAAAGACCGCTTATTCCAACGGCGACCGTGCCAAGGTTAACTGCTACGGTGCGGACGATGTGCGTGAAGGCGTTGCTATCATGTGGCATGAAGGCGCTGACATTTCCATCACCGGCAACAGCACCAATCCCACCCGGTTCCAGCATCCCGTTGCGGGCACCTACAAGAAGGAACGTTGGGAAGTCGGCAAGAAGTACTTCTCTGTGGCTTCCGGCGGCGGCACCGGCCGTACCCTGCATCCCGACAACATGGCTGCCGGCCCTGCCTCCTATGGCATGACGGACACCATGGGCCGTATGCATTCCGACGCACAGTTCGCAGGTTCCTCTTCCGTTCCCGCTCATGTGGAAATGATGGGATTCCTGGGCGCCGGCAACAACCCGATGGTCGGTATGACCGTTGCGGTGGCCGTGGCTGTGCAGGAAGCAATGAACAAGTGAAATCAAGGGGTTTTCTGATCGCCCCCTGAAACCCCTTCGGGTGACTTGTTTTAAAATGTTTGGTATAATAGGCTCCCGAGGATCTCTTCGGGAGCCTTCTTTAGTATCTTGGAGGAAGCATGAGCGGACAGAAAACGGTCTGGGTGACCGGAGCTTCCAGCGGCCTGGGACTGCACACTGCGGCGGCCCTGAAGGAAGACGGATGGTGTGTGATCGCGGGCGCCCGCAGCTTTGAAGACGGGGAGCAGGACGGTATCTACCGGCTGAAGCTGGACGTTACAGACGAAGAAAGCATCCTGCGTTTCTGTGAAAAAGCTCAGGAGATCGCTCCGCCGGACGCCCTGGTGCAGTGCGCCGGCATGCTGGTACTGGGTTCCTGCGAAGAAATCGCGGCGGAGGAATTCCGCAGAGTGATCGATACCAACTACCTGGGTATGGTCCGGGTGAACAAGGCGGTCCTGCCGTTGATGCGAGCCCGTGGCACCGGTAAAATCGTACTGTTTTCTTCCATCAACGGTCTGATGGGAATTCCCTTTCAGAGTGCCTATACCGCCAGCAAGCACGCCATCGAAGGATACGCGGAATGCCTGGCAATGGAGGTTAAACCGTTCGGGATCCAGGTGATGCTGGTGGAACCCGGAGATCACCGGAGCGGGAGCGACAAATACCGTCCCCATGCGGCGGCAATGAATGAGGCTTCACCGTACGCGGCGGAGTATGAGAGTTCAATTACTCAGATCGCTCATGACGAGCATAACGGTTCCGATCCGGACGTGCTGGGGCGAAAGATCGCCCGAACGCTGGACCGGGAAAGGATCCCCTTCCGGAAACGGATCGCCAGCCCGGACCAGCACATGGCGGTTTATATCCACCGGTTTCTGCCGGCAAAACTGAACGTTGCGATTCTGAGAAGCTATTACATCCGAAAGAAGAAATCGAAATGATGAGCATGATCAAACGCCTGACCGCGCTGCTCCTGATGACGGCGCTTCTGCTGACCGGCCTTGCTTTCGCGGAGGACGGAGAAGCCGTGACGGAAAAGGACGGCTGGCATTTTGACACGAAGGGCTTCCTGACCGGGGAAGACAATCCCGGGGATGAATATATCCTGGAGGACGAGGAAAAGGGCGTCTGGCAGTACGCCTCCAAAGACCTGTCGGTGAAAATCACCCGGTACCGGGAACAGACGAAGAAGAAAAAGAAACAGGAATACTGTATTGCGGAGATCTGGTGTTCACCGGAATCCCCGCTTGGCGCCATTCAGTCGGATCCAAAGAGCAGCCTGAAGTTTAAGGGCGAGGCGCTGCCTGGCATTGAGCAGCGCTATGTGGAGGACCTGATCGGAAAGCATCCGTCTGTGCTGGCAGTATCGGATGATATGTACGGCCTGCGGATCACGCCGGTGGGCAAGGGAAAAACGAAATATGATTATCACGGCGTCGTGATCCGCAACGGTGAAGTGATTGCGACCAAGACGCGGAACAGCCAGAAAAAGAGAACCTGGCCAAACATGGACACGATGGCGGTCTATCAGGACGGTAGCATGAAAACTTTTGACTGCGACGCACAGACAGCGGAGGAATACCTGGAGCAGGGAGCGGTGCATGTGTTTGCCTTCGGACCGTGGCTGCTGTCCGGGGGAGAGGTACACCCGAACCTGGAAAAGATCAACAACTATTCCGAGCCCCGCGTGGCACTCGGCATGATCGAACCGTATCATTACATCCTGATTGTGACCGCCGGCCGGCCTACCTCAAAATGGCAGGGATACAAGCTTACCTGGCTGGCGGAGAAGATGCAGGAATACGGCGTTACGGAAGCGCTGAACCTGGATGGCGGAGATACTGTCGCTCTGGCGTTTAACAATAAAGTGATTATTCACGGGAATATGGAAGCCAAAAAGCTGCGGAATCTCGGCAGTATGATTGCTTTCGGGCTGAAGGAATCGGAATGAGGAATTACATGAAACAGCTGGCCGTGCTGCTCCTGACGCTGTGGATGCTGCCTTGTCTTGTCTTTGCGGAAAGCGGGGCAACCGTTGCGGAGAAGGACGGCTGGCATTTTGACGAGAAGGGCTTCCTTACCGGGGACAACCCCGGGGAGGAATACATCCTGGAAGACGCGGAGAACGGATACTGGCAGTATGCGTCAAAAAATCTGTCGGTCCGAATCACCCGGGTTCGGGAACAGTATAACAAGAAAAAGATCCGGGAGTACTGCGTGGCGGAGATCTGGGCGTCGGAAGACGAGCCGCTGAAAGCGATTCTGGCCGCTCCGAAGGGGAAATGGCCGGAAGGTGTCAACCAGGTCAGCCCGGAACTGCTGGTACAGAAGCATCCATGCATCTTTGCCATGTCTGACGACTATTACGGCTCCCGGCAGCAGAACATCCTCAGGAAAACAAATGTTGTTCAGCCCGGCGTTATCATCCGCAACGGAGAGATCCGCTGGGAGAAGACGAAGACGACAGGCGGCAAATACAGCCGTCACCGTCCGTGCCTGGATGTCCTGGCCGTATACGGCGACGGCAGCATGAAAACCTATTATAACGATGCAATGACCGCGCAGGAATACCTGGACCAGGGCGCTGTTCATACGTTCGCTTTCGGACCCTGGCTGATCAGTAAAGGCAAAATCAATGAAAAAGAGGCCGTGGAGGGCTGCGGTTATTACGAGCAGATGGAACCCCTGTGCGGACTCGGCATGATCGAACCCTATCACTATATTGCAATCATGGTCAGGGGACGGCCTAAGGACAAATATGCCGGCGTTCGTTTGAGCTGGCTGGCTGACAGGCTGCTGGAACAGGGCTGTGTGGAAGCGCTGAACCTGGACGGCGGCGGAACGGCCTGTATGTATTTCAACGGCAAGGTAGTCATCCAGGGCCAGCCGAATCTTCGTTCCATGGGCAGTATGATTGCTTTCGGCCTTCGGGAAGAAGCGGCAGAATAACAAAAAAACCATCAAAAAACGGCAGCGTAGCTGCCGTCAGACCATCGACAAACCTCTAGAGATAGGGGTTTGTTTTTTCATTAGCCAAAA
>CAZUXV010000264.1:0-3569 GCA_964624445.1 uncultured Oscillospiraceae bacterium | reverse complement strand
ACTTCTTCTCCTGCGGCACCAACGACCTGACCCAGTACACCCTGGCCTGCGACCGGCAGAACGCGGATCTGGGACGTTTCTACGATCCCCATCATCCCGCGGTGCTCCGCGCGCTGAAGATGGTCTGCGACAACGCCCATAAGAACGGCGTGTGGGTCGGCATCTGCGGCGAGCTCGGCGCGGACCTGGCGCTGACCGAAACCTTCCTGTCCATCGGCATCGACGAACTGTCCGTCTCTCCCCGCTCGGTCCTCCCGCTGCGGCAGAAGATCCGGGAGATCAACGTCGCGGCCGTGAAGGACAAGGTCCTGGCGGATCTGCTCAGCGATGAGACGCCGCTGTAATCAATCCCCGTTTATATTTCAAAAGCGCCCCGCCAATCACGGCGGGGCGTTTTTTGATGCAATCATGCGGTTTATTTCTTTTGCCAGAAATCCCACTTGGGCACTTCCTGCCCGTCCTCCAGCAGCGTGAAGAAGAATTTCTGTTTCATCGGAACGTCCAGCACCCGGACCGGTTTCACCTGATTGGCGGACGATCCCTTTGCCAGCTTCATCTCACGCCAGAGCATGTGGGTCTGCTGCTGCTGGATCAGCACCAGCGGCATGCCGATGCTCCTGTCCTGGACGACAACCCCGTATTCGGGATTCACTTCCGAAAGGATCTTCTGCATCAGCGCCGCATAGCTTCCGTCCGTATCCACCGGGAACGGTGTATCCGGTTCAAGCAGCAGTACATACCGGGACGGATCGTGATCGGTATCAAGGTACAGTGCGTAATCGTTGAAATCGCAGCCCACTGCTTTTCCGAAACGCTTCACCGCTTCGTTCAGGTGCTCTTCCGTCGTTTTCTCCGCCGCGATATTCACCAGCTGGTTCTTGCGGTAGGCGAAGGTAATCATCGGGCTCTTGTTGTGGAACCCCAGCACCCGGATTACATCCTTGATCCGGTAACGGTAGAAGCCGCACTGGTTCGTGATGATGACCTCGTATTCCTTTCCTTCCTCCAGCTGCTCCAGCGTCAGCGTATCGTTGCAGCCCTCCGGCGCGTCCGCCGGAAGGAACTCAAAGAAGCAGCTGTCCGTCAGCGGCATAAACCGCGGATCGTTCATTTTCATGCAGGCCGCGAACATGCCTTCCGAAGCGGCGTAAACAAAGAAGTCAATCGCCACATCTTCGCCGGCGAATTTCTTGAACTTCTCCGTATAGCTGGCAAAACCGCCCGTACCGATGGAACACACCCAGGAAACCTTCGGCCAGAGTTTGGGAATGATCGGCTCGTCAAAGCCCTGTTCAAAGACCTTCTGCAGTTCCGCCGCCCGCTTCGGCCGGGGTTTGATATAGGGCAGGATCGCGCCGCGGGAACGCTCCTCGCAGACGTCCTTGTTCAGCGTCCCGTGCTCGATATCGTCCACAATCATTTCCCAGTTCTTGCGGACGTAATTCATCATGTCCACGATATTGGTCATAAAGGCGCTCAGCTCAAATACCAGGTTCGGCTCTTCCAGCGCGAACCGCGCCTTCATGTACTGCATGTTCATTCCGCCGATGGGGAAAAGAATCGGATCCGGCGAGGTCAGGAACAGCGGAAACAGCTTCCGGAAACGCCTGGATACGGATCCTGTCACAGACCCCCGGGGCGTTCCGTCATCCATCACCGTGGTTTCCGTCTCCAGCATGTTCAGACCCTTTTCAAAGGGAACCGGGCGTCCGTAATGCTGGTGATAGTATTGGCTCGCCAGCGCCTTGGTCCGGGCAAACGAGTACTTTTCATAGACCGCCATCGACCGGTCCGTCACGGGAATCTTTTTCTGTACGCCCACGCTGCCTGATGTTTCGGCATACTGAATGACCTTATACGCCGTGATCAGATTAGTTTCATTGTTCTGTACCATCCGGCGGATATAAGGTTCATACACGTCATAGTCTGAGTAGGGCACCTTCTGCCGGTACTCCTCCACGGACCGGATCTTACCGAAGCCGTACTTCCGCCCGTACTCCGTGTCCGCGTTTTCCCGCAGGATCCGCAGGAGCAGTTCTTCATTGGCTTTTCCCGGATTCCTGCTGCATTTTTCCATGTCGGCCAGGACTCTTTTTCCTTTGCCGACCAGGTATGAATCGATCACTGCAATTGCCGGTCTCATCGTATCATTCCCTCTTCAGTTTTTTTCTCTGTTTCGTCTGATTGTTACGCCTTCTTTTTTCCTTTGTATTCCAGGCACAGCATCGTCAGGTCGTCAAACTGTTCCGCGTCGCCCACAAAGGCGTCCACGCTCCTGCGGACTTCTTTCAGGATCTCTTCCGGTTTGCTGCCGCCCCGGTTCAATGCGTCGATCATACGCTCTGTTCCGAACAGTTCTCCGCCGGCGTCGGTGGCCTCAGGCACGCCGTCCGTATACAGGAACAGCCTGTCGCCCGGTTTCAGGACCAGCTCATACTCCCTGTAGCGGATGCCCGGCATGCCGCCGACCACAAAGCCGTGCCGGTCTTTATACAGTTCGAAGTCTCTGTCCTTCCGGTAAACCGCCGGATACTCATGGCCGGCGTTGGCCGCGACGATCCGGCCCGTGCTGATCTCCATGATGCCGATCCACACCGTCACGAACATCTCCATCTTGTTGTTGGAGCAGATCGCCTCGTTCGCGGCGCTCAGGATTTCCGCCGGGGATTTGCCCAGCATGGCGTTGTTCTTCAGGATCGCTTTGGAAACCATCATAAACAGGGCGCCGGGAACGCTCTTTCCGCTTACGTCCGCCATCACAAGGGCCAGGTGGTCTTCGTCGATCAGGAAGAAGTCGTAGAAGTCGCCGCCCACTTCCCGCGCCGGATTCATCGTCGCGTACAGGTCAAACTCACTGCGTTCCGGATACGGCGGGAAAACGCTGGGAAGCATACCCTCCTGGATCTGCTGGGCCAGCTGCAGCTCCGTGCCGATCCGTTCCTTTTCCGCCGTCACGGTCCGGACCTGGTCGATATACTCAACGGTCTTGTGGGACAGGTCCGCAAAGCTGCTGGCCAGGATCTCGACCTCGTCGCCGGTCCGGTATTCGTCTTTCATTCTGAACTCGAGATTGTCCTCCCCGAGCTCCGAAATCTGGCGGGTAATCCCGTTCAGCGGTTTGGCGATATGCCGCCCAGCCAGGAACGCGCCGGTCAGCAGGATGACCAGCAGCCCGGCCAGCACCGCCAGGGCAAGCTTCTGGCCCTGGGCGCTCTTGTCCCGGTATTCTTCCGTGGCTTCCTGCTGAACCTTTTCAAAGTCCTTCTGCAGCGTCTGCGCCGGAACCTCCGCCGCCGAAGCGCTGAAGGCCGCGATCATCGCCCAGCCGACGTTCTTCATCGGCGCGCCGAGCATATAATACGCCCCGTCCGTCAGCTGGATAATCCGCACGTCCGTCTTGCCCTGCAGGGCGTCCGTGACCAGTTCCGCCAGCCTGACGTTGCCTGACCCGCGCAGGTCGGCTGCCCGGTCCGAATTCAGCACCTTGAAATAATCCTGGCCCTCAGGCGAGATGATCACATGGCCGTCCTGGTTGACGACCACCAGAAAACCGCCGTTTCCCGAATTTT
>CAZUXV010000263.1:0-3591 GCA_964624445.1 uncultured Oscillospiraceae bacterium | reverse complement strand
GCTCCAAGCAGCTGCCCGGCTTCCCGATCGTGCTCCACGGTTCTTCTTCCGTGCCCCAGGAATTCGTTGCCGAGATCAACAAGTACGGCGGAAATATGCCCGGTGCCATCGGTATCCCGGAAGAGCAGCTCCGCCAGGCCGCCCGCAGCGCGGTCTGCAAGATCAATATCGACTCCGACATCCGTCTGGCCATGACTGCCGTCATCCGCAAGTACTTCGCGGAGCATCCGGATCATTTCGATCCCCGGCAGTATCTCAAGCCTGCCCGTCAGGCGGTCAAGGACATGGTCGCTCACAAGATCGTCGATGTGCTCGGCTGCAACGGCAAAGCCTGATCAGTCTGGTTCTGAATTACAACGGCCTCCGGATTCAATCCGGAGGCCGTCCTTTTTTCTGTGTCTTTACATGTTTCAGCTTGCTTGACAAAAAACGTTTATCTGTCCTTCACACCGACATAGATCACTTCGCCTTTCGGTTCGTATCTGTCCGTATACATCAGTTCCCTATTTGTCATCTCTCCGCTGGTATATTCGACCAGGTAGCAGTTGACCACATAACCCTCTTTGGCGGCTGAAACGCTCTTCTGCTGATCCTTGTAAGTAACATATGTACCGTTGGTATCTTTCTTATATTCCGGTTTAAAAGGTGCAGGCAGCGTTTCAACAATTTCGGACTCCATCTCATACCTGACGTCACCCATATCAGGCCCGTAAATCGCTACCGTGGCGTTGAGTCTCTTTTTGTTGGTGGAATCCTGTTTCACCGCCGCAACAATGTAGATTGTGCTGTCAGTATTGTTCCTGAATGTCAGATCGATCCGCCGTTTTCCGTACCAGTAGACCGTTGCGTCTTTACCCAGGTCAGAATAGCTGACCTTATCCGAATGCGGTTCGCGTTTGAGAACCTGAAGACCGGCGCACACAGCAGCCTGATACAGTGTCGTACTTGCCTGGCAGACGCCGCCGCCGTATCCTTCCACATGCTCCCCGTAAACATATTCGATTGCAGGGAAAAAACCGTTTTCCGGAGTCCGTTCGCCAACTACGCCGTTAAAACTGAATGTTTTATTGGGTTCAAGCTTATATCCGTTAATCAGTTCAAAAGCGCGGCGTATATTGTTGTTCCGGTCATCGGTGGAGTGCCTGTCGATCGGCGTGGAAGCATATGACCTCAGCATATAATTTTTCATCAGGTCAGCCTTCCGGACAGAAGGTTCAAGGCGTTCCGGAACCAGGTTCACGGTACCGCTTTCCATGGTGGAGACCATATGATAGAGCTGATTCTTGACCGGTTCAGTATCAAGACTGTATCCGTATGCTTCATCACTGATATCGAAAGGATAAGGAAGAGAAGGATCAAACCCCTTCATTTCCGCGTTTACTGCCGGTGTATCGATCATCGCTTTGATTTCATTCAGTTTGGTATCGATCGCCTGGGTATTGCCGGTTGGCTGGGCTGTATAAGCCATATAGGGCTGCTGTTCCAGCTGAATCATCGCCTCATAGCGCTGTTCTTTTTCACCCGTATGTCCCTGCTGCCAGGCTTCATTCAGCACGCCTCTTGGATCCACGTTGAAATCCAGCATGTCTGCATTGATCTCCGCGACCTGCTCTCCGTTGTAAGTCAGCTGGACTGTCCAGGCATCATGCCGCTGCTGGATCTGAGACTGCACGGAATTCAGTGCCTGTTCCGGAGTCATACCGCCCAGACTGATACCGTCAACATATACGCCGGGACAGAATAGACCGTTATACGGTTCGACTTTTTCAGTGATTTCCTTGTTTCTCAGATAGGCTGATCCGGCAAAATATCCTCCGGTACCAAGTGCGGCGATCAGGAAGATCACCAGGAACACCGTAAGACCGGTATGCTTCTTTTTCTGCTTTTTTGTTTTTGAAACCTGCCCTGCAGGCATAATAAATCCTCTTTGGCTTCCGGTAACCAATGACTGTCCGTTATAAAACGGCGTCTGTGTATTCTGGGTGGAGTTGCGGTCCGCCTGTGCAGGAATCATACGGCTGGGTTCTGGAGGAATATATCCTCTTCTCGGGCCGGAGGAAGCCTGGTCCATCATGGATTTCGCCGCATTCTCAACACGCTGCGGAATCCGTTTGCCATTGTTTTCAGAATTCTCTTTTTTGGCCATTCGGCTTTCCCTCCTTCCCTTGTTTTCAGATCATACAGAACGATTTATTCCAAAGTTTCCGCCATGTTTTCTTCGGATTCGTCTGTTTTGTCGTTTTCAGGTGCTGTTTCGGCGTCTGTCTCCGGTTGTCCGGTAACAGTGTCGTCTTCCTTTTCCTGCTGAAGGATTTCGGCCGTCGTCCTCGGTTTATCACCTTCATTGGTTTCAGGAAGCGAACCGGTTTTCATCAGGGAAACGAATTCAGCCCGGTTCAGTGTTTCCTGTTCCAGAAGAGACTGGGCCAGCAGTTCAAGCTTGTCTTTGTTATCGCTGAGAATCTTTTTGGCCTGTTCATAGCACTTTGCAAGAATAGAAGCGACTTCCCTGTCAATCTTTGCGGCTATTTCTTCACTGTATTCGCGGCTCTGGCCGAATTCCATGCCTACAAATACTTCCTGGTCGCTTCCAAGATAAATAGTGCCGATGTTGTCACTCATACCGAACTGGGTTACCATCTTCCGGCAGATCTCCGTTGCGCGTTTCAGGTCGCTGGAAGAACCGGTGTAGATCTCGCCCAGGCCGATTTCCTCTGCAGCATGTCCGCCCAGCATCATCGTAATCTGGTCAAGCAGCTGGCTGCGGCTCATATTGTCGTGTTCTTCGGCAGGAAGCGCCAGCGTATGGCCTGCAGCCTGACCTCTCGGAACGATCGTAATCAGATGGACCTCATCACAGCCTTCCAGAAGATGTCCGACAATGGCATGACCGCCTTCATGGACAGCAACCATCCGGCGATCTTTCTCATTCACCTTATGGCTCTTCTTTTCCGGCCCCATCTGAACCCGGGCAATTGCGTCTATCAGAAGTTGCTGGTCAATCTTCTTCTTTCGGGCACGGGCGGCAAGAATCGCCGCTTCGTTCATCACGTTTTCCAGATCAGCGCCGGTGGCATAGGGCATCCGTTTTGCGATATTGTCCAGGTCAACGTTCTCGTCCAGTATCTTTCCTTTGCTGTGGACCTTCAGGATGGCAACGCGGCCGTTCTGGTCGGGATAATTGACTGTTACCTGCCTGTCAAAACGGCCGGGACGCATCAGGGCAGGATCCAGGATGTCGCGGCGGTTTGTGGCCGCCATAACAATGATTCCCTCATTCACAGCAAAGCCGTCCATCTCAACAAGCAGCTGGTTCAGGGTCTGTTCACGTTCATCATGTCCGCCGCCAAGGCCTGCGCCGCGATGACGGCCCACCGCGTCGATTTCGTCGATAAACACGATCGCAGGAGCAACTTTTTTAGCCTGGTCAAACAGATCGCGCACGCGGCTTGCACCGACGCCGACAAACATCTCAACGAAATCACTGCCGCTGATGGAAAAGACCTCGTCACTTTCGTGATGGTGATGGTGCTCGTGGTCATGGTCGTGGCAGAAGCACTCCTCGTCATCGTCGTGGTGGTGATGGTGCTC
>CAZUXV010000262.1:0-3606 GCA_964624445.1 uncultured Oscillospiraceae bacterium | reverse complement strand
AATCTCATGCTGATCCTGAATAACGATCCGGACTGTGCCGGCTTTGCCTTCAATGAGATGGCCGGCCGGGTGCAGATCATCGGGCCCATGCCCTGGGAACGCCCGGAAGGGAACCCGTACTGGCGGGACGCGGACAGCGCCCAGCTCCTGGTGATGCTGGACAAGCGGTATGTGCCGTTTTCCAAGCGGAACCTGGACGCCTGCTTTACAAAGGTTGCGGATGACCGGAAGTTTCATCCGGTCCGGGAATACCTGGATGGCCTGCCGAACTGGGATGGTGTTCCCCGGATTGAAACCTTGCTGCACCGCTGCCTGGAGGCGGATGATACGCCGTATGTCCATGCTGTGACGCGCAAGGTGTTTGTTGCCGCGGTAGCGCGGATTTACTGTCCCGGTACGAAGTTTGATTCCGTACTGGTGCTGGATGGCGCGCAGGGGATCGGGAAAAGCACGCTGTTCCGGATGCTGGCGGGGTCGAAGTATTATTCCGAAACCCTGTCGCTGACGGATATGAGTGACAAGGCCGGGGCGGAAAAGCTCCAGGGGATCTGGATTGCCGAAATCGGCGAACTGGCCGGGATGAAGAAGGCGGATATCGAGAAGGTGAAGGCGTTCCTGTCCACATCCGACGATATGTACCGGCCGTCCTACGGGAAGGTCGTTGAGTCCCATCCCCGTCAGACGGTGATTATTGCCACGGTAAACGGTGAGCGGGGATATCTGCGGGATGTCACCGGCAACCGCCGTTTCTGGGTGGTCAAGTGCCTGCAGAAGGAACCGGTCCGGAAATTCTCCTTTACGCCAAATGAGCGGGATCAGATCTGGGCGGAAGCGGTCTGGTACTGGCGGAACGGCGAGACGCTGTATCTGGAAGGAGACCTGATCGGTGAAGCCGAGGAGGCCCAGCGGACCGCCATGGAGGCGGATGAGCGCCAGGGTTTGGTGGAACAGTATCTCGATATGCTGCTGCCGTCATCCTGGAATGAGATGGATCTGTATGAGCGGCGGAATTATCTGTCTGACCGGAAGGATCCGACCCTGCCGAAGGGTACGGTCCGGCGGGAGAAAGTCTGCAATGCGGAGATCTGGGCAGAGTGCTTTGGCCGGAATCTCCCCGATATGAAACCGGCGGACAGCTATGCCATTTCTGCGCTGATGATGCAGGTCAATGGATGGAAGAAGTCGGAAAAACGGATTAATGTTCCGCTTTACGGGCAGCAAAGGGGCTATGAACGGTGTGACGGTATTCCCGATTTTCTGGATTAGTAGACAACCTCAACAGACAAGACAAGATTTTCTATTATTGTTATTTGTCTGTTACAGCAAGTGGTTGATCGCAAGCATGTGTGTACGTATAGCGCGTATAGAAAAACTTGTCATTCTTGTCAGGTTGTCTAAATGAATAACCGGAGGAAATATGAGAGAAAAAGTGATCGAAAACCAATTAAATCAGGCAGTCCGTCGCTCCGGTGGACTCGCCCTGAAGTTTGTGAGCCCCGGGTTTAACGGGGTGCCCGACCGGCTGCTTCTTTTCACGGGAGGCAGAGCGGCCTTTGCGGAAGTGAAGGCTCCTGGGCAGAAGCCCAGGCCGCTGCAGGTGCACCGGATGGAGCAGCTGAGACGGCTGGGGTTCAAGGTGTTTGTTATAGATGATGTGAATCAGATCGGAGGAATGATCGATGAAATATGTTCCCCATGATTATCAGTCGTACGCGACTGAATTTATCCTGGATCATCCCGTGGCGGCAATCCTCCTGCAAATGGGTCTGGGGAAATCGGTGATCACCCTGACTGCCATGCAGGAACTGTTCCGTCGGGGAGAGATCCGGAAGGCTCTGGTCATCGCTCCCTTGCGGGTGGCGAGGGATACATGGCCGGAGGAGATCCGGAAATGGGATCACCTGCGGGATTTGACATTTTCAGTGGCTGTCGGCACTGCCGTCGAAAGAAGGAAGGCACTGGCCCTTTCACCGCAGATTACCCTGATCAACAGGGAGAACGTTCCCTGGCTGGTACAGCACCTGGGAAACCGGTTCGATTATGACATGGTGGTCATTGACGAGCTGAGCAGTTTCAAGAACTGGGAGGCCAAGCGTTTCCGGGCCCTGATGAAGGTCCGGCCGGGCGTGGCAAGGGTTGTCGGCCTGACTGGTACGCCCTCACCGAACGGGTATATGGATCTGTTCGCGGAATACCGGGTGCTGGATATGGGAGAGCGGCTGGGAAGGTTCATCGGGAGATTTCGGGAAGCGTATTTCACGCCGGACCGGTGGGGAAACGGACAGGTGTTTTCCTGGAAACTGCGGCCCGGCGCGGCGGAGGAGATCTTCCGGAAGATCCAGGATATTACGGTATCCATGAAATCGGTGGATCACCTGAAAATGCCGGAATGCGTCCTGAACAATGTGCCGGTTCATATGGATGAACGGGAGACAGCGCAGTATGAAACGCTGAAGGAAGATCTGTTTTTACGGGTTTTGAACCGGGATGGGATCAAGGAGATCGACGCGAAGAACGCCTCGGTGCTGTGCAACAAGCTCAGCCAGATGGCGAACGGGGCGGTCTATACGGACGATGGGAAGGTAGCTCATATCCATGACCGGAAACTGGATGCCCTGGAGGATCTGATCGAGGCGGCGAATGGGAATCCCTTGCTGGTGGCCTACTGGTACCAGCACGATATCGACCGGATTCGTCAGTGGTTCCCGGAAGTGAGAGTGCTGAAGTCTTCTGAGGATATCCGGGACTGGAATGCCGGGAAGATCCCTGTGGCTGCGATCCATCCGGCGTCCGCGGGGCATGGGCTGAACCTGCAGGCCGGCGGCAGCACCCTGGTATGGTTCGGACTGACCTGGTCCCTGGAGCTGTACCAGCAGACGAATGCCCGGCTCTGGCGGCAGGGTCAGCAGGCGGAAACCGTAGTGATCCACCATCTGGTGACGGAAGGGACCATTGATGAGCGGATCCTGACGGCGCTGAAGAATAAGGACCGGTCGCAGGAAAGCCTGATCGATGCCGTCAAGGCGCAGATTGGAGAAAGGAGGATTGTGGCGTGAACGCATTTGATTATTTATCCCAGGCCTATATGCTGGAACAACGGATTCAGACGAAACTGCAGCATGTTTCTTCGCTCCGGTCTCTGGCGCAGACGGTATCGTCCTTTACGGGTAATGAGCCGGTCGTCCATACCCGGAATGTGACCCAGCTGGAAGATACGGTGATCAAGATCATGGAACAGGAGCAGGAGCTGAATGCGGAGATTGACCGGCTGGTGGACCTGAAGCGGGAGATCATGGATGTGCTGGATGAAGTGAAGGATATGAATTTCCGGCTGATTCTGGAGAAGCGGTACCTGTGTTTTGAATCCTGGCCGAAGATCGGGGAGGATATGGGGCATTCGGATCGATGGGCGCAGCTGAAGCACCAGGCGGCGCTGCGCGTGGTGCAGCAGATATTGGATAAGAGGGCAGCGTGAGAGGAGAGGGAAGGCAGGAAAGCCTTCCTTTTCTTGTGCCGGTGTGGTAGGATGCTGGGTGTGGTTAGAACTATAGAATTTAAATTTTCCTGTGCAAGACTGGTTGAGCAGAAACCTGACCATTTCGGAGC
>CAZUXV010000261.1:0-3637 GCA_964624445.1 uncultured Oscillospiraceae bacterium | reverse complement strand
TGTGGGCTACGACGAGGGCGGTCAGCTGACCGAAGCGGTCCGCCGCCATCCCTACTGCGTGGTCCTCTTCGACGAGGTGGAAAAGGCCCATCCGGACGTGTTCAACGTCCTGCTTCAGGTCCTCGACGACGGCCGGATTACCGACAGCCAGGGCCGCACCGTGGACTTCAAGAACACAATCCTGATCATGACCAGCAACCTGGGCAGCGAATACATCCTCGAAGGCATCGCCGACGGAGAAATCACCGCGGAAGCCCGGGACCAGGTGGACCGCCTGCTGAAAACCCGCTTCCGTCCAGAGTTCCTGAACCGGATCGATGAGATCGTCTGCTACAAACCCCTGACCCGGAACGAAATCGGCTCCATCGTAGGCCTGATGATCGCGAACCTGAACAGGCGGCTGGAGGACAAGCAGCTGAAAGTCACCCTGACCGACGCCGCCCTGAACGCCGTCATCGACCGGGGCTTCGATCCCGTCTTCGGCGCCCGTCCCCTCAAGCGTTACCTGCAGAGCAAGGTAGAAACCCTGATTGCCCGCAAGGTCATCGCCGCGGACGTGGCTCCCGGAACGGAGCTGACCGTCGATCTGGATGAGAACGGTGAAATCATCATCAAATAATGTTATCCCGATCAGGCAAAATTTAGCCAGTGGATCTGCCCGCACCGTATATATTTACGGGGCGGGTTTTTCTTTTCCCGCTTGCCTGTTCCGTTTTTTCCATGTTACACTTTGTTCACAGGACAAATGTCGCCTTAAGATTCAGAGATAAAGGAGAAACCGCAAAATGAAGCGATCCGCTTTCAGATGTCTGCTCATCCTGTCCGTCCTGCTGGCCGCGCTGCTGTTCCAGGCCGCTCAGGCGGAAGATACCACGCATATTGTGATCCTCGGGACCTCCGACATGCACGGAAACATCTGGGGCTGGGCCTATGAGGATGGAACGGAAACCTCCAACAACGGCATGGCCCGCCTGTATACCTATATTCAGCAGGTCCGGGAAGAAAATCCGAATACCTTCCTGATTGACGGCGGCGACGACATCCAGGGAACAATCCTGACAGATGACATTGCCAACAAGGAACCCGACCAACCCCATCCCGTGATTGCTGCCATGAACGTCATGGAATACGATGCCATGACAGTCGGAAACCACGAATTCAACTGGGGCGTCCCGACGCTGTTGGAAATCCTCGGCACGGCGAAATTCCCGGTCTTGTCCCAGAACATCCTGAATGTGGATGGAACCTGCCTGACCGGCACGGGCTGGACGATCGTCGAACGCGGTGGGATCAGGCTTGCCGTAATCGGCGTAACAACACCACAGGTTCCGAGATGGGACGGCGGGAAAACCGGTATCGACGATCTGATCTGCGAAGCGCCGAGCGACGCTGTTCGCCGGGCCATCACTGAGATCGGGGATCAGGCTGACCTCATCATGGTCTCCGCCCATATGGGCCTGCACGCGGAATACGACGAAGCCTTCCGGAGCGACTCCGCCCGGAAGATCCTGGAGGACAATCCGGAAGTGGATATTCTGCAGGTCGCCCATCAGCACATTACCGTCAACGAAAATGTGGACGGTGTTCCGGTGGGCGGCGTACGCAACGCCGGCCGCGAGATTGTCCGCTTTGACCTGACGCTGGATGAGAATAAGAAGATCATTGATTCCAGGGTAACAATCATCGATATGGCGGATTACGAACCCAGCCAGGTGATCCGGGAAATCCCCGCCGTCCGCCTCGCACACGACCGGGCGGTTGCCCTGGCCGGTGTCGGAACCGAAGACAGCGGCCTTGAGCAAGGTCCGCCGCTGGGCGTGACCACTTCCCGGTTCCAGCCGGACGATGAGATCAGGGGAATTCCGGAAGGTAAGCTCCATAACACCGCCGTGGTCGACCTGATCCTGCAGGTGGAAATGGAAAATGCCGGGGCGGACGTAGCAGCCACGGCGCTGTTCAGGGATACCAGCGACCTCCCGGAAGGCGAGATCCGCTATTCCAATATTTTTAACATCTATAAGTTTGACAATACCCTGTACCGGGTCACCGTGACCGGGGCAGAGCTGAAAAGCTATATGGAATGGTCCGCGGAATGCTATAACCAGTGGATTCCGGGCGACATCAACATTTCCTTTGACCCGGATTATCCCGGCTACCTGTATGATATGTTCAGCGGCGTTGACTATGAGATCAACCTGTCCATGCCCAAGGGCCGGCGGATTGAGAACGTGATGTACAAGGGCCGTCCGCTGCAGGATGACGACGTGCTGACACTGGCTGTCAACAATTACCGCTACTCTTCCACGCTCAAGGCAAAAAACATTATTGACGGAACACGCGAATGGGAATCCTCCAATTCCATCCGGGATATGATCGTGGAATACTTCGGCAAAAACTCCCCCGTAGAACCGGAGGTGTTCAATAACTGGCGGATCACCGGCGTGGACCTGGGTATTACCGATCCCCGCCGGGCGGAACTGGTCAGCTGGATCAACGAAGGCCTGCTGCCGATTCCCTATAACAGGAGCTACAATCTGGCCGATTATGACGAGCTGAAAGCCCTGGCGGAAGAAAACCGGGCGAAACGCACATACACAGAAGAGGAATCGTTCGAACGCTGATCCGGATAATCCGGTGATACAAAAGCGGGAACGCTGCCGCGTTCCCGTTTCACTTTTTTTCTGCTCAGAGGGATGCTTTCAGCACCCAGAACCCGCCGGACTTGACCAGCTTCTCCACGTTGCCGTAGATCGTCTGCAGGTATTTCATGCAGCTTTCCGCGCCCTGCTGTTTCCGGATCACCAGATACAGCGCGCCGCCGAGCTTCAGGCTCTTCGCCGCGTCGGCGAACATTTTGTAAATAACCTGTTTGCCCGCCCGGATCGGCGGATTGGTCACCACCGCGTCGAAGGTCTGCCCTTCCAGTGCGGCCATGCCGTCGCTCTCCACGCAGGTGACTTCCGCCCGGTTCCGCTTTGCGTTTTCCCGGCTCAGGTCCAGCGCCCGGGTGTTCACGTCCGCCATGGTGACCCGGGTTTCCGGCCAATTCTTCGCGATCGAAATCCCGATCACGCCCCAGCCGCAGCCCAGGTCCAGGATATCTCCGTCCATTTTCTCCGGCAGCGCCTCCAGCAGGAGCCTGGTACCGGTATCCACCTCTCCTTTGGAAAACACCCCCGCGTCCGTCTGAAAGGACAGGTCAAGGCCCCGGTAGCTGTATACGCAGCCCACCGGCCTGGATTCGCTCTGCGGCACCCGGGTGTAATAATGATCGTTCATGCGTTTCCCATGCCTGCGGCCTCCCGCAGGGCTTTTTCCTCTTCCGCCGTCAGTTCCCGCCACTGTCCCTCCTGCAGAGCCGGATCCAGTTCCAGCGGGCCGAAGGCGCAACGGTGCAGTTCCAGCACTTCATGGCCCACCGCGGCAAACATCCGCTTCACCTGGTGGAACTTACCCTCGGCTATAATCACTTCCGCCAGCGACGGCCTGAGGATTGTCAGCTTTGCCGGCTGTGCGGTGAAATCCCCCAGATCCATGCCCGCCGCGAAAGCTTCCACGTCCTTCTCTTCCAGTTCGCCTTCCACCAGCGCCCGGTACCGTTTCTC
This sequence comes from uncultured Oscillospiraceae bacterium, assembly GCA_964624445.1. Taxonomy (GTDB): domain Bacteria; phylum Bacillota; class Clostridia; order Christensenellales; family Aristaeellaceae; genus Aristaeella. The sequence goes on along the minus strand of CAZUXV010000261.1, from coordinate 32 downwards.
CACATGCCGGCCGGGGCTCAGCAGCCGGTGGT
>CAZUXV010000260.1:0-3663 GCA_964624445.1 uncultured Oscillospiraceae bacterium | reverse complement strand
TCGTGATCTGCGGTTTGATCCGGAAAAGGAAAATGAGGAAGAACGCACCGGACAGTATCTCGGTGCCAGCCTCCTTCCCAACCAGATTCCTTATAACATGCAGATGGATATCGATCGCCTCTGTCTGAAAAACGAGCTTGCCAAGTTCATCGATTCCGGTGTGGCGGAAGACGCATACACGGTATATTACTGTTATCTGGAAATGTTCATCGGCGAATACGGACGTTCCCAGAGCATGGTGGAGCTCCTGTCTGAGTTCGAGTCCAACGCTTCTTCCCTCCTCATGAAGCATCGGGATCATTATTCCCATTCGGTATATGTTTTCGCCCTGGGTCTGGCCATCTATGAAATGAACTCGGATTTCCGCCGGGCTTTCTGCGATTTTTACCGTCTTGAATCCCCTGAAAGTCCCGCTGCTGCGGCTTTTTTCCTGAAATACTGGGGTTTGACCTCCTTGTTCCACGATATCGGCTATCCCTTCGAAATCCCCTTTGAACAGGTCATCTCCTATTTTGAAGTCGATCGGAAAAAGCGTGAAAACGGCCTCATGTTCATCGCATATCATGATCTGGACCAGTTCACGGCCATCAGCGCACAGGAAAACGCCCGCCTGAAGGAGCTCTACGGCCGTTCCTTCTCCTCTGTGTGTGACCTGCTGGCTCACGGCATCTTCCTGCATCTGGGTAAAGCATATGACCTCTCTGAAGAACATCTGCTGGAAGTCATCGAAAGCAAGCCGACCCATCCGGAACAAAACGGGTATTTTATGGATCATGCTTTCTTCAGCGCTTCCCGGCTGTACCGGGAGCTGGTCTCCATTCCGGACGCGGAGCCGCTGACCAAAGCGCATGTGGACGCGCTGACCGCCATTATGCTGCATAACAGTCTGTATAAATTCAGAATTGCTTTTTACAAAGATAAGGATCCGGAAAAGAGAAAAGCGCCTTTGAAAAAAGAGCTGCATCCCCTTGCCTGGCTGCTGATGCTCTGTGATGAGCTCCAGTGCTGGGACCGTACCGCTTATGGTCGCAACTCCCGTACCGAACTTCATCCCATGGCCGCGGATTTCCATTTTACCGGCAATGCCATCCACGGCGTTTATCACTACGATATAGAGGAAAAGCAGAAAATCCATCAGTTCTGGGAAAAGTACTTTGCCTGGGAAGAGGCCAATGACGGATCCAAACCGCCCCGCCTCAAGGATTACAGCGACACAGCCGCGAAGGAGCAGCGCTTCCGCAAGGATATTGAGAGCATTGTGGACCTGACAGGGTTCCCCCTGTTTGTGGATTCAGATCTGCGTCCCGTGGACCGGAAAATAAAACACACCTATCTTTCTTCCAGCAGCTTTCTGCACATCTATGATTTTGCTGTGGCGCTGAACGCCCGCTATAACTATCAGGGCAAGGAGGAAGAAGTGGATCTTCAGCAGCTTGAGAAGGAGTTCAACGAGCTCTCGCTGGAATATAAACTCCTGAATATCAACCAGGTCCGTGTCTTCGCTCGTTACCTGGACGCCATCGACTGCTTCTACACCGACAAGCCGGTGGATTTTGATATCCTTCAGGCGTTTGTTCCTGAGATGACCGAAGTCTTCGCTCCCATGGAGCACGCCCGATGGGTCCGGGATCACCAGGCTTCCGGCTGGCAGTACGGAAATGAGTATGAAACGCTTCCGCTCCCTGAGGGCACAGAAAATGAAAAAGCTGTCCGCAAGGCACTCCGCGAACAGCTTCGCCGGCACAAACTGACCCTGAACGCCGACGCCTCAACCGAGGAAATCCTCGCGCACTATAAAACCCTGACCCCTGAGGATCAGGGCAAGGACTGGCTTCCCTACAACAGCATGCTGAAGCTCCTGCGCAGATATGAAGGTCTGCGGATCTACCATCTCAACAAAGACTGATCCTGCCGTTGCGCCGATGCCGGCCGCTGGCTTTACACGTTGATTTCCGGCGCGTTGTCCCGCTGGTAGGAACTCCAGTTTCCGTTCTCCGTCAGTTCCTCCCGGGCCAGCGTCTCCAGAATCTGTTCACTTTCCCCGCGGCGGATAATCCGGTCCGCCGCTTTTTCATAGAATGCTTCCATCTTTTGAAAATCCCCGATAACCCGGCTCAGGCTCATTTTTCCGTAGTATCCCGCCATAAACAGGGTGCCTGCGGAGACAGTGCCCAACACAATCTTCATCAGCGTACGCACAATTTCCGGGTCTTTCAGGTCGAAAACCGGTTTCAGCAGCAGTCCACCGTATACCAGTTCATAAACCAGCAATATCACATATGCGGAAATACTGATGATCATGCCGGTCTTCAGGGTTCGGTTCTGTTTTTTCAGCCGCTTTTCCGCCCGTTTGTTTGCGCTCCGGTAGTATTCCTGCTGTCCCTTCACCCAGCATTCCAGGATGTTCTGCTTTCGCTCAGGCGGAGGCATGGTATTGATGGCGCACAGCGCGCACATGACCCATGTGGTTTCCTGCTTCTGCGTCCAGGTCATTAGCCGCTGGACCTGCAGTCCGCTTCCCGCATATCTCAGGAACAATTGCACCCGCAGGGCCTCCGCCAGCGCCCGGTACTCAACGAACCGCCTGTGGCATGCCGTCCTTCCGGCCATACGGAACAGCATCAGCGCGGCGCAAAGCGCGACGCCGCACAGGAGAATCAGCGGTTTCAGTTCCGCGTCGTCATACATCAGGAACGCCATCGTCAGTGCCGTGCCTGACAGGGCAAGCCCGGCCAGGATGCGGCGGTTCAGGCTGGCATAACGCATGCTGAGTCCGTCCGCGGTCTGATAAAGCGCTGCCATTTTCCGCATTTCCGGGCTTTGCGCCTCTTCCGGTGGCAGCAGTTCCGTGCCTCCGGGAAGATCGGTTTTCATTGCCAGCCGGTTGAATTCTTCGGTTTTATCAAGGTCTGCTTCCAGCGCGTCCATGCAGCCCAGCCGCCGGACCGTTCCCGCACGGTCCGGTCCTGCCTCTCCCCGGGGTGTCAGGATATGAATCACACCGGTATTATCTCCGTTGCTGACTGGCAGGCCTCTTTCCGGGTTCCAGTCGCCTTCCAGGGCGAACCTGACCGTGGCGGCTGTGCCGGCCTGTTTCTCCCGCTGTTCCGCTCCGTCCCACAGAGCCAGCACCAGATGGCTGTGCTCCGCCATATAGATTCCCGCCTGACGGTAAAGGAATTCCCGGGTTATCTCGGCGGGTTCCTCCTCTGAAGCTGAAGTCACTATCACTGTTTCCGCCCTTTGCAGCTGATGTTCAAGCCGGACCAGGTCCGCCGCGGCAAAGTCTTTCCGGTATTCCTCCTCCGGCATAGGCAGCGCGGCTATCATCGGAATTCCGAGCGCTTCGCCTGCTTCCGCGCACAGCAGATCCGCCCCCGCCGCCAGGGAGTTGATCATCCATACCGGCGTATGCGGATACCGAACCTGCAGCTGTTCCAGTTCCCGCTTCACTGCGTTGTAAAGTGCGTCCCGGTCATGCTCCCGCAGGTCAATATGTCCTGTGACGCCCACTGTAAGCGGAATTCTGTTCATCTTCGGTTCTCCCCCGTCCTGCCCGTATGCGGATCTTGTCACATAATCTGCTGTGATCATATCTGATTCAGAGCCTTTTTTCAATCTTTTCTTTCTTCCCTCATCCCTTGCCTTCTTTTTCCGAATCCC
>CAZUXV010000259.1:0-3718 GCA_964624445.1 uncultured Oscillospiraceae bacterium | reverse complement strand
TGGTGCCCAGCAGTTCCACGCCGCACTCCTTCAGCACGCCCTTGCGCTCCAGCTGGACCGCCAGGTTCAGGCCGGTCTGGCCGCCGATGCCGGGCACGATCGCGTCCGGCCGCTCGTAGCGGAGGATCTTCGCGATGTATTCCAGCGTCAGGGGCTCCATATACACCTTGTCCGCGATGGAGGTGTCGGTCATGATCGTCGCCGGGTTCGAATTGCACAGCACGACCTCGTATCCTTCCTCTTTCAGGGCCAGGCAGGCCTGGGTGCCGGCGTAGTCAAACTCCGCCGCCTGTCCGATCACGATGGGACCGCTGCCGATGATCAGTACTTTTTTGATGTCCGTCCGCTTTGCCATGTTCTTTCTCCTCCGTCACTTGTCTGTGTATACTGTTCTGCCTGCGTGCACGGTTCTGATGCACCGGCCGTAAACGCGCTGTCCGGCGAAAGGCGTCGCCTTCCCCATGCTCAGGAACTCCTCCGGGTCGATCTCATACTGCGCTTCCAGGTCCCATTCGCACCGGTCGTCTTCCCTCAGCGGGATCCCGAAGCGTTCCCGCGGCGCGATGGCCATCTTTTCGATCAGCTTTTCCAGCGGCAGGATCCCGGTCTTCACCAGCCCGGTATAGAGCACCGGGAAAGCGCATTCCAGTCCGACCACCCCGAAGGCGCTGCCCGCCAGCCCGCGGCTCTTTTCCTCCGCGCTGTGGGGCGCGTGGTCCGTGGCGATCATGTCGATCGTACCGTCCAGCAGGGCTTCAACCAGGGCCTCCCGGTCTTCCTTTGCCCGCAGCGGCGGGTTCATCCGGAAACGGCCGTCCTCCTGCAGGTCGCTGTCGTCCAGCAGCAGGTAGTGGGGTCCGGTTTCGCAGGTCACATTCACGCCGTCCTTTTTCGCCTGCCGGATCAGCTCCGCGCTCTCCCTGCAGCTGATGTGGCACACATGGTAAGCGCAGCCGGTTTCCTTTGCCAGCTTCAGGTCCCGGGCGATGGGTCCCCATTCGCTCTCGGAACAGATGCCCCTGTGTCCGTGAGCCGCGGCGTAGGCGCCGTCGTGGATGTATCCGCCCCGCACCAGCGCCTCGTCCTCGCAGTGGGCCGCCAGCACCTTGCCGAGCTTCCTGCACCGCTCCATCAGGGAGCGCATCATGCTCTCACTCTGGACGCCCCTGCCGTCGTCCGAAAAAGCGACCACCCGGGAAGCCAGTTCCTCCAGCGCCGCGGCTTCCGCTCCCTTTTCCCCGACGGTCAGCGCCGCGTAGGGCAGGATGTCGACGATGCCGCCGGCCGCCGCGATCAGGTCCTCTTCCTCCTTCAGGCGGGCAAGGCTGTCCGGTACCGGGTTCAGGTTCGGCATCGCGCACACGGCGGTGTATCCGCCGCGGGCGGCCGCCCGGCTGCCGGTGACCATCGTTTCCTTATAAGAAAAACCCGGCTCCCTGAAGTGAACGTGCACATCACAGAAGCCGGGAAAGATGGCGATGCCTTTCTCTTTGCGGACAAGCGTCCCATGAGACGCTTTCATGGGGGTCCGGAGTGTTTCCTGTCTGTTCGCCACTCTGCAACCCTCCCTTTCCATGAAAAAACTCTGCCGCAGATCGGCAGAGTTCGGATCGCATGATAACAGCGTCTGTCGCATGGCGGCATACACGCAATCCCAATCTTGCCGATATCTCTGTATCGTCTTAAAGATCGGTACCGGGGTATTTTGTATCATATCGCCGTGCCCTTGTCAAGGGACATTTTGTTACGATTCTGTTCCTTTTTCCGGTTCCTTTTCGGTTCCGCTTTCGGCTGTGCTTGCCGCCCCGGGATCCTGCGCGGCTTCGGGTTCGGCTGTATTTTTCCCGTTCAGCGCGGCCTCCAGCATCTCCCGGCGCTTCTCCGGCGACATGGTCTCCCATTCGCCCGCCGCGCCGCTCTCACGGCGTCCGCGGACCCAGTCGATCACGTTGCCGAAGCCCAGGGTCACCGCCTGCGCCATCAGGCGGGTGAACACCCGGCGGGTCTCCGGATCCACGTCCTTCCGGTTGCCGACCATGGTCAGCAGGGTCTTCAGCTTTTCGCTGGTCAGGTCGCTCATCCTGGTCGCCTTGGTGGATTCCGCCATGCTGAACAGCGCGTCCACAAAGGACGCCCGCTGCTCGGGCGTGGAGTTCTGCAGCCACTCGTGCAGCGTGTCCCGGGTTACGGCCGCCGTCTGGTCGATGGCCGGCAGGGTTTCGAACCGGGGCCCGTAGACCTGCCAGCTCATGGGATCGTGCTGGCTGATGCCGCTGGCAACGGAGCGCACCACCGTATAGGGCTCGTAGTAGTCCATCAGCATGCCGATGATGCTGGTCTGGGGGACGAAGGACTGGATCTTCTCTTTGATCCGCAGGTATTCCTCCGTCTGGGAGGTTTCCCGGTTCATGCCCGGCCCGTCAAAGGACCAGATGCTCTCGATCCGGTTCTGTACGCTCTTTTTCGTATAGGTTGCGGCGTAGACCGCCAGGTTGCCGCCCTTGCTGTGGCCCACCAGGCGCAGCGGCCGCTTCGACAGCGCCGCCGCCCGGGACAGGTACAGGATCGCCGCCTCCTGGGCGGGCACCCGCGTCGTATAGGCCATGTCAAAATCTTCCCGCCAGCCGATCAGTGTGTTGTCCGTCCCCCGGAAAGCCACGCAGGTGGTTCCGTCAGGCAGGTCCAGGCACATGGCGGAAAACTGCATCCCGATCTCCGCGTCCGTCAGCGCGATGGCGTGATGCAGCCGGCAGTCCCGGAAGCGCGCGCCGGAGGCCATGCCTTCGAACGCTTTCTTCCGGCCGATGAAACTGTTGGTCGTCCCTTCCTGCAGCAGGTTGATCCGGGCCATCTCCTCCAGGGTCCAGCCCTTGGGATCCCTGCCGCCGTGGAAATTAAGGTAGCTGAGGGTGGCGATCAGCAGGGCGTCAATCTCGTTCCATGGCGCGGCCTCAAAAGGGATGTCCCCCCGCCAGGCTAGATAGTCCACCATGTTCGCCATGTCTTAACTCATTCCTTCCGTTGCGCGCTTCATTTCTTCCCATTCTTCCCGGGTGATCAGGCACTTGCGGGGCTTGCTGCCGTCCTTGGCCGCCACGATGCCCCGCTCTTCCATCTCGTCCGTCAGCCGGCCCGCCCGGGCGTAGCCGATCTTCAGCCGCCGCTGCAGCGTGCTGGTGGAGATCTGGCCGTCCTGGATCGCGAACTCCACGGCCTGCTCAAACAGGCCGCCGTCGCCGCCGCTCATGTCGGACGAATTGATAATGATATCCGCGCCGCCGCCGGTCTCGCCGCCGTTGGCCAGCTCGTCCAGCTTCTCCAGGATATCCGGGTCGTAGGTACTCGGGTTCGCGTCCTTTACGTGCTTCGCGATCCGGTTCACTTCCTCATCGCTCAGGAAGCAGCCCTGCACCCGGGTTGGCGCGAAGCTGCCGGTAGGCGCGTAGAGCATATCGCCCCAGCCCAGCAGCTGCTCGGCACCGTTGCGGTCGAGGATCGTGCGGCTGTCCACGGAGCTCGCCGTCTTGAAGGCGATGCGGCTGGGGATGTTCGCCTTGATCAGGCCCGTGATAACGTCCACGGAGGGACGCTGGGTTGCCACGATCAGGTGGATGCCCGCCGCCCGGGCCAGCTGCGTCAGGCGGCAGATGTATTCTTCAACGTCCTTCTTGCAGACCATCATCAGGTCCGCCAGTTCGTCGATGATGATCACGATCCG
>CAZUXV010000258.1:0-3722 GCA_964624445.1 uncultured Oscillospiraceae bacterium | reverse complement strand
GCGAGCGCTTTGTGCTGATCAGTACGGACACGGCGGTGAACCCCACGAACGTCATGGGCGCCAGCAAGCGCCTGTGCGAGATGATCATCCAGAGCTTTGACCAGCTGATCAAACAGGGCAAGGCGGACCGGATCCCCCAGATGTTCACCCATGAAGACGTGAAAAAGAAAGCGGAGATCCCGGTCACTCAGAAGATCAGAACGGAATTTGTGGCGGTGCGCTTCGGCAACGTGCTGGGCTCCAACGGCAGCGTGATGCCGCTGTTCCGGAAACAGATTGAGCAGGGCGGACCGGTGACCGTGACCCATCCGGATATCATCCGCTACTTTATGACGATTCCCGAGGCGGTGAGCCTGGTCATGCTGGCCGGCACCTACGCCCACGGCGGCGAGATCTTTGTGCTGGACATGGGGAGCCCGGTGAAGATCGACTCCCTGGCCCGGAACATGATCAAGCTTTCCGGCTTCAAACCGGACGTGGATATCAAGATCGAATACACCGGCCTGCGGCCGGGCGAAAAGCTGTATGAGGAGAAACTGATGGCGGAGGAGGGCCTGCGGACCACGGAGAACCACCTGATCCACATCGCCAACCCGATCGCGCTGGACGCGGACAAGCTGTTCAAAGATCTCCGCAGCCTGATGGACGCGTCCTACGCCAACAACGAAGCGGAGACCAAAGCACTGCTGATGCAGACGGTACCCACCTATCACCCGGAGAAAGCCGGATAAAAGGGAGTGTAAGCATGAACTTGAAGAAGATCTGGAGCAAAGTGGCCAAGGACCTGTGGATCATCCTGCTGGATATCATCGCGGTCAACGCGGCCTATTACCTGGCCCTGGTGATGCGTTTCTTTGTACACGGAGAGTTCCGGCCGATTGCCGATAATGTATATGTTCCGGCCTTCGAGCAGTTCGCGCCGTTCTATACTGTTCTCTGTATCCTTGTTTTCGCCCTGTTCCGGCTCTACGGCGGGATGTGGCGGTATGTAGGCATCAACGACATGAACCGGATCATCGGGGCTAATCTGGTGACCGCCGTGATCCATGTCGCCGGCACCATGCTGTTTGTCCGCCGGATGCCGATCACCTATTACCTGATCGGCGCAGCGCTGCAGTTCATCCTCCTTGCCATCATCCGCTTCAGCTACCGGATTGTCCTGGTGGAAAAGAAAAAGATCACCGGCAAGAAGAACCCCGCCGTCCCCACGGCGATCATCGGGGCCGGGGAGACGGCCCGCAAGGCTCTCCACCAGCTGGAGGACACGCCCTACCGGGTGACGGCGGTGGTGGACGGAAAGAGCGCCGGGAAGACCATGTACGGCATCCCGGTGGCGGCGGACATCGACGCGGTCTTGCCGAAGGTCAAGGCGGTCTTCATCGCGGACAACAGCCTTTCCGCAGAGCAGCGCAAGGCGATCAAAGCGAAGGCCAAAGCGGCCGGCGCCGAGGTGCAGGACTATACCGGCTATCTTTCCAACCTGGGCGGGAACATTCCGGTGACGGCCCTGCTGGAAATCGCGGAAGGCCCGGTGACGCTGGTCATCGACGGGCAGAAGACGGATTTCGCCTCCGGCAAGGAAGCCCTGCAGAGCCTGCGGGAGCGGTACGACGTCACGGCCATCCACAGCCCGGAAATTACCCTCCGCAAGTTCGCTTCCGCCGCGTATGTGGGCTATGAAGCCTGGGCGCAGCAGCACAAGGAAGAAACCGGCGAAGACGTCAGTTTCTTCTGAGAGGGGAGGGCAGCGATATGATCAACATCCAAAACGATCCGCGTTTTCAGGGCCTGGAACCCTTCCCGGCCCGGGTCTGGCTATCTTCCCCAACCATGCACGGGGACGAGCAGAGATGGGTGGACAGCGCGATCCAGACCAACTGGGTCTCCACGGTGGGCAAGAACATCGACGAGGTGGAAAAGCAGATCGCCGAATATGTAGGCGTGAAATACGCGGTGGGCCTGTCCGCCGGCACCGCCGCCCTGCACCTGGCCACGAAGCTGGCCGGGGAAAAGCTATATGGCCAGGCAAAGCCCAACGAAGGCACCCTGCAGGGGAAAAAGGTCTTCTGCTCGGACATGACCTTTGACGCCTCCATCAACCCCGTAGCGTATGAGGACGGCGACGCCGTGTTCATTGACACGGAGCCGGACACCTGGAACATGGACCCGGAATCCCTGGCAAAGGCCTTTGAAATCTATCCTGACACCAAACTGATCATCCTGGCCCACCTCTACGGCACCCCGGGCAAAATGCAGGAAATCAGACAAATCGCAGACCGGCACGGCGCCCTCATCGTCGAGGACGCGGCCGAAAGCCTGGGCGCAAAATACCTGCTGAACGGCACCTGGACCGAGACCGGCGCCCTGGGAGACTATAACTGCATTTCCTTCAACGGCAACAAGATCATCACCGGTTCCGCCGGAGGCATGTTCCTGACAAACGCCAGGGAGGACGCGGACAAGGTCCGGAAATGGTCCACCCAGAGCCGGGAGGAGGCCCCCTGGTACCAGCATGAGGAGATCGGCTACAACTACCGCATGTCGAACATCGTAGCCGGCGTGGTCCGGGGCCAGATCCCGTACCTGAACGACCACATCGCCCAGAAGAAGGCCATCTATGAGCGCTACAAAGAGGGCCTCAAAGACCTGCCGGTGACCATGAACCCCTTTGACGAACAGAAGTCCGTCCCGAACTACTGGCTTTCCTGCCTCCTGATCAACCCCGAGGCCATGGCGCCCCAGGTCCGGGGCGACCGGGACGTGCTGTATCATACCGAACCCGGGAAATCCTCCCCCACGGAGATCCTGGAAGCCCTGGCCGCCTTCCGGGCGGAGGGCCGGCCCCTTTGGAAGCCCATGCACATGCAGCCCATCTACCGCTCCCACGCCTTCATCACGAGGGAAGGGAACGGCCGGGGCCGGACCAACGCCTACATCAAGCAGAACCAGGCGGACGTGGGCGCGGACCTGTTCCAGCGGGGCCTGTGCCTCCCCAGCGACAACAAGATGACCCCGGTGCAGCAGGATATCATCATCGAAATCATTCACCGGTGCTTCAAATGACAACGCCATGACACGCGCCACCCTTTCCACCCTGACCTCCCTCCGGATCCTGATCCCGATCATCCTGCTGCTTGCCGCGGTGGCCATATTCCTGAACCGGGCACACCGGAACCAGAACCCAAACCCAAACCAAACAAGCCACCTGCCGGCTAAAACTCTGACCGCGGTGCTTCTGGGCATCTACTTCATCATCTACCTCTACCTGACCTTCGGCTTTCGCCGGCCTGCGAAAACGGCCAGCATCAACCTGACGCCCCTGTGGAGCTATCGGGAAGCATTCCAGTTTACCCCCCTGAAGATCAGGCGCCTGGGCATCGCCCGGCAGATCCTGCTGAACATCCTGCTGACGATTCCGCCGGGCCTGCTGCTGCCCATTTTATACCACAAAACCAGGCACCCCTACCTGCTGACCGTCCTGACGATCCTGGCCCTGTCCGTAATCACGGAAACCCTGCAGTATTTCACCCACCTGGGCCTGTGCGAAACAGACGACCTGATCGACAACCTGCTGGGCGGCCTGCTGGGCATGGGCGTACTCCGCCTCGGGAGCCTGGGCAGGCGGTAAACCGTACAGAAGACACGCAGAGGAAACGGAGGAACCGTCCCCCTGTTTCCAGGAGGAAAGATGGCAGTTTACTATAAAGGCCAACGGATGCCCT
>CAZUXV010000257.1:0-3739 GCA_964624445.1 uncultured Oscillospiraceae bacterium | reverse complement strand
GAACCGGATCTCGCGTTTTATGGCACCGGAATGTTTCTTAGGAAAGGAAACCGGCCTATATTCAGATATCTATGCACTGGGAATGGTGATGTACTGGCTGGCCAATGAAAAGCGGCTTCCCTTTCTGGACTTGCAAGCTATCACAATGGCACAACGTGACGAAGCGCTCAGGCGGCGTCTGGAGGGGGAGAAGCTCCCGGCCCCGTCGAAGGCGGAGCCTTCCCTGGCCCGGATTATCCTGAAAGCATGCGCATATGATCCGGAAGAACGGTATCAGCATCCCGGGGAAATGAGGAAGGATCTGGAACGCCTCACCCAACCCGACGGAGAGGATACGATTCGACCGGGAGCTTATCAAAATTACGTCCCGAAAACGGGCGGATCCCTCATGCAGGATATAGACCTCGGCGGGGAGTCTTTTGAGACGCATAATGAACACGGACACGGCGGCGGAGGGTTTACAACCAGATATATCGCTTCTGAACGGAAAGCAGTTCATGAAACCTGGGTATATACTCCTCCGGAGTATTCATATAAAAAGACAGAAGAGCTTGCTGTTCCCAAGAGAATAACAACAGAAAAAGAGCTCAGGGATTATATCAATAAACATTGCATCTCATGGCTTAAGAATTGAATCCGGAAATCTTACCAGGGCAAGCAAAGTGAAACGAAAAGGAGCGTCCCTCCGTTTCAGGGAGGCATGAAAGATGTCGGAGCATTTCAATCAACAGGACGGCGTCATAGACCCATCCTCAGCGGGTTCCTGGAACGGAGTTTCCTCTTTTGGCGTCCCGGTGCTGCCTCCGGAAATGGAAGGGTTCCAGCTCTGCAACCCGATCGGGCGCGGTGCAACGGGTACCGTATTCCGGTCGGTGCAGACCAAGGAATTTGCCGTAAAGGTGGTGCCCTGGCGTCGGACAAACGCCAGGAAAAACGCCAGACGGGAATACGAGACGGCCAGGCTTTTCGCGGCATGCGACAAGACGGTTCATGCTCTTGCCTGTTATGAGTACGATTCCTGCTCCTTTATTCTGCAGGAAATCGGCGAGCCGATCATTGACTGCTTTTCGAAGGATCCCTGCACGCTGCGCAGGCTGCTGCAGGCCTTGCTGGATATCTCAGAGGCATTGCGTTTTATCCATTCAAAAGGCTATACGCATTTTGATGTGAAACCGGGCAACATCCTGATCATCGGAAATACAGCCCGGCTGGGAGATTTTTCCCACTGCCTGCGCCATGATCCGGACCGGCCGTATCAGAAACCCATGGGGACCAGGGCGTATATGGCGCCTGAAATCGTGCCCGGAGCAGGCCCCAGCGGACTGGAGGACATGTATTCCCTCGGCGTCACCATGTACGTTCTGCTGATGGCCGGAAGCCTTCCTTTCGAAGACCGGAGAAATCAGGCGGAAAAGAAGGAGATCCGTTCGCTGTTTATCCATCCGGACCTGCTGTCCGTGATCCAGAAAGCAACTGCCTGCGATCCGGCAGACCGCTATCAAACCTTTGAAGACTTTTCAAAGCACATCCGCTCTTTCATGGATTCGAACAAGGACCAGTTGGACGAAACCGTACCGACCTACCTTTCCCCCACTCTGCGGGAACGCACCCTTTCGCCCTTCTCAGACGAATCAACCGCAAGCCTGGATCTGTGATCAGAAGCACCCATCATGACCGGGTGAAACGGAAACGCACGTTTCCAACTCAAAAGATTCTCATTCAAACCAAACAAAACAGCCGCTGAGACTAAAGGACACCAAGACTGAACGAAATAACAAAAAGAGGCAAACAACCATGTACTTCTACAAACAGGAAAACAAAATCATCCCCTCCGACACGCCCATCTCCTATGCCAAACAAATCACGCCCAACACCACCGACGCTGCACAGGAAAAACACGTCCCCCAGATCGAACAGCATGGGGACCACGTCACAATCAAAGTTGGCTCAATACCCCATCCCATGCTTCCCGAACATTACATCGAATGGATCATCCTGGAAACAGCCACAGGCTCCCAGCGCAAGGACCTGAAACCCGGTGACAAACCTGAAGCCGACTTCGCCGTTACCGAGCCCATCCTCGCCGCCTACGAATACTGCAACCTCCATGGACTGTGGAAGGCGGAGGCATAACCCCCGTCCCACTGAGGAGAATGACAATGAGCGTTTACAGAGTCTATACCAGCACCGCCAAAATCCCCGTGTATGTCCTCTACAAATGTCCGCACTGTGAAAAAACCGTTGTCACAATCGGACGTTACGGAATTTCCGAATCATATAATGACAAAGGCACGTGGACAAAGAGCGGCGTGCAGAAAAGAGCGGACGCTGCCCAGGAAAGGCTGAAAGATTCCGCTTCCAGACAGGCCGAATTGTTCCGCCAGAGAGTGTACTATGGGAGGCCGTACTGTGATCAGACGGAGGTCGTATGCCCTGCCTGTTCCTACCGGTCATTTACCCCGGAAAACGCGAACCAGATGGGGCAAACGGCAAAATTCCTTCAGATCGCCATTCCCGCATCCATCATTCTGCTGATGCTGATCACTTACCTTACCGTAAAAGACCGTGTCCCCAATGCTTACACACTCTTTCCCGGCTATGTGATCATGGCTGCCATCGCCTATTTCGCAATCGGCGCAATCGGCAAAAAAATCGCGTTCAGCAAAGCAAAAAACGCATATTACAATCAGTGCCTCCCCCTGATCTGCGCAGACCGTGGCCTTCTGCGCAACGAATCGGAGAACAAGCCAGAGTACCAGGACGCCGATTTCTCCTACGTGGAAAAATACCCGAAAGTACTGGGTCAGAATTAACTGATCGGAAGGTACTGACGGAGCATTTCTGACCCATGGAAGTATCTCCGAACATTTTTCAACAATAAAATTATAGCAATGATTCATCAATCTGGAGAAGGGGATCATAAGAAACAGTACAAAGAATTCTTAAAACGAACAACTCACAGCGGATATTATGTGAAACAAACAGGAGCGTCCCTCCATTTCAAAGAATGCGATAAGGGGATCAGATTCAACAATCCAACAATCAGCGCTGACTGGGGAGAAGAAAAAGAGGAATTGTTGAATGAAAAAGATATAAAAACATCTCTCTTAGATGATTCTGATTTCAACTATATTTATGATTATCTTATTCCCTATGGTCCTTTGGGCCGCCTTCTCTTGCAACAAGGGGAGACTCTACGTGAAAGATTTGGGAGGATATTTTGTATGACGATCATCGTAACCGGCGGAGCGGGATTCATCGGCGGAAACTTCATCCATTATCACCTGAAGGAGCATCCGGAAGACCGGGTGGTCTGCGTGGACAAGCTGACATACGCGGGCAATCTGTCCACCCTGAAACCGGTGATGGACAACCCGAATTTCCGGTTCTGCAAGCTGGACATCTGCGACCGGGACGGGATCTTCCAACTTTTTGAAGAAGAAAAGCCTGACGCGGTGATCAATTTCGCGGCGGAAAGCCATGTAGACCGGTCCATCGAAGATCCGGGCATCTTCCTGCAGACGAACATCATCGGCACCGCGACCATGATGGACGCGGCCCGGAAGTTCGGCAACATCCGGTACCACCAGGTTTCCACGGACGAAGTCTACGGCGACCTGCCCCTGGACCGGCCGGACCTGTTCTTTACGGAAACGACGCCGATCCATACTTCTTCTCCCTATTCCTCTTCCAAGGCCGGCGCGGACCTGCTGGTCATGGCCTATTACCGGACCTACGG
>CAZUXV010000256.1:0-3777 GCA_964624445.1 uncultured Oscillospiraceae bacterium | reverse complement strand
ACCACTTTATTTCTGAAGAGGAATAAGATAAACTTCTTGCCGAGGATGCGTTTAACTAACACGCATGCGTCCACTGAAATCGTTACGGCACTCTGAAGAGCGAAGTGTACGACAGGATGGAAAAAGGACAGAATGTGCTGCTGGATATCGATCCTCAGGGAGCCCGGGAGGTTATGAGAAAGGAAAAAGACTGCGTCAGCGTTTTTATCCTTCCGCCAAGTTATCATGACCTGAAAGTCAGACTTCATACCAGGAATACCGAGAACGAGGAAGAAATCCAGCGCCGGCTGAACAACGCAAGAGGTGAGATCCGGCAGATGGACCGTTACAGGTACCTGATTGTGAATGACAACCTTGAGCTGGCTTTTGAACAGCTTTCCGCCATTGTACGGGCTGAAAAACAAAACACGGTCCGTTATTTCCCTGAAATCGAAGAATGAATGCAGAACACCTGAGGAGGAAAAGAAATGTCTATTGTTGATCCGAGCGTACTTGAACTGTTGAATCACGCGGAAAGCCGGTATACCCTGGTGGTTGAAGCCAGCAAACGCGGCCGCGAAATTGTGAACGGCGCGCTGCCGATGATTGACGCGGAAGGCATGAAACCGCTGAAGACTGCCGTTGAAGAGATCAACCGCGGACTGCTGACCTATGAAAATCCGGTTGAGCAGGAGGAACAGAACTGATATGGAACTGACCGGCAGGAAAATTGTGCTGGGAGTAACGGGAGGCATTGCAGCGTATAAAAGCGCGGAGCTTGTCTCCCGTTTGCGTCATCTGGGCGCTGAGGTTCATGTGATCATGACCCGAAATGCAACGGAGTTTGTTTCTCCGCTGACCTTTCAGACGCTGTCCGCGAACCAGGTCGTTACGGATACCTTTCAAGCGCCGGAATACTGGAACGTTGAGCATGTTGCCCTGGCCAAGCTGGCTGAGGTGTTTGTCATCGTGCCCGCGACGGCAAATATCATTGCCAAGATGGCGGCAGGCATTGCCGACGACATGCTTTCCACCACCGTGCTTGCGACCAAGGCGCAGGTGCTTGTCGCACCTGCTATGAATACCGGTATGTGGACCGCTGAAGCAACACAGGAAAACGTGAAAACGCTCCGTGAACGAGGGGTCCGTTTCATCGGCCCGGAAAACGGTATCCTCGCCTGCGGAGATGAAGGCGCCGGACGGATGAGCGAACCGGAAAGGATCGCTGAAGAAATACGCGATCTGCTGAATCCGAGAAGGGATCTGGCCGGTCTGAAAGTGCTTGTTACAGCAGGAGCAACCCGGGAACGAATTGATCCTGTCCGGTTTATCACAAACGATTCGAGCGGGAAAATGGGTTTTGCCATTGCCGAAGCTGCCAGGGACAGGGGCGCTGAAGTTACAGCGGTCTACGGCAGCGTTTCCGCGCCTGTTCCGGAAGGCGTACGATGCATCCATGTTGAAGCTGCGGTTGATCTGTATAATGTCATGATGCGTGAAGCACCTGAGCAGGACGTTATCATCCAGGCAGCTGCAGTATGTGATTACCGCACTGAAAAGCAACAAAACACAAAGATCAAAAAGACTGACGGACAGACACTTGTACTGAACCTGACTGAAAACCCTGATATTGCACGTGCCATCGGAGAAAAAAAGAAAAAAGGGCAGACGTTTGTCGGATTTGCCGCTGAAACAGATCATGTTCAAAAAAACGCTGAAGCCAAACTGAAAAGCAAGCATCTGGATATGATTGTTGCAAATGACGTGACCGCTCCCGGCGCAGGATTCAACGTGGATACGAACATCGCAACACTGATCACTAAAAACGAGTCTGAAACGCTGCCGCTGCAGACAAAGCGCCAGCTGGCCGATGTGATCCTGGACAGGATCCTGACCCTCAGAACATAACAAAAACCCGGCAGCAAAAGCTGCCGGGTTTGAATGTCAGGAGAGTCAATCCGGAACTGTCTGATCAAAAGGAAGAGCCAGCACATTTGTACCGTCGTTCCAAAGACGGTCAAGCCCATAGAACGCCCGTTCATCCCTGTGGAAAAGATGGACGATTATATGTCCGTAATCGAGAATGACCCAGCGTCCTTCACGGCGGCCTTCGCTTCTCCGAAGAGAAAAACCATCCTTCGCCATATATTCATCTACTGTATCCGCAAGGGAAGAGACCTGATTGTCCGTGCGCCCGGAGGCAATGACCATATAATCGCATAAAACGGTCAGATGGGATACCTTCAGCGCAATGATATCCTGCGCTTTACGGTCGTACAGTAACTGAGAGAGACGAAGAACGGTTTCCTGATCCTGCATGTTTTTTCCTCCAAAATATTAAATATATAGGACTGTCTGACCCGGTCCAATTATGCCGATGCAGTCAGACTCCTGAGCCAGCGAATCGTTTCCTGAGTGCGCGGATGGAGATATTTCCCGCGGGATTTCACATAATCGGCAGTGCCTTCCAGAGAAAGGAGAAGTGCGCGCTCCAGAGATTGTTCTGACAAACTGCGGACTTTGCCAAGAAGCGGGTAGCTTTTCCGGAGCGGTTCAATCGAATCAGCCAGGCATACGCACATCGCCAGACGCGACATTCCGGCACAGCCGGTATTATGGAACCTGATTGCTTCCAGAACCGCCGGATCAGTCATACCGTAAATTTCTTCCGCAACCTGTGCGCCGACAACAGAATGCAGCAAGGCACTGCTTTCCAGGAAAGCTTTATCATCTGTAAGGGAATGTGCCGCAGCTATGTTTTGCATTTTCTCCAGCGGATAATACTTGGCGCAGTCGTGCAGCAGGCCCGCTTCTTCAGCCAGAAGAGGGTTTTCCCCATGGATTTCAGCGAGTTTTCTGGCTGTATCCGCAACACTGAGGGAGTGGGCAAAACGTCCGGGTTTCAATGACGCGAAAAGATTGTCAATCCAGAAATCAATGCGTGCAAGCCTGCCGGGATATCCGTAAAGCCCCTTGCACCGACAGTATTCACGCACGGGATAAGGCAACTGGTCAGGTATCAGGCCGGAAGACAACGTTTTGCGGATTTCGGTGGAAGAAACTGGTACCGGTTTCATCGGGACAATCCTGAAATGGCCTCCCTTTGATTTCAGCCTTTTCAGCTCGGAAGAAAAGGCTGACGGCTCGGAACCGTCCGCTCTCGGACAGACGAGAAAAGAGCACAGTGAAAGCACCTCATCAGACCGATACCAGCTGTGAAGCTGCATCAGCGTATCAGCGCCGATCACGTAAAAAAGATCTGCTTTGGGGTATTGCGCCTTTATCGCGGCAAGCGTATCGAAAGTATAGATTGTCCCGGTACGGTCCAGTTCAAGGCGTGATGGAATCAGTCTGTCATCAAGGGCACAGGCGGACACTGCCATTTTCCAGCGGTCTTCCGCGGAAGCAACGCAGGACTTGTGGGGCGGAAGGCCGGAAACAACAACAAGCAGCTGGTCAAGGGATTCCGATTCAAGCACGCTTAACCCCATACAGAGGTGTCCGTTATGTATCGGATCAAAAGTGCCGCCCAGAATACCGATGCGCTGCCTGGCCAAAGATGATATCCTCCTGTAAGCTGTCTTAATTATTATAAACGAAAACGAACGGATAGGGAAGATGTATTCAAACAAAAATTCAATGAAATACTTGCTTTTTCATTTTCATCGTGATATTATTTCATGCGATGGTTTTTTAAGGATCCTAAGGGGAGGTGAACCGAGTTGCCGAATATCCAGTCCGCCAAGAAGCGCGTTAAGGTCAGCGAGAAGAAGAATCTTCGCAACCGTATTGTGAAGA
>CAZUXV010000255.1:0-3781 GCA_964624445.1 uncultured Oscillospiraceae bacterium | reverse complement strand
TTTCGTCGGCCCATTTCAAAGCGATTTTATTCCGGGAATGGTGTCCTGTGGCCCCTAACGACTTTCCGAAGGCGTTGTCGTTATACTGGATGATCAGTCCATCTACGGGATAGGCTACGTTTTCTGGATCAAAGGCAGAGATCACTTCTTCCACATGATCCACATCTGTCATCCTGTATCCGGCACAATCGAAGCCCTGTTCCTTCATAAACTCCCATTCCTGCTCCTTGGTAGGCTGTTCAGGGAGTACCAGCTCGAAAGCCTTCATTTCCAGGCTTCTCCTTGCCGCTTCCGCGGGATCCAGCAGGCGGGTGGAAGCTCCGGCGAATGCCCTGCAAAGCTTGTATGGCTCGTCCAGGGTTTCATTGATGCGGTTAAACGCCGCATAGGAAATCGTGCCTTCGCCGCGCACCACCATCTTTTTCTTATACGGAACAGACTTCGGTACGTTATTGAACCCGGCACGCACATTTGCCGTTACATCCTCACCAACCAGACCGTTTCCACGGGTTGCCGCCTGCACCAGCTGGCCGTTTTCATATGTCAGCACGATGGTCAGTCCGTCTTCCTTCCAGGATACGGAGATCCGGCGGTCATTGGAAGGCGCTTTATCGCAGAACGCCTTGATATCCGCCATGTTTTTGGTTTTGTCCGCGGACAGCATAGGCTTCTCGTGGGTGACTTTCTTCAGGGCTTTCAGTCCTGTCTCTGAGGAGGAGACCTTCTGTGTGGGTGAATCAGGCATGATTACGCCAGTCTCCTTTTCCAGAGCGGTAAGCTCGTCATACAGACGGTCCCACTCCTTGTCCTCCATGATCGGCGCGTCATTATAGTACGCATCCGATGCTTTGTTCAGGGTTTCAATTAGTTCCTGCATCCGCAGTTCCTGCAGCATATCCATGTTCTTTTCCTCCTATTAAAGAAAATGAATGTGTAACCTTATGCCGGCCATCCCTGGTTCGGGTCGTCCGGTGAAGGCTGGCAGCGCTCATATACAGCAGTAGAGCTGTATGTCACCTTGAGCGGGTAATCCAGCCTCGCGTTATCCTCGCTGTAGCAAGCCATCACGATACCTATACTCCGTTTTTCAAGGTATATGCGAGGCGTATTGGCGGGATAATCCGTATCCAGAGGAAGATCGTTGTAGAAGTTCTCCATGACCTTGATCTGGCTTTCAGAAGCGGAACAACGCCACTTTTTAATCCGGATCTTGCGAATAATTTCAGGGATCATCGCTTTATTCCAGTCGGCTATCAGATCATAGTAATCCTTGCCGCCGAAGTGACCATAGCCATCATAGCAGTCTTCTTCAATATGGCCTCCTCCGAACTCTTGCGGGACCAGGAGATATACTTTCCTGCACAGGTTATCTACGATCTGTTTGCCGCTTACACAGTCCAATCTGGAAAACTGGCCCATACTTAAGACTCCCCTTTCTGCTTAAGCTCTTCCAGCTCACGTTGATCGAGTCTTGCAAAGTATTCATCATTGCCATCGCAGTCGTCGCCAAGGCGCGGGCAGTTCTCGCAATCATAGATATCACACAGGGTCGGGGCATCGTATTCCGTCCCGTTATCAGCCATAACGTACATAGTATTTTCCTCCTTATTCTTCGTCCTCGCTTGAAAACACCCAGCCCAGGCCGAGCGCTTCCGCGGTTTCCCCGTCACAGCCTGCCTGCCCAAGCGCGTCCCGGACATAATCCACTTCTGCGGCCTCCGCGTCATTATTGACATACGCACGGAACATATCCATTACGCGCTCGCGGGTAAGCCCCTGAGGCGGAGGTACAGGATCCTTTTTTTCTGCATCCAGATCGTCCGGAAGATGGTTGTCTTCTATGGTCTCAAGGATCTTATCCGTGCTGAGGCCTGTCAGATAAGACACGAAACACAGCAGTTCTTCGTCGGAGTAGCCGCCATTGTCCATGAACAGCGCAAGCGTGTCCAGGACATCCTTCAGGGAAATCGTATTTACATCAGAATACGTGTTAATCATTTTTCTTTTCCTCCATTTTCTTAATCAGATTCCATGCCTGCAGGATCTTATTTTTCGAGCAGGCGTCGCCTTTGAAATCACATTTCCAGCAGCGATCCGGCAGCCCGCCTGAAAAGCACACATCAAAGTTCCTGATGAGTTTTCTGGCTTCTTCCGTGTCGATCTTCTTTAACAGTTCATAAAGAAGAACCTCCATGTGGTCAGTGCATCCGTTCTGGTGCATCGGACACTCTTTACATGATTCCGGAAGATGGCTTTTGCCGTAACAGATCGATATAGCCTTCCCAATTTCATCAAGCGGCATTTCTCTGTTGTGAAAAAGCCGTTTGGCCCTTTCTCCCCATGACAGATCTTCCCATTTGTCAATGATTGGGGACATAAAAATTCCTCCTTCGCTCTGTGCAGAGCAATTATTCCTGCTTATGTAATTTGACTGAAGAAACGTCTCTTAAGCAGCTACCTATATTATATTTTAATTTGTTATTCGCTGGCAGCTTGCTCTCCCGATACAATAAAACATTCATAAACAAGAACACCACGAGGCCTTCACTATGCAAAAAAGATCACGCCTGATTTTCTCAAGCGTGATCACCGTATAAAGCAAAACCCTGCAAGTTGTTATGCAAAGCACTGTCATTGCTTCATAACAAAAAACCCCGGAGCCTGCATCGCATCGCAAGCTCTGGGGTGGAATTATTATCGTCAGGCAGGCTGACGGCGATTCGCTTTAACGGTCGCCTTATCAAAAATCGCCGTAAAACCCCTGGCTTAAGCCATGGGGATATAAGGCGCGTATTGCGTTAGTTTTGCTTTTGTGGTATAATGTTACCGTATGAAGTATAAAACAAACCAGAACGTTGTTTACTCATGCAAGTACCATGTGGTTTGGTGTCCCAAGTATCGGCGTAAAGTGTTAACCGATGGAATTGATCTGCGGCTTAAGGAGTTGATTTTGGAAACTGCTGCCGGTATCAATGCCGATATAATCGAAATGGAAGTCATGCCGGACCACGTACACTTGTTGCTGGAAGTCGATCCTCAGTACGGGATTAACCGTGCCGTTCGGCATATCAAAGGAACGACGTCCCATATCCTGAGAACCGAGTTCCCAAGGCTAAAGTCCCGTCTTCCTACGCTGTGGACTAACTCCTATTTTGTATCCAGCATCGGCGGTGCGCCGCTGTCCGCAATCAAGCAGTACATTGAGAACCAGAAGTACGTCTAAGGAGCTGTATGGAATACTCCTATAAGTTCAGGCTGTACCCCAACAGCCATCAGGCCGCTCAAATCCAGCGCACATTTGGCTGCTGCAGGTTTGTGTACAACCGGTATCTTGCTCTTCGCAAAAAAGAATGGGATCAAAACCGGAGATCCATGAACTACTATAATTGCTCGGCCGACCTGACGCTTTTAAAACGGGACGCAAACTTTTCCTGGCTTCAGGAAGCGGACGCGACCGCTCTGCAGTCTTCCCTTCGGGATCTGGATACCGCTTTCCAGAACTTCTTTCACGCACTGAAAGCCAATCACCGTGTTGGGTATCCAAACTTCAAGAAGAAATCATTTCCCCGAAAAAGCTACAAGTCCAAACGCGTCGGGGAAAACATAGCTGTTGTCGGAAACAAGCTGAAACTCCCGAAACTTGGTCTTGTGAAGTGCCGTATCAGCAAGGAAGTCCGCGGGCGGATTCTTTCAGCGACTGTTTCACAGAATCCGGCTGGCAACTACTATGTCTCTTTGTGCTGTACGGACGTCCCGGTCACTTCGCTCCCCGCGACGGGGA
>CAZUXV010000254.1:0-3825 GCA_964624445.1 uncultured Oscillospiraceae bacterium | reverse complement strand
CGTCCACCTGGTAGGTCAGTACGAACACATGATAGCCCAGGTCGTTAAACCGGGCGGCTACCGGCCAGCCTTCCGTCAGGTTCCACACATTTACGAATCCGCCGCCCGGCACCAGCAGGATAAACGGCCGTTCGTCCGCATCTTTCTTCCCGGAAGGCAGCCAGACCAGGTTTACGCCCGCCCTGTCCGGATTTTCCGCACATTCCGCTTCCGTATACAGCGGGTAATACCATTCTCCCGTATCGGCGGCGGCATACAGGCGGTCCATTCCTTTGGCGATATCGCTTCTGAAGAAATGTTCCCTGATTTCCTGCAGCGTTTTGTTCCATACCGGTTCCTTTGTCAGATCCCATTTCCGGATCGCGTCCGGGGCAATCTGTCTGATCCGAGGATCGGACAGCAGTTCTCCCAAAGTCTTTTCCATGTTTTCTCCTTGTTATACCGCCTGTTCCCATCTCACCCTGGTCAGGCATGTTTGTATGGTTTGAGCCGGATTGTTTCCCGGCGTGATCCATTCATTGACTTTGTTCTCCGGCAGCATTACCGGCATCCGGTCATGCATCCACAGAATCCCATCGTCAGCCGGCCGGGTCAGGATCACAAAAACCGGAAGGCTGTTCTCCATCCGGTAAAGCCCGGCCAGCCAGATCAGTCCTTCTTTTTCCGGCCGAAGCGCGTATTTCCGTCCGGCCTTTTTCTTTTCGTCGTGTTCCCATTCATAATACCAGGACGCCGGAATCACGCATCTGTGTTTTGCCCAGGCTTCCCTGAATGTTTCCTTTTCCGCAGCGGTTTCTGCCCTCGCGTTGATCAGCAGTCCCTTCGGCCCGCTGAATCCCCATTTCATGGGGAACACGCGCCTTTCGCCGCTCCTGCTGGACGCGATCGCCGGCAGAACAGCAGACGGAAAAATCTCCCCTTCTGCATGAAGGGGCTCCTTCCCGTTTTTGCCAAACATTTCCGCCAGTTTGCTGCGGTTCATCTCCCTGACCATCTCCCGAAGTTCGGGATCAGCGGGGGCCATATATACTCTTCCGCACATATGTCTTCTTTCTGAAATGAGAATCAGTTTATTTTAGCATGCGGATGGCGGATTTGTCTATCATTTGTACGTATAAAAAGCTCCTCCGTTTCCGGAGGAGCCGCGGATATTTTCCCTTATTATGTATCCGAAGAAGTTCCCAGGCAGATTTCTTCAAGTTTCGGCATATTGGTCAGCAGGCTGACCGCCGGCATCACGATATTGTCTTTCAGGGTGTAGTCATACCCGTTCATGATCAGCGCCATGGTAATCCCGGTTTCCCGCTGATAATAGACGTTTGATGACAGGCCGCTGTATCTTCCCTGATGCCCGTACCAGGTGCTGCGGTCGAACTGGTACAGACGCACCGTACTCAGCCCGTAGGGGCTGTCCGCCAGCAGTTTCTGATCGGATTCCATGAGCTTTACCGTATCGGATTTCAGAATCCGTACGCCGTTCAGTTCTCCGCCGCCCAGCATCATCTGCGCCAGTTTGGTCATTGACGCCGCGTTGATATACAGTTTCCCGACGGTATACCCGTTGTTTTCTTCCGGATCCGCCTTGTTGTTGTATTTGCGGTTACGGTCTTTCTGAACCGAGATCTCGACCTTGCCGTTTTTATTCAGCAGGTCCTTGCACGCTGTTCCGGCAGGCAGGAATACAGGCGAATATGCGGCAGTCAGGCCGAGGGGCTTGAACACTTTATTGTTCAGGTAATTCTGTACGCTCTGTTTCGAAATTGCTTCGATCAGGCACCCGAACAGCGCACCGTTATAATCCGCATACGCATACATGGTACCCGGTTCAACAGATTCATTGAAGATCGGATCATATCCTTTTTTTCCGATTCTTGCCCAGTCCGGATGATAATTCGATGCGTCCGGGGAAAGAGAGGACGTATGGCTCAGGAGCATCCTGGCGGTGACCGGTGTGTCCGGGTAAGCCGGATTCCGTACTTTAAAACCGAGATAACTGCTGATATCCTTGTCTAGATCCAGCTTTCCCTGGTCATACAGCGTCATCAGTCCGATCGCCGTAACCCATTTGGTTACGGAAGCAATCCTGAAGCAGGTCTTCTCGTCGACGCCGCCGAATGACCAGGTCAGAAAGGTCTTTCCGTTTTTGGAAAGCACCAGTGTTCCGCACACAGCACCGCTGTTCTTTTCGATTCCCTGCAGAAAAGAGAGCGCTTCACTCGGAATGGATGACTGCGAACCGGTCTGTGTTTCCTGCGGGGTCTGTTCATCCGCCGGCGATTGCGCGGAAGATTCCTCAGAGGAAGTCTTCGTACCGCTGCCGGAATAGAGCTTTTCCTTTGTCAACGGTCCGGCGATTCCGTCAACTTTCAGGCCGTTTTTCCGCTGGAACGCCTTCACGGCGTTTAAGGTCCCCTTGCCGAAAAACCCGTCGATCTTTCCGGAATAATATCC
The DNA here is from genome assembly GCA_964624445.1 of uncultured Oscillospiraceae bacterium. Classification (GTDB taxonomy): domain Bacteria; phylum Bacillota; class Clostridia; order Christensenellales; family Aristaeellaceae; genus Aristaeella. The sequence goes on along the minus strand of CAZUXV010000254.1, from coordinate 1,374 downwards.
CTGTTCCTTCAGCGCTGTCTGCAGCGTTTTGACCGCGGCTCCCCGGGAACCCTTCTTCAATCTTTTGGCTGACGCAGCTTCACCGATCCCGATACAGGAAAGGACAAGTACCATTACCAGCAGGATGGCAGTCAGTCGCTTCATCATGGATGATTCCTCCGGATTATTTTTTTACAAAATCTTTATTATTATATTTCAATTATATTAATCCGTCAATGGAGCATTGTATTATAAAGGTTTTTGATCCGTGCCGCCCTCTTGAAGTTGTCTGAAGGAGCAGATACAATAACAATATCAATCTTGCCGGAAGGATGTGTCCCGATTTGCGTATCCTGCTGATTCGCCATGCAGAACCGGATTATACCGTTGATTCGCTGACCCCGAAAGGCCAAGTAGAAGCCGAACTTCTTTCCCGCAGGCTCATCCGTTATGATATCCGTGACTTTTATGTTTCTCCTCTCGGCAGGGCGAAAGACACGGCTGCCTGTACTCTTGACAAACTGGGCCGTAAGGCGGAGACCCTTCCCTGGCTGCGTGAATTCCGCGGGTCTTATCCGGATCCCGAAACCGGAAAGAGACGGATTGTTGCTTGGGACGTAAAGCCCCGGATCTGGAAAGCCTTCCCGGGCATCATAGATATTGATACCTGGTGCGACGCGCCGGCTTTTGCCGGCGGTGATGTGCGGGAAGTATGGGAAGAGACCGTTGCCGGCGTCAACGCGCTGCTGGCACGTTACGGGTGTTTCAGGGACGGTCCGGTATGGCACATGGATCAGAATGATGATTTTACGATCGCCCTGTTCTGCCACTTCGGGATTTCCATGGCCATCCTCGGATATCTCATCGGCATTTCCCCCATGATCCTGTGGCATCATTTTCTCTGCTTTCCCTCTTCCGTTTCAGAAGTGGTTACCGAAGAGCGGATCAAAGGCGAAGTTTCTTTCCGCATTGTCAAACTCGGCGACCTGACCCATCTGGAGGCTGCCGGAGAGAAAAGAAGCACCGCCGGACTCTTTCCTGAAGTCTATACGGGCATCGACTCCACAGACCCTGCCGTGAACGGGACAATGAAATGAAAAAAGCGCCTTTCGGCGCTTTTTTAATGCAGTCTGATCAGCCTTTGGCGATCTCAACGAGCTTGGCAAAGCCGGCGGGATCGTTCACAGCCAGATCGGCCAGCATTTTGCGGTTCACTTCAACGTTCTTTTTCTTCAGACCGTTGATGAACGTGGAATAGCTCATGCCGTTCAGACGGGCGGCAGCGTTGATACGGGTGATCCACAGGCGGCGGAAATCGCGCTTGCGGAGTTTGCGACCGATGAATGCATAGCGCAGGCTGCGGGCAACCTGTTCTTTCGCGGCGCGGTACTGCTT
>CAZUXV010000253.1:0-3865 GCA_964624445.1 uncultured Oscillospiraceae bacterium | reverse complement strand
AGCACCTTTACTGTGCCCTTCATTTTCCGCTTGACAAGTGGGCACTACATAACGGGACGGTTCTTTTTGGACCAAAAAGCAAAAAAAGGATGGACCGGAGGGGCAAAATGGTCCAGCAAGAACCATCCCTCACGGTCCACTCCCGGTTCAAAATATCAGCTTTCCACGTTGATCACATTCACGTAGTTGTACGGGATCTCGATATCGGCCGCTTCCAGCGCCCGCTTGACCCGGGAATTGATATCGTCCTTCACGACTTCCGTCGGCGAGGTGGGCGCGTAATATACGGTGGTGGCCATCAGCAGGCCGTTGTCCGTGAAGTCCAGGAAATAGACGGGAGAATAATCCTCCCCGACCCGGGGCAGGGACCAGGGGCTTTCGCTGATCGCCTCCTGGATCACGCGCTTCGCTTCGTCCGCTTTGGTATTCAGGCCGACGACATAGCGGAAATGGATGCTGCGGGTCTTGGTCATATGGCTCAGGTTCGTGATGCGGCGGCTGTTAATCTCGCTGTTGGGAATCACGATCTTCAGGGTATCGATGCCCTGGAGCACCACGTGGCGGATCGTGATATCCTTTACGATACCGGCAGTGCCGTCGTCCAGCTCAATCCGGTCCCCGATGTTGAAGGGTTTGGTGGTGGAGATCATGAAGCCGCAGAACATGTCGGACAGGATCGGCTTGGCCGCGAAACCGGCGATGGCTGCCAGCACGGCAGTTCCCTGGAACACGGAGCTGCCGAAGGACTGGGTGAGGCTGTTGCTCATAATCACCCATAGGACCGCCAGGAAAATGATCACGCAGCGGATCACCTTCTCGGTGAAGCGGGCGTTGATCCCGTCGTGCTTGTCGATCCATTTCCGCGTGATCTTCCGCTCGATTTTCAGCAGGATCAGGACAATGAGGACAGCGATGATGATGCTGACCACCAGGTTGATCCAGGCCGCGATCGTCGGGTTGTCCTTCATGTACTGGACGACCCGGCTGATCAGATCCGCGCTTTTCTTTTTCATTCCGTTCAATCCTCCAGCGCCTGTTTGTACAGGGCTTCCAGTTTTTCATAGTCCAGAGGCGTCTGGGCATTGTAGATGACCAGGCCCTGCCGGTTCAGCACGATGGTCTGGGGCATGGCGTCGGAGGCGTTCAACAGGGTGAACAGACCCTTGGTCTTGCTGTCCAGGGCGAAATCCAGCTGATCCCAGCCCTTGTCCGCCAGGAAAGCCTCCGCCTTTTTCGCGCCGGCCCGGTGGTGGATCGCCAGGATTTCCACATCCGGATAGTTCTCTTTCAGCTGCTCATAGTACGGCAGTTCCGCCACGCAGGGCGCGCAGGTGGTACCCCAGAAATTGATGATGACCGCCTGGCCCCGGTGGTCCGAAAGGCGGAAGGTTCCGCCGCCCAGCAGTTCCGTCTCAAAGTCCGGCAGCAGGTTCCCGATCTCCGAACCCACAACGGCTTCCGTTTCCGCCTGTGTTTCGGCGGAAGGCTCCGCCGTGACTGCCGGGACCGGATCCGCCTCGATAAAGTTAAACCAGACCAGGGCGAAGGCCAGCACCGCCAGGGCGACGCCCCAGGCGATCCGTCCGGCGCTCCGGCGCTTGCGGATCACAGGTTCCGGATCGGCGTTTTTTCCGATCTCTGGACCTTTCAGTGTGATTTTACCCGCCCTGAGGGAAATCGCTCCCTGGGCGCAGTTTCCGACGCATTTTCCGCAGGAGATGCATTCGTGGTCCCCGACGTGCTTCACGTCCATAGGGCACTTCGAAACACACAGGCCGCAGCCGTTGCAGCGGTCCGGGTTCACGCGCATGCCGGTCAGGGAAAAGCGGTTGAAGAACCCATAGATCGCGCCCAGCGGACAGATGAACCGGCAGAAGGTCCGGTAGCAGAACACACACAGCAGGCCGATCACCGACATGATGACCCACTTGTTGGTGAACAGCGGGCCCAGCTGCCAGAAGGAGGTGCTGTTGGCGGGATGCTGCAGGTAACCCACCGCGCCCTCCAGCGTTCCGGCGGGGCAGATATACTTGCAGAAAGCCGGCACGATGAGGCCTTTGCCGACGCCGTACCAGATCGGAAGGGCGACGGCGAACACCGCCAGGAAAACATATTTCAGGTAAGAAAGCGCCCGGGTGACCCGGCTCTTGCGGATCTTGGGCGTGGGGATCTTATGGAGCAGCTCCTGGATCAGACCCAGAGGGCAGATCCAGCCGCAGATCGTCCGGCCGAGAATCACGCCGAAGAGGGCGAGGATGCCCAGCATATACCAGGGTGCGGTATGCCCGGAAGCGTTCAGGGCGTTCTGCAGGCTGCCCAGGGGGCAGCTGGCAATCGCCCCGGGGCAGGAATAACAGTTGAACCCCGGAACGCAGACGGCTTTCCCTTCGCCGGAATAAATGCGTCCGGTGATGAATCCCTTCAGGTTTGCGTTGTACAGCAGTGCGGCGTAGAGCTGTACCAGGCGCCGGGTGCCCGGCCTGCGTTTCTGCTTATCCAAGGCCGATACACTCAGTACAGATGGCGGCACCCTTGGCCAGCATGTCCTCCAGACCGCCGTTCAGGATTCCCAGGACGATCAGGACCAGCGCCAGCGCCAGCACCGCCGTCCGGAGATAACGCGTGCCCCGGGCGTCTTCCCGCCGCGCCGCGCAGCGGTAGACCTCCCCCAGGTCCCGCAGGAGTTTCGGGTCCCGCACAGGTTTGTCAGCGTTTTCGTCCCGGATCCCCAGCACGATCCCGGTCACCGTCATCGCCAGGGAGACCAGGAGCAGGAGCAGGACGGGCAGCAGAGCCGCTCCGGCCTTTTCCCGGGTATAGATATGATCAAAAAGTTCTCCCGCCTGGTTCCCGGTGCCGGAGAAATACAGGCGGAGCGCAGCAGCCGCCAGAAGCCCTGCAATGAGCGCGCAGAGCACCGCCTGCACAATCAGGAAGATCTTCTTCCGGGTCAACTTTCTCACTCCCTCCGGATCATCGTTCCGTGAATGATTATATCATACAAAGCGTCTGCGGTAAAACCGCTTGCGTTTCGGCGCAGAATCATATAGTATGGTGCTGTTCGGCTCCGGGCCGGATAATCCCATTTTTCCGAGGTTTCCCATGCGTTCACGGTTTGCAAGATTTATCGGCGACAAAGCCTTTTATAAAAGCGTCCTGACGCTGCTGATCCCGATGCTCATCCAGCAGTTTATCACGTCCTTTGTGTCCCTGCTGGACAACGTCATGGTCGGCAGCCTCGGCAAGGAAGCGATTTCCGCAGCGTCCATCGCCAACCAGGTCATGATGGTCTTTGCCCTGGCGGTGTTCGGCGGACTGAGCGGCGCCAGTATTTTCGGCGCGCAGTTTTACGGCAAGGGCGACATGGACGGCATGCGCCATACCTTCCGCGTCAAGATGTATTTCGGCGTGCTCGTCAGTGCGGCGGCAATCCTGATCTACCTCTTCTTCGGGGAGGACTTTATCCGCTCCTTCCTGCAGGGCGAGAGCAACGGCGGCGACATGGCCCTGACGCTGAAAAGCGGCTGCAACTACCTGTATATCATGCTGTTGGGCCTGCCGCCCTTCGCGCTGGTGCAGGTCTACGCCGGTACCCTGCGGGAATCCGGCGAGACCCGGGCGCCGATGTTCGCGGGGATCTGCGCAATCCTGACGAACCTGGCGGGCAACTGGATCCTGATCTTCGGCAACCTGGGCGCGCCGCAGATGGGCGTGGAGGGCGCCGCCATCGCCACCGTCGTCTCCCGCTATGCGGAGCTGGCCATCGTCGTGGTGTATGCCCACCGGCATACGGAAAAATATATATTCCTGCAGGGTGCCTACAAAAGCCTGCACGTTCCCCGGAAACTGGTCCGGCGGGTGGTCC
>CAZUXV010000252.1:0-3948 GCA_964624445.1 uncultured Oscillospiraceae bacterium | reverse complement strand
CTGTCCGGTGCGTTCTTCCTCATTTTCCTTTTCCGGATCAAACCGCAGATCACGACACCGCATCTCCAGGAAACGCAGCGCAGCGCACTTCAGGTCGGAGCCGGTTTCCTCACCTGGAAAGAGCGGCGGACGGGCAGGACCGAGATCCCGGCCGAAACGTTCCCGATTCTTTTTTCTCATAGCGTCAAGCGCGGTGTAACTCAAGAGATACGCCTCCTTTACTGTATTCCGATCTCATTTAGATCAATACTATCATATTCTGAAGAGAAAAGTAAATACGGTGGGCAGCTGACGGGCAGCACCGGAGAAAAAGATTGAAAAAACCAGATGAATCATATATGATGATACAGAGTATATACAGTTCACAGCTCAATAAGCCGGAAGGACATAATCCAGACGAATGGGCGCATTGGAACGCAGATGTCCGCCCTATGAGGGCGAAGAACCATATCTCTATTTATGTTTCGCGGAAAAAGACAGCGGGGCTGTGTTTCCGCTGCTCGAACATCTGTACCGGCGCGGTATCCGCACCTGGTACAACGTGGAGAGCACCGCGGACATGGAAGAACTGAACCGGCAGCAGGAGCGCATGAACGGCGCTTCGCTGGTGGTGCTTTACCTGACGGACAATGTCCGGAAGGCCGGAAATAAAAAGAATACCCTGCTGTATTACCAACAGCAGGGGAAGCCGGTAATCAGCATCGATACGGATGACGGCGACAACGAACTTTCCGTCGGCCTGACCGAAGCGGCAAAACATATTGACGCGCAGGCGGTCCGGGGAGCAGAGGAACTGGAAGCAGCACTGATCCGTACGGAGGGTTTCTCCCAGGAACTGATCGGCGATCCGCCGGCAATCAAAAACAGTTTCGGCCGGGCGGCGGCCGTCATTCTGGCGATCACCCTGCTGGTAGCCGGGGTATCCTTTTACGGATACAAGGTGCACGGCTGGTTCGTTACCTGGCTGCCTACGCCGACGCCCACGCCGGTCGTGACGCCGACGCCTGCACCGGTGCTGGATGGAAACGTGAGAGAGAGCCTGGAAAGGGACTTGGAAGCGGGACTGTCAAAAGGCCTGATGATCTATGTGACAACAGAAAGAAAAGACACACAGAAGCGCCGGCTGAAGGAAGGACTGGCCGGCGAGCTGGCCGGGCAGCGGGCCGCGTTCCGGGAACTGGAAGCGAAAAAGGCACTGCGGGATTCAATCCGTGGAAAACTGGCGGCGGGCCTGAAAGGAAGCGTGACGCCGGTGATTATCGACACGGTGACCTTTGAGGACGAAAAGCTGACGGACTCGCTGCGGACCGCGGTCGGCGGCGGAATGATCACCACAAAGTCGCTGGAGCAGGTGACGAGGCTGAGGCTGGAAGAAGTGCCCGGGGATCTTTCCGAACTGAAGGAAAAAGTGCCGAACCTGACCATGCTGATCCTGCCCCAGGAGGCGGCAAAGAAAGCGCTGGAGAAAGTGGACGGACAGTACGACATCGCGCTGGCTCCGGAAGGGGAGGCGGCGCAATGATCGAGTTCTTTAAACCGTACGAAGGCAAAAAACCGTATATCTTCATCAGTTACAGCCACCGAAACTCCGCGGAAGTCATCGGAACGATCCGCCTGATCCATGACAAAATGTACCGGCTGTGGTACGACGAAGGTATCCCCGCAGGCAGCGACTGGCCGCGCAATATTGCGGTACATATGGACGACTGCCGGGCAGTGCTGTTCTTTATGAGCCGGACGGCGCTAGAATCCCCGAACTGCCTGAGCGAGATGACCACGGCGGCCAGGCAGGGGAAAAAGATCCTGCTGATGAAGCTGGAGGACATCCCGGAGGCGGAGATTCCGGACAAATGGCAGAAATGCCTGCGGACCGCTGCGGTTCTTGATCCGGCAGACACCCCGGAGGAACGGGCGGAACATATCCTGAACTGCCCGCTGCTGACAGACGAATACCTGGGCGTGGAAGAAGATTTCCAGACCATGGCGGAGCGTTCGGCCAGGAGAAGCGTCGCTTCGGTGATTGCGATGGTCGTCGCGAGCCTGCTGCTGATCGCCGCGCTGAGCGGCGTGACGGCGCTGCTCACAGGCCTGATCAGGATCGAGGAAACGCCGACGCCGACGCCCGTTCCGACAGAAGAACCTACGCCGGAGCCCACTGAAAAACTCACCGAAAAACCGACGGAAAAGCCCACCAGGAAACCCACGGAGAAGCCTACCGAAGAACCCACCGAAGAGCCCACAGAAGAACCGACGGAGAAGCCAACTGAAGAGCCTACCGAAGAACCGACCGGAACGCCGACGCCTTCTCCGACGCCGACACCTCCGCTGCCGACGCCTACGTTCTTTATCAGCGAGGGCGAACAAATCAGGATCATCGAATTCAGTGACCGGAAGCAGGAGGAGCGGGCAATCCGGGACGCGCTGAACGCGGAGGACGGAGAGCAGCTCCGATACGGTGATCTGTATCCGATCGAAGAAATCTATTTTGTCGGAAACAAGACCCATGTGGACATGGACGCCATTGAGATCTCCGCGGACGGAACGGTGACCTCGTTCGGGACGCCGATCAAACAGGAGGGCACTGTTCAGAAGGTTGACCTGATTGCTGCCATGGCCAGCCTGCGAAAACTGACACTGATCCGGCAACCGGTGAAGGACATTTCCGGGCTGGACCACCTGCAGGTGCTGGAAGAACTGAACCTGGCCTGCACCGGGGTGAGCAGCGTTGAGGGGCTGACGGATCTTCCGAGCCTGCGGACGCTGAACCTGATTCATACCGGGGTGAAGGACCTGACGCCGCTGGCAGACTTGCCGAAGCTGGGGACGGTCATCGTCAATACGGAGATGTTGCCGGTGAAGATACCCAAAGACGCGAAGTTTGATGTGGTGCTGGTGAAGTGAATTGTAAAGGAGAACGGGAATGAACAAGCCATACAGCGGAAACGGAAAACCCTTCGTACTGGCGCTGTTTGCAGAGCAGGACAGGGGAAAGGTCCTGCCGGTGCTGGAAGCGCTGGAGAAGAAAGGACTGACCCTGTGCGGTCAGGACGGAAAGGCGACGGAAGCCCAGGCCAGAAAGGCCTGCACGACGATTGCCTTCCTGTCCGAACACTTTGCGAAAGATGAAGGAAAACAGCAGGCGTTCTTTGCCGCGGACGCGGCGCAGCTGCCCGTGATTCCGGTGAAGCTGGACAACGCGAAACAGCCGGACGTACTGGAACGGTCTATCATGGCCAAGAATGCCATCCTGGCGGAACGCTACAGCACGGAAGAACTGGCGGACCGTATCGCGGGCGCGGAAAGCCTGAACCCGCCGAAACTGACGCCGGCGCAGACCGGCGGAAACCGGCTGCGGAACATCCTGATAGTGGCTGTTGCGCTGGTGGCTTTCATCGGCGCGCTGTGGGCGATCAACAATCAGACGCATATCCTGGATCCGATTATCCGGCAGATTTGCCCGACGCCGACGCCTGAACCGACGGCTACACCTATACCGGAAACGCCGACGCCGACGGCCACACCTACACCGAGCCCTACGCCGAGTCCGACGCCGACGCCCAGCCCGACGCCCACGCCCACACCTACGCCGAGCCCTACGCCGACGCCGACCCCGACGGCAACGCCGACGCCGAGTCCGACACCCACGCCTACGCCTACACCGACGCCGACGCCGAGTCCGACGCCCACGCCTACGCCCGAGCCGATCCTGACGGCGGAGCTCATCGAGAAATACGGGATTACGGACGAAGATCTGAAGACCATCGTCAGTGTGACGATCATCGGCGACAAGGCCTATTTCTATAAGCCCAAAGACGGATACGCCTATACCCGCACACTGGACGATTACCTGGTGCGCAGCTATGACCCCGGTAACGTGCATTATTTCCTGAAGGAAGACGGCAGCGAGGTTGTGCGGGGAACCTATGACGACCTGTGGTTCCTTGACAG
>CAZUXV010000251.1:0-3952 GCA_964624445.1 uncultured Oscillospiraceae bacterium | reverse complement strand
CGTCTGTGAAGCCGATCTGCGAAAAGTGCAAGATCATCAAGCGCAAGGGCCGCGTCATGGTCATCTGCGAGAATCCGAAGCACAAGCAGAAGCAGGGCTGAGCAACCGAAACCCGCACCGGCAACCGCCGTGTGCGGGTTTTTTTATACGGTAAAACCTCCTTTATTTTGTGGTCTGCATGTGCATTGTTTACAAAATGTTGCGATTGTGTTACAATGTATCAGAAAAGGAGGGAAAGCAGTGTACAGACGTTATTCCCAGACGGGCGACGGCAGTATGCCTCTTTCACAGGTTAACCGTAACCGGATCAAGAATATTATCATCCTGCTTCTGCTGGCCGCGCTGGTCGCGCTGCTGGTGATCAGCTTGCCGCTGATCAAAGGGCGCGAGGGTTCCCGCGCGATCTTCATCCAGCAGATCCAGAGAGAATGCGACGACGCGAACAAGGATACATCCACTCTCAGCCGGACAGCCGGCGCGGACTCGGCGGCGATTCTGTCCCGCGTCCGCAGCAACGTCCATACCATGCGGATGCTGAATACCGTCAGCGGATCCACCGGAAACGGGCAGCTGATCGAGGACGAGCGGCTGCTGACGCTGCAGAACATGGTGGACCAGTATCTTCAGTATCTGACCACGGGAATGGATACGGGCGGCTATACGACGAACCTGCAGGTGGCGCTGGCCGAGCTGCAGGAGATCGTAAATAACCTGAATTAACATCATGCGGGAACGGTTCCCGCTTCTTTTCATTCGAAGGGAGGGATACAGCAGTGATCGACTGGGGAGAAAAACTGGAGGAGAAGATCCGGATGCTGCCGGATTCCCCGGGCTGCTACCTGATGAAGGACGACCACGGTGAAATCATCTATGTCGGCAAGGCGGTCAACCTGAAGAACCGGGTCAGGAGCTATTTCCGGGATACCGCCCATACGCCGAAGGTGGCGGCGATGATCGCGCACATTGACGATTTTGACATCCTGCTGTGCGAAACAAACCTGGAAGCGCTGATCCTGGAATGCAACCTGATCAAACTGCACAAGCCTTATTACAACATCCTGCTGAAGGACGACAAACACTATCCCTATCTGAAAGTGGATATGCGGCAGCCGTTCCCGCGGCTGGAGATCTGCCGGCGGATGGAAAAGGACGGGGCGAAGTATTTCGGCCCGTATATCGGCGCGAACGCCGTCAGGCAGGTCATCGAAGCGGTGCGGGACGTGTTCCCGATCCGTTCCTGCCGCCAGGCGCTGCCGGCCAAGAACCCGAAGCGGCCCTGTATGAACTACGATATCGGCCGCTGCCTGGCTCCCTGCGCGGGGAAATGCACGGAAGAGACCTACCGGACCATGATGGAGGGCGTGCTGAGCTTCCTGGGCGGCGACTATGAAACCGTTGTGAAAAAGCTCCGGGCGGACATGGAGGAAGCCGCGGCGGCGATGCGCTATGAGAAAGCCGCGAAGATCCGGGACAAGATCAAAGACGTGGAAGGCCTGATGGAGCGGCAGATCGCCCTGCGGACAGACCGGAGCGAACAGGATCTGATCGCCCTGGCCCAGGACGGCCTGGACGCGATGATCCAGATCCTGTATGTACGGGGCGGCCGGATGGTAGGCGGGGACCACTTTGCCCTGCCGCGGGAAGGCGGGGAGGATCCGGGCGAGGTCATCGCCTCCTTCATGACCCAGTATTACGAGCAGGCCGGCCTGATCCCGCGGAACGTCCTGTGCCAGACGCTGCCGGAAGGCGCGGCGGAACAGCTGGAAGCCTGGCTGCGGGAGAAAAAGGGCGCGGCAGTCACCGTGGCGACGCCCCAGCGGGGCGAGAAGCACGAGCTGGTCCAGCTGGCCGCCAAGAACGCGGAGGACGCCCTGCTGAAACGGAACGCCCGGCGGACGGTGCATGAGGAACGCACCGTGGAAGCGGCGAAGAACCTCGGAAAGATCCTGGGGATGGACCGTTATCCCCGGCGGATTGAAGGATATGATATTTCGAACACCCAGGGCTTGCAGAGCGTCGCGGCCATGGTCGTGTTTATTGACGGCGAACCGACGAAAAAGGAATACCGCCATTTCCGCATCAAAACCGTGGAAGGCGCCAATGATTTCGCGTCTCTGTATGAGACGCTGAGCCGCCGGTATGCCCACGCGGCGCGGGAAGCGGAAGAAGGGGCGGAGAGCGGAAAGTTTACCGACCTGCCCGACCTGATCCTGATCGACGGCGGCCCGCAGCAACTGCGTTTTGCCCGCCAGGCGATCCTGGACCAGGGCGTGGAGCCGCCGGCCATGTTCGGCCTGGCGGAAAGGCTGGAGGAGATCTGGCTGCCGGACGCGGAAGAACCGATCCTGCTGGACCACCGGACGCCGGAACTGCAGCTAGTGCAGCGGGTCAGGAACGAAGCGCACCGCTTCGGCATCATCCATCACCGCGCGCTGCGGGGGAAAGCCTCCATCCATTCCCGGCTGGAAGATATCCCCGGCATCGGACCGGCGCGGCGCAGGGCCCTGCAGAAGGCCTTCGGCAGCCTGAAGGCGATCAAAGCCGCGGACATTGAAACCCTGGCTGCCGTGCCCGGGATGAACCGCGCCGCGGCCGAGGCTGTCCGCAGATGGGCTGAGCAAAAATAAAGGTTGTCAGTATATATCATTTCATGCAATAATATATTGTTGCCCTGAAATCCTTCCGGGCAGACGGGAAGGGAGTTTTTTGCATGACTTCTTTATGGGTCAGAACGATCCGGCATCACCGGACGGACCGGCAGGCCACGGTTCCGTGCACCCGGGCGGACGCCCACGCGGCGCTGCAGGAAGCCTGCCATGAGCTGGATCTTCCCGAACCGATCTGGCTGGACAAGAACGAGCGGGAATGGAACGAATTCGGCATGACCCGGTTCCTGCCGGATGCTTTTTTCGAGACGGTCCCTTTTGAGCGGCTGGAGATCGAATACATCGACCCGGACGCGCCGAAGAAAAAGAGCCGGGATCCGCGGAACGCGTTCTGATAATTTAACATTTCGCGGCTGCGGCCGCGACCAGGGCTTTCCGATCGCCCTGGACCTTCGGAAAAATGCACTTTTGCATTATACGGAATAAAGGGAGCAAAAGAAGAAACCAATGCAACAGAGAGTTATTGAGCTGATCGATTCATACCGGGAGCAGTATGCGGATATGCTGCGGCGCTGGGTCCGGATCCCGTCGGTGAAGGACGCGGCGGAGGAAGGCGCGCCTTTCGGCCGGGAAGTCCGCAGGATGCTGGACACGGCAATGGCGGACGCGAAGGCGCTGGGTTTTGACGTCAGGGATTTTGACGGCTACGCCTGCGATGTGACGCTGGGCGGAGCGGAGGAGAAGATCGCCGTGCTGGGGCACCTGGACGTGGTGCCCGTGGGGGACGGCTGGACGAAACCTCCCTTTGAGGCCCTGATCGAGAACGGCCGGATCTACGGCCGCGGCACGAACGACGACAAGGGGCCGGCCCTGGCATCGCTGTTCGCCATGAAGGCAATCAAAGAAGCCGGTGTCCCGCTGAAAAAGAGCATCCGCCTGATCCTCGGCTGCGACGAGGAAAGCGACTGGCAGGACATGGCGTATTACGGGGCGCATGAGCGGATTCCGGACGTCGGTTTCAGCCCGGACGCCAGTTTTCCCCTGATCAACACGGAAAAGGGCATGCTGGTGCTTGAACTGAGCGCGCCGGCGGCCCAAACCGGGCTGAAGATTCTGGAGTTTGCCACCGGCGACCGGATCAACGTGATCCCGGGCGAATGCAAAGCCCTGGTTGAAGGCGGAGCGGAAATCGCCGAAAAAGTCAGAGCCTACGCGGAGAAAACCGGCCTGCCCTATACGGCGGAGGTTACGGACCGCGGCGTGCTGATGACGGCGGTCGGCATTCCCGGCCACAGCGCCTATCCGGACGGAAAGCGGAATGCCATCGGGATGTTGCTCCTGCTGCT
>CAZUXV010000250.1:0-3959 GCA_964624445.1 uncultured Oscillospiraceae bacterium | reverse complement strand
GTGCGCTCAAACGGTTTAAGCGGCAGTGCGCCCGCAGCGGCGTTCTCCAGGAAGTGCGCAAACGCGAGCATTACGAAAAGCCCAGCGTAAAACGCAAGAAAAAGGCTGAGGCCGCCCGTAAGCGCAAATGGTAATGCTTTGAAAAACTCCCTTCTCATCTGAGAAGGGTTTTTCTTTTCTCTTCATATAAAACCATGCATAAACCTTGTCATCCAATCGATCATTTGGTATAATATGAATAGTTTCTGAAGAAAAGAGGATGACATGGTCTATTCGTTTGAGCTGATCAAACATGCCAATATACGTTATCGCGACTCTCTTCCTGCTTTGGCATACTGTGAACTGTTTGCTATGCTTTTCTCTCTCGGTATCCGGTGTGAGATCACTTTGGAAAATGCCGGCGGATCCCGTTTCCTGAGCTTTGAGTGTCGTAACCTTTCTGAAAGTGAGTTATCTTATCTATCAACACACAGCGCTGTTGTTTTTATTGCGGAAAAGCATCATGATTTTCTGAAACCGCTTTCTGCCCCTTCTCCGGCATATCTTCCGGATGATCTGCCGGAAATACTGAAGTATAAAGGCAAGACCAGCGTAACCTTTACCCGGATGATGATTAACACGGCTGTGGCCCTTTCTGCCTTTGACCCACAGGATGAACCGCTCACCTTTTTTGATCCGCTTTGCGGCAAAGGGACCGGATGCTTCTGTGCTTTGACAGCCGGACTAAACGCTGTCGGTCTGGATATTGACAGGAAAGACGTCAGAGAAGCCTCCGATTATTTTTCCCGGTACCTTCAGTTTCACAAACTGAAACATGAAGTCAGATCCCGGTCTGAAACCGTTTCAGGCCATGCGTTGCCTCTGACAACATTCTCCTTTGCACCCACCAGGGATCAGTATTATTCCGGAGATACCCGGTCGCTGACATTTGCGTGTGCCGACACATTCAACTCCCCCGCCCTGTTCCGCAGAAAGAAGGCTCATATTATCGCCGCAGATCTTCCTTATGGAATCCAGCACGCACCGCAGTCAGGGACTAAACCTGAGCCGCTTCTTCATTTTCTTTCCAGAATCCTTCCGTCATGGAAACAAACCCTGTATCCGGGCGGCGTACTGGCCGTCAGTTTCAACTCACTGACACTTCCCGCTGATGAAGTACGGAATGCTTTGGTATCATTCGGTTTTCAATTGCCGAAAAATGATCTGTTTAATCATCTGAGTCACGAAGTTGAACATGCCGTAGTTCGTGATGTTGTTTTCGCTTTGAATACAGAGGAGGAATCTTTTATATGACTTACAACGAGTTGAGTGAAATGACAGTTGTGCAGCTTCGCAAACTGGCAAAAGAAAACGGCGTGATTCTCGGATCAGGCGTTGATAAAGCCGGAATTATCGAAAAGCTGCTTCCTGTGATATCCGACCAGTCTTTGTCCGCATCGGAAGAATCCGATACCGACCGTCTGGCTGAGCCGAAATTTCAGGCTGCCTGGCATAACAATGACGCACCGAGATACAATGCCAGACCTGCATATCAGGCCCCGGGATCTGCTCCCCGTCCGGCATGGCAGAATACCACGCCTTCCGGCCAGCACCTTGCCCCTGAACAGCAGCACGCCCAGCCTCTCCGTCCCGGCGGATTTACTCCCCGTTTCGGTCCTTCCGTAAGCGTTTCTCCTGCTGCCGAAAGCACTGAACCTGCTCCATCCGCACCGTCTTCTCCTTTGCCTGAGAAGCGGATCAGCCATGGTTCCGAATCTGGTTTCGGCCCCCGTTCATTCGGTCCTCTTTCCAATCCGCAGCAACGGATTTCCGAACCGTTTTCTCCTATTCAGGCACAGGATACCGGCATTCAGGCTCCGACGCTGGAAGAATTACTGTCTTCAGGTGATTATGAAGAAGGCGGCGGCATTCTTGAACTCCATCCTGATGGTTACGGTTTTCTTCGAAATGCCAACTTCCAGCCGTCTACCAAGGACATCTATGTTTCCATGGCACAGATCCGGCGATTTGGCCTGCGTACCGGTGATTACATCAAAGGAAAAATCCGTCCTCAGCGTGAAGGAGATAAATACGCCGCTCTTCTCTACATCTCCAGTGTGAACGATGTGCCGGAAGAGGAAGCTTTCAACAGGCCTCTTTTTGATGAACTGACGCCGGTTTATCCGTCACGCCGCATTTCTCTGGAAAGTAAGGATGCCAAATCGTATCCGGATATGCGCCTGATCGATCTGATCGCCCCGCTCGGTTTCGGACAAAGAGGGTTAATGCTTTGTCCGCCCAATACCGGCAAAACTGATATTATGAAGCATTTTGCCACTGTCGTCTGCGAAAACTATCCGGATGCCAACGTTCTTATGCTGTTGATCGATGTTAATCCGGAAGATGTTACGATGCTCCGCGATTCAGTGCCGTGCTCTGTTCTCGCTTCCACATTTGACCAGACGCCGGAAGCACATCTCCGTTTATCCGAAATCGTTCTTGAACGTGCAATGCGTCTTGTAGAACAACAGAAGGATGTTGTCCTGATTGTTGACAGTCTGACGCGTCTGGCCAAGATCTATACCACTGCAGCAGCTCAGCAGGGACGCAGTCTTCCCGGCATGGTGAACCCTTCCAGTCTTTTCCGCGCAAAACGTCTTTTCGGTGCCGCCCGTGCCTGTAAGGAAGGCGGTAGTTTAACCGTACTTGCTGCAATGGATATATCCACCGGTTCAAAAGTCGATGATTCTGTCGTGGAAGAGTTTAAAGGAACCGCCAATATGGAGCTTACGCTTGATCAGAACGTCTCCCGTGCCGGTGTAACGCCTGCCCTTAATCTTCAGTTGAGTTACACCAAAAACGCCGATATCCTGCTTGATGACAGGCAGAAAGAAGGACTATCCCTGATTCGTACCATGCTTGGCAGTACTTCTTCCTCTGTTGCTATTCCTCAGTTGGTCTCCATGATGGACAAGACCGACACCAATTCTGCATTGCTTCTGAAAATGAAAGACTGGTTTGCCCTGATGAACCGCTGAAGCCGGAGGTCTGTATGGACAATGTATATGTAATCGGTCACAAAAACCCGGATACAGATTCCATTGTATCCGCCATGGCATATGCCGCACTGAAAAATTCGCTTGGCGGAGATCACTATGTTGCTGCCCGTTACGGTCATCTGAATACGGAAACCTCTTTCCTCCTGAACCGGTTCGGATTCCAGCCCCCGGTTTATCTTCGGTCTGTACGTACACAGGTAAGCGATATCGATTATGACACGCCTCCGACAATCGGTGCAGGTGTCCCTATCTCCTATGCATGGCGTATTATCCATACAGATAACTATCGTGCCTCCGGACTTCCGATCATTCATGAAGACGGCCGTTTGTTTGGGCTTGTTACCTCCGGAGCAATGGCTGAAAGTGACATGAATTCTGTCTCGGAACCTGTTGTTTCCCGGATTCCCGTTTTCAATCTTCTGAGCGCGCTGGAAGGACATATCATCAATTCAGATCAGGATTGTTTTGATGAAATCTCCGGAGAAGTGATCATAGCGCTTCCCGGCGATTCTTCTTCACATATCCCTTCCGGATCCATAGTCCTCTGCGGTGATCAGAAAGACGTGGCTGATCAGGCACTTGAAGCCGGTGCAGCATGTCTGATTTTTTGCTCTACATCCCTTTCCGAACAGTACAGAAACAGATCATCCTCCACCTGTATGATCGTCACTCCGTTTGATGCATACCGTGCATCCAGGTTAATTTTCCAGTCCATTCCTGTCAGTCGTATCGCCTGTACCGATAATCTGCAGTTTTTCCATCTTTCAGATTATCTGGATGATGTCCGTGAGGCGGTTATCCAAAGCCGTTTCCGCTCCTATCCGGTCCTTGACGAAGAAGATAAAGTAGTCGGAACGCTTTCCCGTTATCATCTGATCCGTCCCCGTCGGAAAAAAGTGGTTCTTGTCGATCATAACGAGT
>CAZUXV010000249.1:0-3965 GCA_964624445.1 uncultured Oscillospiraceae bacterium | reverse complement strand
GACCTGCTGGCTGACCGGGCCGCGCTGGATGCTTATCAGGACGCGCTGGCGGATTTCCTGAAGAGCATCCGTGAGAACTGCGCGTCCCGGGAGGCGCCCTATATGCTGCTGGACAGCGAAAAATCTTTTGAGGAGAGTTTTATTCCGCTTTTGTCACAAAGCCGGATGATATAAACAAATTCATAATTCATAATTCAGAATTCACAATTATGAATGGTTTGACAGTTTCCATCGGTTGTTGATTGATATTCAGATCAGATACCGTTTAAGGAACGAAAAAGTAAAAACAATTATGAACTATGAATTGTGAATTATGAATTAATCAATACAGATCCGAAGGTTTATGAAATGATCCGATTTCTTTCCCCGGGCTTTGCCTGGGCGCTGGCGGCGCCGGCGCTGATCCTGGTGCTCTACCTGCTGCGCAGGAGATTCCTGCCGCGGCGGGTTCCGTCTGTCTTTCTCTGGCGGAAGAGCGTAAAGGATTACGCGGCAAACCGGCCTTTCCAGCGGCTGATGAAGAACCTGCTGCTGCCGCTGCAGATCCTGGCGGCGCTGGCCCTGGCGCTGGCCTTGATGCGCCCTGCGATCCCCGGCGGAACGGCCGGAAAAACCGTGCTGATCTTTGACGTATCCGGCAGCATGCAGACGGAGAGCGCGGGACGCAGCCGGCTGGACCTGGCGAAGGAAGAGGCGCTGGCGCTGATGCGTACGCTGCCGGCGGAAGAAAAGATCACCGTGCTGGCGGCCGGAGAGGAAACGGAACGCCTGGCCCTGAACGCGGAGCGGGAGGAAGCGGAAAAGGCGGTGGCCTCCGTAACCTGCGGAAGGAACGGCGCGGACCTGGACCGGGCCCTTGCCCTGGCGGACGCTGTTGCCCGGGACGGGGAGGCGGAAACCGGCGCGAACGTGATCGTGTATTCGGACAGCTTCCGGCGCAGCCAGGTGACGGTCCGGGGCGGCGCCTTTGCCCTGACCATCGTCAACTGCGGCGAAGGAGCGGAGAACCGGGCGGTCTATTCCCTGGAAGCATCGGACGGACAGGCATTTGCCCGGGTCGCGAACTTCGGGGAAGACTGCAGCGTGTCGCTGACCTGCGAGGCGGACGGCGTGCTGTGCGACGCCCGGGAAGCGGAGATTCCTGCCGGTGAAACGGCCGGGATCAGTTTTGCCATCCCGGAGACGGCGGAGCGTGTGCGCGTCAGCCTGCGGGAAAAGGACGCCCTGGCCGCGGACAACACGGCGGAGGCCGCGGTGAAGCACGCCGTGACAAGGACCGTGGCGGTGACCTCGGACAGCGTGTTCCTGGAGAGCGCCCTGCGGGTGCGCCCGGACCTGACCGTGGTGCGGACAGAGGTGAAAGCGCTTGCTTCCACGCAGGCGGACCTGTATATCCTCGGCACCGATCCCCTGATCGTCACAACGGCGCTGCCGGAAGAGGGATACGATCCGGAGGCGGCCGGTTTCGGTCCGTTCACCTGGAAGGCGGAAGAGACCGAAGTGAGCGGAAATCCCGTGCCGGTGATTTCGGACTGCCCGCTGACGAAGGGCCTGACGATGAAGGACGTGTTCTTCCGCAGCGTACGGCCGGTGAGCGGCGGCAAGGCCGCGGTGAGCCTGAACGGGGGAACTGTGATCGCCTATGCCGACGGCATGGCGGCGCTGGGCTTTGACCTGCACAATTCCAACCTGCCGCTGAAATATGATTTTCCCGTGCTGATCCAGAATACGCTGGACTGGCTGCTGCCCGCCGAAACGACCGGCGGCGGCGATACTGAAAAACTGATGCCGATGGCCGAGAGCGACGTGCGCATGGTGGCACCGGACGACGAGGCGGATACGGCGCAGACCCGGAGCGACCAGGGAAGGGAACTGACGGCGATCCTGCTGGCAGTATTCCTGGTGCTGCTGCTGGCGGAGATGGGGGTGAGCCGGTATGTCGGTTGAGTTTATGCATCCGCTGCGGCTGATTGCCCTGCCGGTGTGCGCCGCGGCCGTACTGGCAATCTGCCTGCTCCGCAGGAGCCGTTCCCGGAAGGAACGGATCAGCCATATCCTGCGGTATGTGATTATCGCCCTGACTGTGCTGGCACTGGCCGGTATGAGCCTGCTGACCGCGAGCCCGGACCGGACCGCGTTCCTGCTGGTGGACGTTTCCGCCTCGGTGAACGAGGAAGAGACCCTGCGCCTGGCGCGGGAAGCGCTGGAGAACAGCGGGGACCGGAAGACCGGCGTGATCGCCTTCGGCGGAAATGCCGCCGTGGAGCGCTCGCTGAACCAGACAGCGCCGCTGGGCGACCTGACAGGCCGGGTGGACCGCTCCGGCAGCGACCTGAACAGCGCGCTGCAGCTGGCGTCCGCCCTGCTGCCGGCTGATACAAACGGCGGAATCGCCGTGATCAGCGACGGCCGGGTGACCGGGGAGGAGGATTTCTTCCGCTCCGCGGGCGGCCTGCCGGTGAACGTGCTGAAAACGGAGACCCGCGGCGGGACGGACGCGCAGGTGACCAATGTTTCCGTGCCTTCCTCTCTCTATACAGGACAGAAATATACGACTGTCGTCACGGTGCACGCGAACGCTGCCGGTGAAGCGACGCTGCTTCTGACGCGGGACCGGGGCGAGGCCCAGACGAAGACCGTGACCCTGCGCAAGGGTGAGAATACCTTTGCCTTTGAAGCGGTAGCGGGCGACGCGGGGGTCTGCACCATGGAAGCGCAGGTGCTGCTGAACGGGGACAGCGTCTCCGCCAACGACAGCGGCGCGGCCTGGACCACCATCGCCGGAAAGCCTTCCGTGCTGATCGTGGAAGGGCAGAGCGGCGCGGGGGCGGAACTGGAAAAGATGCTGAAAGCGGCGGGTATGCAGGTGCGTACCCTGCCGGTGATGATGCTGCCGGAACAGCTCAGCGGCCTGATGGAATACCATGCGGTGGCACTGGTCAACGTGGACGCGGACAAACTGACGGAAACGCAGATCACCACGCTGGGTACGGCCTCAAAGGAAATGGGCGTCGGTGTGGCCGTGTTCGGCGGCGATTCCAGCTATTCCCTGGGCGGATACCGGGGAAGCAAACTGGAGGAAATGCTGCCGGTAACGATCGACGTACGGAACCGGATGGAACTGCCGACGACAGCGCTGGTGCTGGCCATCGACAAGAGCGGTTCCATGACGGAAACCTCCTACGGCGTGAGCCGCCTGCAGCTGGCCCGGGAAGCGGCATGCGCCGCGCTGGAAGTGCTGAACGAGCGGGACCAGGCCGGTGTGATCTGCTTTGACGACGCCGGAAAGTGGGTTGTTCCCCTGAGCTATGTGACAGATGTCGCCGCGATGCAGGAGCAGGTGGCGACCATCCGTCCCGGCGGAGGCACGGCCTTCTATTCTCCCCTGATGATGGCCTATGAAGCGCTGAAGACGGTCAGCGCGCAGTATAAGCATGTGATTTTCCTGACCGACGGCGAGGCCGGCGACACCGGCTACCTGGACGTCGTACGCAAGATGGCGGCCAGCGGCATTACCGTGACCACCGTGGCGGTGGGCGACGGCGCCGATTATGTCGGTATGGGCAAGATCGCGGAGATCGGCGGCGGACGGATGTACGCAGCCGGCCCCTTCGACAGCCTGCCCCGGATTTTCACCAAGGAAACGATGATGATCTCCGGATCATATGTGCAGAACCGCGTGTTCACGCCGGTGATCACGGACAGCCAGATGACGGATTTCCCGGGTTTTCCGGAACTGGGCGGTTATCTTGCCACGACGGAAAAACCCCTGGCGACCGTGGCCCTGTGCAGCGACCGGAAAGATCCGGTCCTGGCCTGGTGGCAGTACGGCGCCGGGCGGGTGCTGTGCTGGACCAGCGACGTACAGGGCGGCTGGAGCGGCGCGTTCCTCAGCTGGGACCGGGCGGCGGAGTTCTTTTCCGGCATGATCTCGTTCATTCTTCCGGACCGGTCCGGCGAAGGAG
>CAZUXV010000248.1:0-3992 GCA_964624445.1 uncultured Oscillospiraceae bacterium | reverse complement strand
GAGAACCCTTGAAAATCAAGGGTTCTCATTTTTTGTCATGACCAGATTTGACATCCGAGGGTCGATTTTTAACCATTTTTTGGTAATTGGAGCACGGATGGAGCAAAAGCGTCGGCCAGAACGCTTATGTATTGGGCGTTTGCGGGTTTGTAAGATTGATTTATAATTTCTTCGGAATATGGGTTTAGCGCGTTCAAAAGATTCTGGTGCTTCATAACTCCCTGATGTCTGGTGACGGCGTAAACTGTTTCGACCATTCTTGTATCGGCATGGCCGAGCAGGTCTGCTACCTGGGCGGAGGAAAGATTTGCTTCTTTCAGCTGGGTGCCGAATGTGGCGCGCCAGTCATGGTTGTTATAGAGCTTATAGATCCCCAGGGCCTTGAAAGCGTTTCTGTAGGTCCTGCGAAGCGTTGTAAAGCTGCAGGGCTCTTCCGCAGAACGGCCATGGATAATGAAACCGCTTTCCTGTCGGAGGGGTTCAAGAATCTCTTTAAGCGCATCCGGAATAATAAAGTCGCGGTTTGAATGTTTTGTTTTTGTTTTATCACGGACAATAGGAGTTTTTCGATCCGGATAAATCACGACGCGGCGAACTTCACCGTAGTGCCTGTCCAGGAAGACGTTTTCCCAGCGCAAACCGACGATCTCTTCCACACGCATTCCGGTATAGGCAAGTAGTCCCATATATAGTCGCTCCCTTGGATCCGCAAGATTGGGGATTGCTTTCTTGACGCGGTCCACTACTTCGTCCGGTAAAGCTTTGTGATGATGGGATTCTTCGCCTTCAATGGTGAGAAGCGCCATTTTGAACGGAGTATCGTCGCACAGTTTCATTTCCGTTGCGATCCGGTAGAGGCGCCGGCCAAGGCCTGAGACGCGCTCAATGGATTTATGGGCCAGCGCTTTGCGGTTTCGTTCCGGATCCGGTTTTGCCAGGATATCGAACAGATGCTGTATGTCTTCGACTGTAATTTCTCCGAGCTCCTTATCTCCGATGTACGGAATCATATAATTGTTCAGGTACAATGTGTATGAATTCTGGGTAGTCGGAGAAAGCTTCGGCAGGAATGTAGGCTTATACTTTTCTTCCACGAAATCCTTGAACAGCATCGTATCATGGCGTTTTGCGTTGTACTCAAGAAGGAAAGCCTTGAATTTTTCATCGGCTTCTTTTTTTGTGGCACCGCGGAACTGGATGCTTTCGACTTTATTGTTTCCGGCGTAATACCAATAATTTTCTCTGTATTGACTTGGCACTTTAAAACACTCCTTTGGAATGCCTGAGGGCTTCATCAATACATAAATCTTGTACCCATATGAGATTGCCAAGGTTCGCCTGAGGGATGACCCCCATGATGCTAGCGTGGGGGTCATTTTTCCCATGCCTGATTATACCATGGAAGCCTTGCAGCATAAAGGGGAACAAACGGAAAAACAAGGGTTTCAGCATATGATTGCCTCCTCGTATAGTCTCTCTATATAGGCGAAATAAAAAAGGAGGCTGTTTTTTAAGTGAAGCCGGTACAGATGCGGTTTTGAACTGGAAAAATAAGCAGGTTTATTTCTCTCTTTTGATTCTGTTTTTTCTTCCCACTCTGTCATATCCTGTACACGTACCGGATGACCGGTACGGATGAATGACTGAAACGGAGGATTATTACAATGCTGCGCCTGCTTGGAATCCTGACTCTGGGAAATCTGATCTTCGGCGGAAACCGCCGTCATAATGACAGTTTCCTTGGCGGTCTGCTTCTCCTGCCCGCGCTGATGTTCGGCGGCTGGATCGCGATCGCTGTGGTCGGCGGGGTTCTCAGCCTGGTCGGTTCTGTGATCGGCGGCATTTTTTCCGGCCTGACTTCCCTGGCTGCCGGTGTGTTTTCCGGAAAGGGCATTGTCATCGGCATCGTGGTCGGTGTTGTGCTTTATTACTATCTCCGCCGGCAGAAGAGTGAATCTGCGGAGGGATAACAAATGCTGATTCTGATTGCGGCCCTGGCTCTGGGTGTACTTCTGTTCAGGAACAGCCCCCGGCTGGAAGCGCCGGCGGAAACGGCTGATACGGCTGTCCGGGCCTATGTGGACGGAAAGCCCGTGAAATCATATGTAAAGGAATAAGGCAATGGAACTGAGCAATACCGCAATCTGTCCGTATTGCGGGAAGGAAATGCAAAAAGGGATTCTGTCCGGTGACGGAAGAAGCAAAGTAACCTGGAAACCGGGGAATACGAAAGCCGGTTTTATGGATAAACTGGTCGGTTCGTACACGGTAACTGCAGCCAGGATGACGCTGACCACCTTTACAATGGATGCGTATTATTGTCCCGCTTGCAGGAAAATGATTTTTGATACGGATATTACAGGATAAGATCTTTTGTTACAGGGGCGTCGGAGTTGATCCGGCGCTCTTTTTCTTTTGGCCAAATCAAAACGCCCGGCGCTGATCAACGCCCGGCGTTCTGAAAAAAGGATACGGGTGATAAAGTTATCAGTGTGTTTTACTGTAAGCATGCCTTCCAGAAACTTGGATATCATTTCGGCGTTTTTAAGCTTGAAGACGGTGAAATCGCGATTATTCATGATGACTTATACGGACCTCCGTGTCTAGTTGACAAGGAGGTCCGTATTTTTTGATGAACTTAATCGGCATACTCTGCCGCGCTGTCAATAAAATAGTTAATGTTGTAATTTTTTACAGCTTCCGGATAACGCTCTGCGACCCTTCGGAGGGCTGCGATAAATTCGCCGGATTTGCTTTTTTCTGCTACTTCATCAAAAATTTCACTGAACCAGATGAACTGTTCTTCAGTACAGTCATTATCCAGAAAACTGATTGTTGCAGTTATGTCTTTTGTCATAAGTTGAATGGCGTCCCGGATAGTTTGATTATTTTCATAATCAACATCACCCTCTATATTTTTGCGACGAAGGATTATAGCGTTAAAATCTTCACTGATGCTCATTATTATTTCCTCCTTTTCAATACTGAGCTTTGGTCGGTGTCAGGAAATACTGTCGCGATTTTGCCTTTAGTGCGGATAACACCTATCTTTGTCTCCGTTAATGACGGTGCAGATATGTTTTTCAGACACGGCGATTCTTTGAGCCAGTTCTTTGCGGGACATTCCCGATTCAATAAGCATCTTTTCAAGAACGGTTCCCGGGTTAGTCATGAATTCCACCTCCACATAGTTATTGTTACCACAGTTTAAGTTGATGTCAATAAATTAATTACCTAAAAGGTAATTTGTTGTTGATTGCATTATTCCCGCTTTGGGTATATATCTCTTGATATGTGAATCATGGACAGCGGGGGCGAGGGACAGAGAGGTCAGTTTTTTCTCGGTGACAAATCCCAACCAACTGAAATGGCGTTGTACCGGTCACAGTGTGGCCGGCTTTTCTTTTGTCCAAATAAAAACGCCCGGCGCTGATCGACGCCTGGCGTTCTGAAAAAAGGAAGATTAGGAGTATGAAGAACACATATCGGAACATCTTCGCCGGAATCTTGGCGGGACCGGCTGGGATGGAGTGGTTAGACGGGAGGCGGCTCCCGGGATTCCGTCCTCCCTGGATGACAAGGGTGTCTTAACCCATGTTTCTTAAATAGACATAAACCTCAGCCGGCAAGCGGCAGGTTATTCGTCAAGGCCCAGATCGTTACTCCGAAGAATCCGGCAATGTCGGGGAGAAGCTCTGTCTCCGGTTCGGCATATCCGTTTTCCCAGTTGGCAACGGTGCCGCGCATCAGACCGAATTTCTCATCGCAGCCGGCCTGGGTCATGCCCTTCATTTCGCGCAGAATTCTGAATTTGGTTCCGAATGACATCAGGATCACAGCCTTTCCGTTTCTCTTGGGATGATTGGAGTATAGGCGCTGAACCTTAAATGAACCTTTAGAATCATGACTTTTTCAAAAAATATTATTCCTTTTTTGTCCGGAGACTTTAAATCCGGGCCGATTTTTTATTTCGCCCATATGTAAGGACTAAG
>CAZUXV010000247.1:0-3998 GCA_964624445.1 uncultured Oscillospiraceae bacterium | reverse complement strand
ATACTTCAAAACCACTTAAATCAAGGTTTTTTAATGCATAACATTGTCTAAACATCTGATGTGTATTAGTACATAAGGGTGCTTTCCAATTTGTAATGTTAGCTTCTTTTAACTTTTTACAACTGTAAAAAGCCATGTGAAAAGTTGTGTTTTTACTAACATTCCAATTTTCTAACCCTTCTATCGTTTGTAATTTTTCACATTGATAAAATGCGGATTTCATATTAGTAATATTGCTTGTATCCCAATTTGAAACATTAATGTAAGTAACGTTTGTTGCTTGATAAAACATCTCATTTATGGCTGTAACACTATTAGTTACATTCAAATAGTCTACTGTTAATAATGCGCTTCTAGCACTAAAGGCGATATTTGTAGGCATAGTAGCATTATCAATATAAACAATACGTCTAGTTGTTGTACCATTAACACTATCATCTTTCGTCATAGTAATTGTATTTGGTGTAAGGGATAACATAACATCCCCTACACTATTGTCAAATGTATATTCGGCTAATTTGATTTGAGCCATTATTTTCTACCCCCTTTTCCGAATAATGGTTGTTCAGGACTTGGTGTAGTTTCAACTTCAATTGATTCTACACTTCTCATTCCTGTAAAGTATGGAATATCTCTTCCTGTATAATCTCCATTCAATACGATTAACCTCTCTCCGTTATTATTAATAACGATAGAACCACTTGATAACTGATCATTCGTAAATGTCATTGTTTCAGTTGGTATTGTTGGTGTAGTAGAGCCATTAATATACATTTCTGTTGCATTTCTTTGGGTGATCGGTTTATTTACGCCCCACATAGATGTATCGTATCTATTATTAGTTGGCATTGAGTATTCAATCATAGGGAATACTTTACCATCTGTTGTAATAAGTTGTAACATTCCACCCTCAAATGTAGGAATAGTGATCGGTGTTAATTGAGTGATGTTTGGTGCATCTAAAGCGTAAAAAATTTGTAGTGGATTAGCTTTTAAGTATTGAGATAATCCATCAATATCTTGAGATGGTAAATCTTTTCTAGCTAATCTTAAAATGATACTGTGCCATTGATAGTAAATACAAGGTTTATCAATTTTTGTACCAGTAGGTAAAATACAAAAAATGCTAGTTTGTCCATAATAACCTGTAATTGGTAAAGAGCCACCTCTAAAACCTAAAGTATTGATTTCATCAACTTTATAAACATTTTCACACCAAAAACCTGTACTATCAGTAAACACTTTACTTCCAACATTTTGTACATATTCACCAGTAATAGGATTATAAGTATCACAAGTACCATTAGGTAAACTATTTAATTGTACTGGTTGAGGTAGGTCAATAGTTTCAATTCTAGGGGTATCACCAACTATTTCATAAAAACTAATTAATAAATCTTCAAAATATATTCCTGCTGCCCTATCATATTCAATGCTAAGTATTATGTAATAAGTACCTTGAGGGAATGATAAACTGTTATTGTAAGTTACATATGTTTCGCTGTTAATAAGTTGTCTATTAATGAAAGTTCCATCTTTTTTATAAGAAGCAACCCTTATTTGAGGATATGTACCTGGTACGCCACCATTTACTGTTTTTGAATATTTAACATAAATTTTATTGTAATTATCTACATTTAATTGTCTGTTCATTACATAGGTTTGCCCTTTTTCAAATCGACCATTATCTCCTCTTATCCATTTCTTTTCTGTTGCATATTCTTCATCATATAGTGTATTGAATACTTTAATTTTATTAATCTCAACAGTTTGTAATCCATTAAAATGATTAATCTCTTGTTCTCTAACATCATTTTGAGTTAATAACACATTATTAATATCTCCACTATCATTAACAAATGTTAAGTTACCACTGCCATTTGTACTTGTATTTACTATTCTATTAGTACCTTGTTCATTTGATTTACCGTTTAAGGTAATAGATTCACAAGCACCATCATATCTGATTGTGTAGTTATTAGATTTATTTAACTCATTAACTTCATAGTTGTTAGTAGATTGTCCATTAAGAATAGTTGTAGGATATACTTCTGAGTCTGAATAGACTTTAACTTGTCCGTTTGTGTAAAGGCGAGGAATTGTCACTGTGTATTGTTTTGCCATTTCAATAACATTTCCTTTCGTGTCCTTTAGGAATATTGTAGGTGCAGGCGTGTAATTGGTATCACTATCAGTAGATAAACTTGCACTAAATCTTACATATACTGCGTTTGTTGGTATTTGGTCTGTATCGATAGTCCAATCAGCATTATTTTTTATTGCGGAACTAAAACCTTTTACAAATTGTTTACTAGCATTATAAAACACTGCTCTCTTATAACGGTTTTCTCCTACTATTTTGATATAACGGGTTTGTTTTGGAACTGGTAGATAGCCAGTATAGAAGCTCATTTCTGAAACCATTAATTCACCATTGTCTTCATTTACATAATAACCTATATTTGTTATTGGTGAATTATGACTAAGCCATTCATTGTCAAAATCATCAAAAAACTTATCAGTTACAGTTTTAATCACAATTTTAATCACAATAGGACTACTTAACACACTATAACTTCCATCTGTTTCGGATACGCCAATACGTTTAGTTAATTCACCAGTTACAAGATTGTAACTATCGTATGTTGTTCCTAAACTTCTTAGTTTGATTGGTTGTTCTGGGTTGCATACTAAAGGTATTGTAGCTTCTTTTTGTCCACCGTATCCCAAGTCAACAGTACCTTTTTGCATACGTAATTCATATTCATGTGCTTGATTTAGATTGCCTGTACTGTCATAAGGGAAATATATGTATATTTTAGTCACACCTGATGGAACTGTAAAGATATAAGGTGTGTTTGCTGTTAGTCTTTGTGTTGTTATTATACTTTCAGCATTACTAACCCATGTGTCAGTATTCCAAATTGCAATTTCCTTATAATAAAGACCGCCTATATTAGATACTGTAAAAACATATTTTTCATTTGGTTGAACATCTATTCCATATTTATATCTTATACAACCGCCATAATCAGTACCATTTTCCCAATCTGTTGATAGTGTTGATAGTAAATTCGGGATACCTCCTTGCACACATTCAACCCCACTCAACTCTACATCTGTTGTTCCATTTACACTGCCAACTTCATTTTTAACAGTAGTTTCAATTACTCTAACATTTTGAATATCAGTACCCTCAATCGTTAAAGTTGTACCTCCACATTCTACCTCACAAGGAGAAATAGGATTAGTAATAATTGTACCACCTGCGTCTAATTTAGTTGCAGTACCATCAAAGTAAACATTATAAGTTGAACCTGATGTTAAGTTAGTTGTTGTAAATTTATTTGAAATAGGTAAAGTTGTTTTTAAAGTTGGTGTTAATTGTTGAGATGATGTTTGAATTGAACCATTTCTGTAAGATTTAAGCAGGTTAATATCTAATTGTGTTTCCACTGGTGTCTGTTCGTATAATAATTCTAATCCGTTGTCAATTAGATATTGTCTAGCCTCATCACTACTTGTTATTCCTCTTGTCGAACCTTTAAGTCTAAACTGAAATTTAGCACCCATACCATGAGAATACATACCATCTATTCCATAGTTCCATGTTTTCGTTCCCTGAATACTATTCCATGCAAGTGTACCATTTCCTCTATGTACTATATTAGGACAATTATTCCATGAATAAGCTATACAATATAAATCGCTATTAGCATCATACCCTTCATCCCTCAAATTACTAATATCTGTTACTTTATGTCTACCTACATTTTTAGTTACTATTCCTGTTGTTAAATCTAATACATCGGTAATATTTTGATTATCGGCAGTAAATGTTAGTAACTCTAAATCATCAGGTGTTACTACTGCATGATTTTCTTTAAATGACAAACCATCTCCTATGTTTGCTTTACCAAAATATATGCCATCAATGATAATGTTATTATTTCCATTTCCACCATACCATATTTTTAATGTAAGTTTTACTATTGGTG
>CAZUXV010000246.1:0-4017 GCA_964624445.1 uncultured Oscillospiraceae bacterium | reverse complement strand
AGGAAAGCCCCTGCAATGGCCGGGAAACGGTCCGTGCTGTTCACGCGCAGCACAAGATAGTGGAGGCTGTCGTATCTCATATAAATGTCCACGACAACATCCGGCTCGAAATCCTCATCCGAACTGGTCATTCCGAGCTCTACTACGCTGTTCTGTTCGTCAAAGATCCGATTGAGTTCCATTTCCCCGTTGTCCGCCAGAAATTCGTTCACATTGCCGATATAGGTTGCGAGCATTTTCTGGGCCGGGGTTTTATCTCTCAGTTTCAGATCAGCGAGACTGCTTCCGGTGATCAGCAGAATGAAAACCGCCAGCAGCGCGCATGTCCGTTTTACCATTCTTTTTCTTCTTCCTCAGCCTGTTTTTGTTTGATCTCAACGCATTTGCAGATCAGATCCACGCAGCCTTCGATCCCCAGCGTGCCGGTGTCGACGCACAGGTCATAGTTGCTTACGTCGCCCCAGGTGCCGGTGGCGTAATAGTTGTAATAGGAGGCGCGTTGTTTGTCGGCTTTGCGCAGAATCTCCTCCGCCTTGACCGGATCTGCGCCGTTATACTTGATAATGCGCTGGATCCTGTCCTCGGTGCTGGCCTTGACAAACACGTTGATGACATTCTCATGATCCCGCAGCACATAGTCCGCACAGCGGCCGACAATGATGCAGGGACCTTCATCCGCGATCCGGCGGATGGTATCGAACTGTGCAAGGAAGATCTTGTGGTTCAACGGCATGTCCATATACATCGTCCCGGCCTCTCCCCGTGGCTGTGCGCCGCTGATCAGGGAAAACAGAAGATTCTTCCCCTGTTTTTCATCGTAGCTTTCCAGGAGTTCCTGGCAGATCCCGCTGTCCCGGGAAGCCTCCGCCAGCAGTTCCTTGTCATAGAAAGGGATGTTCAGTTTCTCCGCCAGCAGTCTGGCCACATAGCGGCCGCCGGATCCGTACTGTCTCCCTACGGTGATGATCGGCTGATACTTCATGAAAGCTCCCTTCCTTTCTGTTTTTATAACGGCTGTCTTCAGGAATGCGTTCCGCTTCTCTCTTTTATTTTTTTATTCGCTTTCCATGCTTTGTTTTCCTGCTTTTCCTTTCCTGTGTCTCCTTGTTTTTCCTATCGTTCCGTGATATGCTTCTTGTTGTTGGTCAAGCGCACATAATTCTGAATGATGAATTATGAATTATGAATTGATCGGAACGGAGTTCCTATGAAAACACCCATCACTTCAACCAGGCTGAAAGAGCATTTCAGGTATAACTGGTGGAAATATCTTCTGATCGTCGCCATCGGTTTCGGCCTGGTGGATCTGCTGTACTCAGTCACTGCCTACCGTCCGCCGAGGGAAAAAACGCTCGGACTGTATGTGTACGGCTATACGGACGATCTCAAACTGTCGTCATACCTGGAGAATATCCGGGAAACGGAGCTGACCGATATGGAAGAAATCACCAGCGTCCGGATGCTGGACGACAGCGCCTACGGCCCGATGCAGGTGATGACGTATCTCTCCGCCGGTGAGGGAGATCTGTATCTCCTGTCAAGGGACACGTTCCTGAGTTATGCGTCGGAAGGTACCATGATTCCGCTTGAAAATGATTCGGAACTGATGGCGCTGTTCGACAACAGCGGTATCAGTCTTCAGAGCGGCTGGCGCAGGAACACGGAAACCGGAGAGACCCATCTCTATGGCATTCCGCAAAGCAGGCTTCCCGGTCTCGGCCTGTACGCCTATGCAACAGACGGTTATCTGTGTATACCGGTCACGGGCAAAAACCAGGAAAACGCAGCAAAGTTCATGCGGATCATTTGCCGCGATATGATCAATGAACCCATTGAACAAACCGAACAGCAAAAGGAGCAGCCATAAGGTTGCTCCTTTTTTTACTGATTATGATTCTCCCCTCAGACCCCTGGTCAGTTTCTCGGCCAGTTCCTTTTCCTGCTCGCTGAAGCGGCGGGTAGGATCGTAACTGACAGGCGCGGCGACCTTGAACACATGCTTTTTGTAATCCACATGCACCGGATACATCTTCAGTGCCCTGCCGCTGGATTTGTACCACAGCTGTCCCAGACGCAGCCACCCGGTATTGATCCGCCGGTGGCTGTTTTTTCCGGGCGCCGGCAGTTCCGGGAAAAGCAGCAGGTAGTGATCCTTCTGCAGGATGCGGATGCTCTGGCGAAGGGTCAGCATGATCCGCTGGTCACGGTAAACCGGGATATACGGCGTGCTGCGCAGGAACGGAGGCATCAGCGCAGCCGCGATATACGGCACGGTCGCGTTCTTCAGCGGGGCGAAGAAACTGTCCAGTTTCCACCAGAAGCTCTTCCGGACATAGGCAGGGACTTCCTTCGCGGACAGCATTTCGCTGTTGACCCAGGGATGGATCTTTTCCCGCAGCGGGAATTTGGCGCACATATCCACCGGTCCGCTGGATCCGGCGTGATTCACGACAAAGACGCAGGGACCGTCCTCGAAAGGAACTTCCCATTCCGTTTTCATCCGGGGGCTGAATAGCCTGACCGTAGCCCCCGCCAGCTTATAAAACCGCTTTCCCATCTAAGCACCTCGTTCTTCTGTCATTCTGAACGCAGTGAAGAGTTTTTCCGCCCGCAGGCGATCATCCTGATCTTAATTGGATCTGGAATAGTTCGGCGCTTCCTTGGTAATGGAGATATCATGGGGATGGCTTTCCGCCAGACCCGCGCCGGTGATCCTGACAAACTCACTGTTCTTCCGCAGGTCGTCGATATTCTTCGCGCCGCAGTATCCCATACCGGCGCGCAGGCCGCCCACCATCTGGAAGATGGTATCTGCCAGCGTTCCCTTGTATGGTACGCGTCCTTCCACGCCTTCGGGAACCAGTTTCTTCTGGCCTTCCTGGAAATAGCGGTCCTTGGAGCCGACGGACATCGCCGCCAGGCTGCCCATGCCGCGGTAGACCTTGAAGGAACGTCCCTGATAGATTTCCATGGCGCCGGGGCTCTCCTCGGTACCGGCCAGCAGGCTTCCCAGCATGACACAGCTTCCGCCGGCAGCCAGTGCTTTGGTAATATCGCCGGAATATTTGATTCCGCCGTCGGCGATGACCCGGATGCCGTACTTGTCCGCTTCTTCCGCACAGTCGGAGATGGCGGTGATCTGCGGCACGCCGATACCTGCCACCACGCGGGTCGTGCAGATGGATCCGGGCCCGATGCCGACCTTCACGGCGTCCACACCGGCGGAGATCAGGTCATGGGTGGCAGCGGCTGTCGCCACGTTGCCGGCGAACAGCGTGATATCCGGATACTTGCTGCGGATTTTTTCAACCTGGCGGAGCACACCGAGGCTGTGGCCGTGAGCCGTATCGATATTGATCACGTCGACCTTCGCAGCCAGCAGCGCGTCGATCCGTTCAAACACGTCGTTCGTAACGCCCACCGCGGCGCCGCACAGCAGCCGGCCGTTCTCGTCCTTGGCGCTGTTCGGATATTTGCTCGTCTTTTCAATATCCTTGATCGTGATCAGACCCCGTAGATATCCGTCCTTGTCAACGATCGGGAGCTTCTCGATCCGGTGTCCGGCGAGGATCTTCTTTGCTTCTTCCAGTGTGGTGCCTTCCGGCGCGGTGATCAGGTTCTCGCTGGTCATGACCTCCCCGATGGGACGGCTGTAGTCTGTTTCAAACCGGAGGTCCCGGTTGGTCAGGATGCCGACCAGTTTTCCTTCCCGGGTAATCGGCACGCCGCTGATGCGGTAGCGGCTCATCAGTTCTTCCGCGTCGGAAATCAGGTTTTCCGGGCTGAGGAAAAAGGGATCGGTGATCACGCCGTGCTCGCTGCGCTTGACTTTGTCAACCTGCGCGGCTTGCTCCTCAATCGTCATGTTTTTATGGATAATACCCAGTCCGCCTTCGCGGGCCATCGCGATCGCCATACGGCTGTCCGTTACCGTATCCATCGCCGCGCTGAGCATGGGGATATTCAGCTTGATATTCTTTGCCAGTTGGATAGAAAGATCAACGTCCCGCGGCAGTA
>CAZUXV010000245.1:0-4049 GCA_964624445.1 uncultured Oscillospiraceae bacterium | reverse complement strand
AACAGAATCAGGTTTTTTCAATGTCTTTTTCGTGTTTTGGATTCTTATCCCCGGAACATCCTTCTCAGGTCCTCCACGATTTCCTTCACGGTCCGGACCGTTTCGTCGATCTCTTCTTCGGTATTCTCCTCCCCGGTTGTCAGCCGCAGGCTGCTCTTTGCCTCATCGTCGCTCAGGCCGATGGCCTTCAGCACATGGCTGATTTCCTGGCTTCCGGCTGTGCATGCGCTTCCGGCTGACGCCGCGATCCCGGCCATGTCCAGCCTCAGGAGCAGCGCTTCCCCGTCAATTCCTCCGAAACGGATGCTGCAGTTGTTCGGCAGCCGCTCCTCCTTTGATCCGTTGAGGAACGCCTCCGGAACGGAAGACAGGATGCCCGCGGCCAGTCGGTCCCGCAGCCCGGCTGTCCGCGCCGCGTTTTGTTCAAGCTTTTCCGTTGCTTCCAGGATAGCCTGTCCCAGGCCGACAATTCCGGGGACGTTTTCCGTACCCGCCCGGAGTCCCCTTTCCTGTTCGCCGCCGCTGATCAGCGGATCGATCCGTGTTCCTTTCCTGATATACAGGGCCCCGGTCCCCTTCGGCCCGCGGAACTTGTGGGCGCTCAGGCTCAGCAGGTCGGCATTCCATTTGTTCACGTCCACCGGGATCGCGCCGACAGCCTGTACCGCGTCAATATGAAAGAGGATTCCTCTTCCCCTGGCAATTTCACCGATTTCGGCAACCGGCTCCAGGGTTCCGATCTCGTTATTGGCCGCCATGACGCTAATCAGGATCGTATCGTCACGGATCTCTTTCCGGATCTGTTCCGGATCGACACATCCCTCCCTGTCAGGTGTGACATAGGTTACTTCAAACCCGTGCTTTTCGAGCCATCTGCAGGAGTTCAGCACCGCGGGATGTTCGATGGTTGTTGTAATCAGGTGGCGGCCCTTCTGTTCATTCGCAAACGCCGTTCCCTTGACGGCAAGGTTGTCGCTTTCGCTTCCGCCTCCGGTAAAAATGATCTCTCCGGATTTCGCGCCCAGGGCGTCCGCCACCTGGTTCCGCGCTTTCTCAACAGCTTTCCTGGCCTCCCTGCCTGTTCCGTAGATCGCGGAAGCGTTCCCCGCGTTCTCCCGAAGAAACGGGAGCATGGCGTTCAGCACCGTTTCCGATACCGGTGTTGTGGCCGCGTGGTCCAGGTAAATCCGATTCATCATATCTTTCTTCTCTGTCTGTCTGCTTTTTCCGTCAGAAGTTGGTCTGGAAAAGGCTGAAGTTTCTGCTCATGTCTGTGATGACAAAATGAATCATGCTGAAAACCAGCATCAGCAGCACGAGAATCAGTACCGTTCCGGAGATTACGCCGAACAGGTTTCCCGCGCCGAAAGCAAGTTTCAGCCTGCTTTTGGTTCTTTCCGCTTTTTCTTCCCGGCTCAGTTCCGGAACCTCTTCGCCCGCTTCATACAGGTCGTCAAACCCGTCGTCGTAATCCGTTTCATTCTCGTCCGCTTCGGGATAGGTGTTTTCCGGTTCCTGTTCGTTGCTTTTAAAATAGGCCATTTGTTTTCTCCTGTATTGTTTCGGTCAGGAATGGTCGGTGTTTTTCCTGCCCAGGCTTCTGATCAGCAGCGTGCCGAGGGTGACCCCGACGAGAACGCCGCTGCTGTCAACCAGGACGTCCGTCCACTGGCCGCTGCGTCCGTCGATGGAAAGCTGGTGCAGTTCATCCGTACAGGCGTATCCGGCCCCGGCGCCCAGGCCGATCAGGCCGGCAATCCACCTGTTCCGGATCCTGTGTCCGAACCAGCTTTCCAGGCACAGCCGCAGCAGGAATCCGAGCATCATATATTCGGTAAAATGGGCGCATTTCCGGACGATATGCTGCACACGGTCATAAATCGCCTGCTGGTTCTCGGTATTCATCTGTTCGTAATCGGGATGAAATACCGTAATGATCTGCTGCGAGATGATGCCGCTCCGTTTATCGGAATTTTCGGCGTTTTCCATGGAGAAACAGAAGATCATCACCATCACCGCAACAGTCAGGATCGTCGTTACCGCCTTGACCCAGGGGTTCTGCCAACCGGTTCGCGCCATACTTCCGTCTTCCTTTCCTCCGTACCGTTGTATTGTACGTTCCGCGTCCCGGCCCGTCAAGTCGGATGAAAAAACTGTTTCAGCATTCACTGAAACAGTTCCTTTACCCGGTCAAGGAAGTTTTTCCGGTTGTCGTATTCACGGTCTCCCGTCGTGGCGTCGAATTCCCTCAGCAGGTCTTTCTGCTTGTTGGTCAGCCGTTTCGGTATTTCGACTTTAATTCTCAGGACCAGGTCTCCCTTTCCGCTTCCGCGAAGCTGCTGGATACCGTACCCCTTGATCCTGAATTCTGTTCCCGGCTGCGTTCCTTCCGGAATCCGGTATTTGATCGGTCCGCTCAGCGTCGGAACCTGAACGTCTCCGCCCAGGGCCGCCGTGGCAAAACTGATCGGGAAATCAAGCAGCAGGTTGTATCCGTCACGCTTGAACAGGTTGTGCGGTTTCACGTTCACCACGATAAAGAGATCGCCGTTCGGGCCTCCCCGCATACCTGGTTCGCCCTGTCCGTTCATGATGATCGTCTGCCCGTTGTCGATTCCGGCCGGTACCTTTACGGTGACAGTCCGTTTTTTGCGTGTGCGTCCCGTACCGCCGCAGCCCGGGCACTTTTCCTTGATCATTTTGCCGGTGCCGCCGCAGGTCGGGCAGGTCCGTACCGTGGTCATCCATCCGCCGCTCTGGCGGATCTGGCCGGTTCCCTTACAGCTTGTACAGGTGACCGGACTGGTGCCCGGTTTGGATCCGCTGCCTTTGCAGGTATCGCACAGTTCATTCCTGTAGATCTCAAAGCTCTTTTCACAGCCCTTGGCCGCTTCGTCAAAGGTGATCCGCAGTTCGTAGCGGAGATCATTTCCCTGAACAGGACCCTGGTTCCGGCTGCTTCTGCCCATGCCGCCGTTAAACAGCTGGTCAAATATATCGCCCATGCCGAAATCGAAACCGCCGCCGAAGGGATTTCCCCCGCCGCCCATGCCGGCCATCGGGTCCTCAAAGCCGTACTGGTCGTACCGGGCTCTTTTCTGCGGATCGCTCAGAACCTCATTCGCTTCGTTCAGTTCCTTGAAACGTTCAACGGCGGTTTTGTCATTCGGATGAAGGTCCGGATGGCATTCCTTGGCTTTTTTTCGATAAGCCCGCTTGATCTCATCGTCTGAAGCGTTTTTGCTGACGCCCAGCACCTCGTAATAGTCCCGCTTATCTGCCATAAAGCCTTCTCACCTACTTTCCCAAAGCAAGCCCACCCCTTCTGATCAGGGCGGGCCCGCTTCCATCACTCAGAGCAGCCGGTTTTTACTCCACGCTGCCGTCGGCGTTCACGCTGCCGTCATCGTTCATGCTTCCGGCCTGGGGACCCGCACCGTTCATCGGATCGCCCTGGCTGCCGGCCTGCTGCTGATACAGCTTGCCGAACACGGCGTATACCTTCTGGGTGAAGTCTTCCATGGCGTTCTTGATCTCGTCGGCGTTGTTGCCTTCTCGGACTTTCTTGAACGCGTCAATCTCGGTCTGCACGGCGTTCTTGTCTTCGTCGCTCAGCTTGTCGCCGTTTTCGCGCAGGGTCTTTTCCGTCTCGTAGATCAGGCTGTCCGCATGGTTCAGGGTTTCAACCTCTTCCTTGCGCTTCTTGTCCTGTTCCGCGAACTGTTCGGCTTCCTTGACGCGCTGGTTGATCTCTTCTTCCGTCAGGTTTGTGCTGGCGGTAATGGTGATCTGCTGCTCGTTGTTGGTCGCTTTGTCCTTCGCGCTGACGTTCACGATGCCGTTGTTGTCGATGCTGAAGGTCACCTCGATCTGCGGTACGCCTCTGGGGGCCGGTGCGATGCCGGTCAGCTGGAAGCGTCCCAGCGTCTTGTTGTCATAGGCCATCTGGCGCTCGCCCTGCAGCACATGGATCTCAACCGTCGTCTGTCCGTCTGCCGCGGTGGAGAACACCTGGCTCTTGCTGGTCGGAATGGTGGTGTTCCGCTCGA
>CAZUXV010000244.1:0-4053 GCA_964624445.1 uncultured Oscillospiraceae bacterium | reverse complement strand
CCGGCCGGTACATGGTCTGGATGCTGTCGATGACCGCCGTGTCCGGCTGCAGCTCCCGGATCTTGCTTTCAATGGCGTCCAGGGCGTTCTCCGCCAGGACGTACATATCGCTTTCAATGCCCAGGCGCCTGGCTCGGAGCTTGATCTGCCGGGCGGATTCCTCACCGCTGACATACAGGGCGCGCTTTCCGCTCTTCGCCAGATGGTCGCACACCTGCAGCAGCAGGGTGCTCTTGCCGATGCCCGGATCGCCGCCGATCAGAATCAGCCCGCCTTCGACGATGCCGCCGCCCAGTACCCGGTCCAGTTCGCTGATGCCGGTACCGGTGCGCAGGGCGATATCCTCCGGGATATCCTTCAGGGCCAGCGGTTTCGCGCCGGTGCCGGGACGCTGGTTCGCGGCGACCTTGCCGGTTTTGCTGTCCGGCACGGCCTGGAGGCTTTCCTCCAGCGTGTTCCAGGCGCCGCAGCCGGGGCAGCGGCCGACCCATCTCGGGGTCTGGTACCCGCAGGCGGTGCATTCGAACATACTTTTGTCCTTCGCCATCGTTATTCTCCGATTAATTCATAATTCACAATTCATAATTCATAATTGTGGATGGTGAACCACTGTTTGATTATACCACAAAAGGCGGAGCAGTTGCCCCACCTCCTGTGGGAAGTATCTATAATTGTGAATTGTGAATTATGAATTCTGAATTGTAATTCTGACAGGGTCAGAATTACTGGTGTCCGTTCGGAGCGTGCTCCCAGGCGTACTCGATCGCTTCCTCGTGGCCGGAGTCCACCTTGTTGCTGTTGTGGGTGCGGCTGTTGGTGAAGTGGATACACAGCTGGCCCCGGAATTCGTTGGTGGAGATGGTGTCGCCTTCCGGATAGTTATGCGGTACGCCGTACAGCGAGCAGGCGAAGGTCCGCGTGCCGATGGTGACCAGCAGCGGACGCCGCTGGTACAGGTTCTTGCTGGCGATTTCCTGGGCGGTGGTGACGCCGTAGCACCGGCACAGCCGGGCGGTGTCGGCCGCGGTCAGCGGCTCCGCGTCCACGTGCAGGCCGCCGGCCCAGCGGTGCGCCCACCAGACGATACCGGTCTTCACGTCGTATACCTTATAGTTGCTGCCCCTGGCCCACAGCTCGTTGATGCCGCCGGTGTACCAGTCGATCTTCTCCGCCGGGTACAGGGTCATGGTCAGGTTGCTGGTGTCGCCGGCACCGACGGGCACCGTGCCGAACAGCTTATGCTGGGTCGCCGCGCCGGCGATGCCGTCCACGGACAGGCCCTTCGCCTTCTGGAACGCCTTGACGGCGTCCGCCACAGAGGTGGTGTATTTGTTGGTGACGCTGCCGGTGTAATAGCCCTGGCGCTTCAGTTCGGTTACCAGGTTCTTGACCGCGTTGCCGGTGGAACCGGTCTTCAGCGTGGTATAGGTGGCTTCCTGCGGGCTGCCGTTGTCGGGTGCCGCGGTGGTGCCGGGCTCAGGGGTATTTGTCGGCGCCGGAGTCGGCGTCGCGAGGGGGGAGCCGTCGGCGTTGCACTTGCTGATGTAGTCCGCGTGGATCCAGCCGTTCCCCAGGGTCTTATGCTCTACGTTGTACCAGAGCACGCCCTTGACCTTGGTCGGTTCGCCGTAATAAGGCATGACCACGTTCTTGGCGACCTGGCCGATCGGATCGGAATAGCCGGCCTTCTTTCGCAGGTTGACGCCGCCGGAAGTGGTCTTCAGATAACCGGTGGGCTGCCGGGTCGGTTCGGGGGTGGGGGTGATCAGGCCGGTGGCCGGTGTCGGCGTCGGGGTGTTGTCCCCTTCAGGCACGGGTGTGGGGGTGGGCGTCGGGGTGGGATCGGGCGCGCTCACCTTTTTCACGACGTCGCCGCGCAGATAACCGCGGTTGGCGCCGTCCGCCACGAAGTACCAGGTGTAGCCGTTCTTCTGGACCGGCTCAAGGAGATAAGGCAGGGTTACGTTCTTGCCGATCTGCTTGATGACCGTGCCGGAGATGGTGGCGCGGAGATTGCAGCCGCCCTTGGTGGTCCGGACGTAGCCCAGGATGTCACCGGAGGGGGCGGGCGTGGGGGTAATCAGGCCGGTGGCGTAGGTCGCCGTCGGCGTGGCGCCGTTGGAGATGATTTCCACGCAGTCGTTGCGGACGTAGTAGGTCCTTCCGTTTTTAACGACCGGATACCAGGTATAACCGCCCCGCTGTACGGCGCTGCCGTTCAGCGGCAGGGTGGTGCCGCGGCCTTCCCAGTCGTTGTCCTTGTCATAGTCGCCGTCGGGCGTGTTCCGCAGATGGCAGCTGCTCAGGATCAGTTTGGCATAGGAACCGGTGGCGGTATTGGAGCCGGAATTGGAACCGGAATTGCTGCTGCTGTTTCCGTTGCCGGTGGGCGCCGGGGTCGGGGTGACGACGGTGGTTTCTCCGTTGGAGGGGCCGCCGCTGATGATGGAGATAAAGTCGCTCATGATATAGCCGACGACGCCGTTGTAGCGGACCTTGAAGAAGGTATTCCCGTTGCCGCGGATGGAGGGGATCGTCAGCAGTTCGACCTGGGTGTTCCGGTCGAGGCGTTCAATGCTGTGGTAACCGGTGCCGGGGCCTTCCCGGAAGTTGGTGCCGCCGGCGGTGACCGAACCGATGGAGCCCTCGATGGCGGGCAGGTCTACGCTCTTGCCGTTGTCGGGCACGGGGGTCGGGGTGGGTGTCGGCTGGCCGCCGCCGTTGTCGGAGGGGACCGGTGTCGGGGTGGCGATGGAGCCGCTCTTGGTATACTGGGCGTACTGTTCGGCGGTCAGCACCGAGAAGCAGTCCCCGCGGATCCAGACGATATGGATATCGTTGTTCTTCCGCTCCGGATTGACGGTCGCAATCTTGTACCAGGTGACGTTGTTCACGACCTTGGTTTCCCGGATCTCGCAGACGTGGTTGATCGGCAGGTCAAAGGCGATCTTGTCGTCGGGCGCGACGCGGGTATGGACCGGGTCCTTGGTGACGATGCCGTAGTTTGAGCTTGCGCCTTCCGCGCGCGCGGAAGGAATGGTCCCCGTTGCGGAGGGGATCAGCGTCAGCATCAGGCACAGGGCCAGCGCAATGGAAAGCAGGCGGCGATTCACGGTCATGAACGTTTCACCTCAATATATTAGTCGGAATACACATCAAAATACACGTATCTGAGGATACAGGGTTATTATATTACGAAAATATTACAATGTCAACCACATTCAATTCATAATTCATCATTCATAATTCATAATTTGAAAAAAGATGAAACAATATAAGATGACAGCGGGCGTAACAAGCATTTATGAAACAGAAAAGGTGCCGGCGCGCTGCCGACACCAAAGTCTTTGATCATTATTCATTTCACCACGATATTCACGATCCGGCCTTTGACGTAAATCTCCTTGACGATGGTCTTGCCGTCGAGGAAGGACTGGACGTTCTTCATGGCGTGGGCCTTTTCCAGGACGCTGGCCTGCTCCTCGTCCACCCCGATCTCCACGGTGGCGCGGACCTTTCCGTTGACCTGCACCGGGATCTGGATCGTGTCTTCCTTGATCTTCTCCTCGTCCCAGGCGGGCCAGGGTTCGTAGGCCAGGCTTTCTTCGTGGCCGAGGATCGACCACATTTCCTCCCCGATGTGGGGGCAGATGCAGCTGAGCATCTTCACGAAGGCTTCGGCATAGGCCTTGGGGCAGGTGCCGTTCTTGTAGCAGGCGTTCACGAAGATCATCATCTGGCTGATCGCGGTATTGAAGCCCAGGGTCTCAAAGTCCCCGGTGACCTTTTTCACCGTCTGGTGGAACACCCGGTCCAGGGCGCCGTCGCTCTCCGCGGTGATGTTCTCTTCATTGGTGAAGAAGGTCCACACGCGGTTGAGGAACTTCCGGGCGCCTTCCACGCCCTGGGGGCTCCAGGGTTTGGAGACTTCCAGCGGTCCCATGAACATTTCATACAGCCGGAGGGTGTCCGCGCCGTACTTGTCCACGATGTCGCTGGGGTTCACCACGTACTTCGGGAAGCGCTTGCCCATCTTGATGCCGTTCTCGCCCA
>CAZUXV010000243.1:0-4058 GCA_964624445.1 uncultured Oscillospiraceae bacterium | reverse complement strand
GCTCTGTGAAGGACACCTGCCGTTTCAGCGCGTATAACTGCTATCTTCCGGTGGCCGGAAACTGGCCTGCCGTCGTGCTGACGGAGGACCAGAGCGAGGAAGGACTCCGGGAAGCCATTCGGACCGGCCCCTACGGCCGGTGTGTCTACCGCTGCGACAATAACGTCTGTGACCACCAGGTCTCCATCCTTCGCTTCCGCAACGGTGTCACTGCGACCTTTAACCTCAGCGGGTTTACCAACAAAATGATGCGCACCATCAAGATCATGGGCGAGGACGGGGAAATCCGGGCCAGCGAGGCGGAGAACGTGATCGAGATCACCCGGTTCGCCGGCAACTGGATGACTGAACCGGAAACCGAGATCATCCGGCCTGATGAAGGCGTCGGCGGCCACAGCGGCGGCGACAGCGGCATTGTGGAGGATTTTCTCTCGATGCTGGAAGGAAAAGCCACGGCCAATGCCACGGACATCCACGAATCCGTTGAAAGCCATATGATGGCCTGCGCAGCCGAGGAGGCCCGCCTGACCGGCACGGTGGTCAGCATCGCGGAATTCCGCCGAAAATATGAAAGGACACCCCGCGCATGAACAAAGAACGACTGAACGAACTGCAGCGGGTAACCGGAAAACTCGTTCCGGAAGCGATGGACGAACACATCGGTGACCTGGAGTCAACTGAAACTGAACTGCTGCCCCGGGAAATGCTCCTCACTGTTCTGGACGAAAACCGGGTACCGGAAGACCGGAAACTTCCCCTGCTGGACGCCCTGGACGCAGTCAATGCCGTACCGGAGCTGGTGGAACTGGCCCATATTATGGCCCGGGACGCAGTCCGGGGACTGGTCCGGTGCCATGCGGTGGAATTTTACCAGCCAAAGCCGAAGTGCCTTTCAGGTTTCGCCCGGGAAGCCTACGCGTTCCTGTATACCCAGCTGTGTGTACTGGAAGGGCGG
Source organism: uncultured Oscillospiraceae bacterium (assembly GCA_964624445.1). GTDB lineage: Bacteria > Bacillota > Clostridia > Christensenellales > Aristaeellaceae > Aristaeella. The sequence goes on along the minus strand of CAZUXV010000243.1, from coordinate 3,103 downwards.
AAAGCCCTGCGCAAGCGCGGTATTCCGGAAACTTACGACCGGGATATCCCGGAACGGATGACCCGGAAGCAGCTGAAGAAATACACGGAGTCAGGGGATATCAGCTTCGACGATTACCCTTGGGACATGAACTTTTATTGCTGCCAGATCTTTTTCCTGAACCGATTCTACTTCATACCTTACCGCTGGGGAGACGCCCCGGCGGCCTGGCGGAACAGGGAAACCGGAAAAGTGACGGCGCTGTGGCGTGCGGGGGACAGGATCCGGAAAGACGGGCAGCCCGACGGCGTCAACGGCGTTACAGACCCGGAGGCCTTTACCACGGTCTTTGAGGAAACGGAAGAGACGGTCCGCGGAAACCAGGTGCTTCCGGAAGGTCTGATCTCACCGGAAACCGTAATCCTGGATAAAAAGACCTGGCGGAAAGCCCTTGGCGAGGATGATTACATGCTGGCCCTGCATATCCCCGGCGGTGAAGGATATACGCCTGAGCGCGTCAGACAGAGCTGCGAGGAGGCACTTGATTTCTTCAGCCGGTATTATCCCGAGTATGACTATAAAGGCATCTGGAGTGAAAGCTGGCTGTTTGACCCGGGTCTGCGGGAAATCCTGCCCCCGGACCGGAACATCATCCGGGTGCAGAAACAGTTTTACAGCTATCCTACGGAGGAAGGAGACCGGATGTTCCGCCTGGAGGTCCTGGGGGACGAAAACGCGGACCACCGGAAGCTGACGCCGCGGAACAGCCTGGAACGCGGGATGTTCGCCGTCTGGGACCGGGGCGGCCGGTTCCATACGACGGGTGTGTTCCTTCTGAAAGAGGAGGTCCCGCTGGTCGGGCAGGACCCGTATGAATCCTGAAAAACAGGAAGAAAGGAGAAAGATCAGTGCAAAGGACACCGAACCTGGCCAAACGGGGATTTGCCTGGGAGATGAAGCATAACAAGACCCTGTACCTGATGTGCGTACCGGCGCTGCTGCTGCTTCTGGCCTTCGCGTATATCCCGATGGGCGGTATCTACATGGCGTTCACGAAGTTTAACGTCAAGGACGGCATCTTCGGATCGCCCTACGTGGGATTTCAGAATTTTTCTTATTTCCTCAGCGGAAACCCCTACTTCTGGAACGCTGTCGGTAATACGCTGATCATCAACTTCTGGGGCCTGATTCTGGGAACAGCCCTGCCGATCACCATCGCAATCTGCATGAACGAGGTCAAAAACGGCCTGTTCAAGAAGGTCAGCCAGAGCGCGATGTTTTTCCCGTACTTCCTGAGCTGGGTTGTCGTAGGCGCCATCCTGTACGGCTTCCTGACCTCCAACTTCCGGGTTGACCGGAAGACCGGCGAGCTGATCGTCACCGGCGCCAACGGTATCGTGAACCGCCTGCTGATGGGTGTGGGCACTATGCCGGTACGCTGGTACGCGGAGGCAAAGTACTGGAAGGCCATCATTATCCTGCTGGATGTGTGGAAGTGGGCCGGATACAACTCCATCATCTACATGGCCGCCATGGCCGGCTTTGACGGCAGTCTCTATGAGGCGGCAACCATTGACGGCGCCAGCCGCTTCCAGCAGATCCGGTACCTGACCATTCCCATGCTCAAACCAAATGTAGTCATCCTGACCCTGATGTGCATCGGCCGGATCTTCTTCGGCGACATGGGCATGATCTGGGGCGTGGTCGGACAGAATCCCACCGTTCTCGACGCGGTCACGGTCATTGATACCTATGTCTATACGTCCATGCGGACCATGGGCTTCGGATTCAGTACCGCCATCGGACTGTGCCAGAGTGTGATGGGCCTGATCCTGATCGTGCTGGCCAATACAGCGGCCAAGAAGATCAATGACGGGGAGGGACTGTTCTGATGAGTATTGCAGCACACACCCCGAAAAAGCATTCCAACCATATCCGCCACAGCCGGAACGACCGGTGGGCGAAGATTATCGCTTATGCAATCGTGGGCATTTTCGGTCTGATCTGCCTGTATCCCCTGCTGCTGACGGTCACCGTCAGCTTTACGCCGGAGGACGTGATCAACAAAGACGGTTTCAGGCTGATTCCCCGAACCTTCACCCTGGATACTTATACTTACATTTTTGCCCACAGCGGTACCCGGATTTTGAAGTCCTACGGTGTAACGATCCTGGTCACCGTGGTTGGTACGCTCGGCTCGATGCTGGTAACCTGCATGATCGCTTACGCCATCAGCCTGAAGGAAATGAAATACCGGAATGTCATCGCCTTCATCTGCAACTTCACCAGTATCTTCTCCGCCGGCCTGATTCCCTGGTACGTCGTGTGCTCCAACTGGTACGGCTTGCGGAACAATATCCTGGCCCTGATCCTGCCCCCGCTGTTCGCCGTGTGGAACATGTTCCTCATGCGGACCTATTTCAAGGCGATCAGCCCCAGCCTCTATGACGCGGCGAAAATCGACGGCGCGGGCCACTGGACCATCTTCTTCCGGATCGCACTGCCGCTGAGCGTGACGGCGCTCCTGACGGTAGGCCTCATGTATGCCCTGAGCTACTGGAACGACTGGTGGCACGCCCTGATGTTCATCGATGACCGGGACCTGTATCCGCTGCAGTATTACCTGTATTCCATCGTTTCCAACGTGAACGCGGTGTCCAGCGGACGGATCCCCGCCGGTGCCGCCGCCAACATCCGCCTGCCCGCTGAAACCGTGAAGATGGCGGTCACGATCATCACTATCGGGCCGATCCTCTTCGGATACCCCTTCATCCAGCGGTATTTCGTCAAGGGCATCATGACCGGCGCGGTGAAGGAATAATCAACTCAGGTTCATAATGCAGAAGCATTTTATGAATAAATAAAAGGAGGAAAAGAACATGAAGAAACTGGTGGCTGTTTTCCTGGCGCTGATGATGGCGCTGACCCTGGCCCTGCCGATGATGGCGCAGGCCGACGATCTCGAAGAGATCACGATCCTCTATCCCGGTGAAGAGACCGACGAAATGTCCGCTTTCCTGAACGGCGCTTTTGCCGAGAAGGTGGCGGCAGAACTGAACATGAAGGTGAATTTCCGTTTCCTGAGCTGGGACGCCTACTGGGACCAGAAGAGCGTCATGCTCGG
>CAZUXV010000242.1:0-4169 GCA_964624445.1 uncultured Oscillospiraceae bacterium | reverse complement strand
GCAGCTTCTTCCTTGGCGGTGTCGACAGCTTCTTCAACCTTCTCGGCTACCTCAGCTGCTTCTTCCTTGACTTCTTCAACAGCAGCGGCTGCTTCTTCCTTGACTTCTTCGACTTTCTCTTCTACCTTTTCGGCAGCCTCAGCAGTTTCTTCTTTCACTTCTTCTTTGACTTCTTCAACTTTCTCTTCGACGGCAGCGGCGGTTTCCTTCGCCTTCTCTTCGGTCTTCTGGCAGGAAGACAGCATGAGAACGACAACGGCAAGGATTGCCAGCAGGCCAATCAATAGCTTCTTGTTTTTCATTTTCTTATTCTCCTCTCTCTGTTCACCATCTTCGGTGATCAGATGATATATTACATCAAAGCAGTTGTAAATTCAATGATTTCCGTGCGTTTTTTTCTTATTCCACAGCTTGTACGCGCAGATCAGGAGCCATACACACGGCACAATGATCAGCAGGGCGACCGACTCGGTCGGAAGCTCCTTTGATTCTATTGTTCCGGACCCATCTTCTCCGGAGTCTTTCGCCACCTTCCCGATCTGGTCCAGCCGGTACAGGCTGCTGACTTCGCTGTACAGCTTGTCGATGAACGCGTCATTCATCTCCTGTTTCCGGCGGGCGCCTTTCACCGTGTTTTCGATCAGCTGCCCCGCCGCAGAGCGCAGACTGGCGCTGCCGTTGAACACCGGCGTCACGAAAGTGTCCGCCGTGTATTTCATCAGCAGTTCGCTTGCTTCAATCTTGACCGCGTAGTGTTCCTTGTTATCCTCGCCTTTCCGGCTCAGATAATCCCGGTATTCAGCGCTGTTCTGGGCCTTCAGGGTCACAGGCAGATATCCTTCCGTCTCCGCGTAGCCCATCTGAATTTCATTTGTCAGCAGATACTGAACAAACAGCCAGCTGGCCAGCACTTCCTGGTCGTTCTGTTTGTTGAACACGCAGACGCTCGGGCCCTGGCTGATCATCTTCGGATGTTCCGGATCGAACTGCGGGATCGGCATGACCTTCGTGTGGAACGGAACAACCTGCTCTTCATGGATATCCAGCATCGGCGCATCGCTGCCCATCCAGGTTGCGCCTGCCGTGGAGTCGATGGCAAAGATGCACTGCCCGGCGTTCAGGAAATTGCCCGGATAGCTGCTGATCCCGAAGGTCGAGAACGCCCGGCTCTTTCCGTGTCGGTAGATCTCCTGCAGTACTTCCGTTGTCGTGTCATTGAAAATCAGAATCTCGCCGTCGTCCGTGGAATAGGGCGCATCCAGCTGTTTCAGCATGGAGATCATCATGTTGTCCGTGCTCTTGTAGATGAAGGGGATCATGACCTTCTGGCCGTTCACCTTGAACACGCCGTCCGCATCCTGCTCCATCGCCTTTTCGCTGACTTCCCAGATAAAGTCCCAGGTCATGATCTCAGGGAGCTCATAGCCCAGCTTCTTCACATAGTCCTCGTTCACATACAGTGCTTCCGTGGACCGCATATAGGGCATGGCATAGGTATGTTCTCCGATCCGGCATTCCTGCAGGAATTCCGGCACGATCTCCTCCGTTTTCGGCGCGTCAAAGCGGACTTCGCTGCCGCCCAGGCCGAAACGCGGATCCGCCATCAGGTCGTCCAGCGGAGCTACCGTGTCGGTGCCGGTCAGGTAGGTGGCGATATGGTCCGGATAGGTAATACAGATGTTCGGCGTCGTATTCGTCGAGATGTTGGTGATCACGTCGTTGTAGATCCGGCCGTAGTCCGTATACAGCCGGATATTTACCGTCACATTCGGATACAGCGCCTCGAAACCCTCGATAGCTTTCTGGTAGACTGCCACCTGGTTCCGGTTCGTATCGTTCTTCGCCCAGAAGACGATCTCCACCGGCGTCTGGTCGTCAAAATGATCCGGTACGGCAAAACCGATGCTCTTTTGTCTTCCGTGGCAGGACGCCAGCAAAGGCAGGATCAGGATCAGCAGAAGGATAAAGGAAAGCTTCTTTTTCATCCCTTTGTCCCTCCCCTCGAAACGCCCGCCATGATCTTCTTCCGGAAGACCAGGAACAGTACGATCAACGGCACGCTGATCACAACCACCGCGGCCATCATCGCCGGGGTATTCTCGCGGCCGAAGCCGTTCTCGCGGATCTCCTGGATGCCGTTGGATACCAGGAAGTAATTGGAGTCATAGGTGATCAGTCTGGGCCATACATAGCTGTTCCAGCATTCGATGACCTTCAGGATGACGATCGTCACCACCGTCGGCTGGCAGATTGGGATCATCACCTTCACCAGGTATTTCAGGTCGCTTGTCCCGTCCACCTTTGCCGCCTGGTACAGCTCATCCGGGATTGCCTCGAAGTTTTCCTTCAGCAGGTAGATATAGAAGACACTGGTCACCGAAGGCAGGATCAGGCCCAGGTAGGTGTTCCGCATGTTCCAGTTGACAATCGTCACATAGTTGGTGATGATCACCAGTTCCGTGGGAATCATCATCAGGCTCAGGAACAGGGCAAACACGGCGTTCCGTCCCTTGAACTCCAGCCGCGCGAAAGCGAACGCCGCCGGAATGATGACCAGCATCATCAGGCCTGTCGTCGCCACGGTAAAAATCAGGGTGTTCAGGAAATACCGTCCCAGCGGCACCGCCTCAAAGGCGCTGACATAGTTGTCCAGCGTCGGTTCGGCCGTAAAGAACCGCGGGATATATTCGCTGTTGTAGGAAGCGAAGCTCTTCACACTCGTCAGGACCATCCAGTAGAACGGGAAAAGGACGATCAACGCCCAGACGATCAGGAAGAAATAGATCAGCACCCGCGAGAAACTCGCACTCTTCTTTTCGATCATCTCTTCCTCACCTCACATATACTGGACCTTGTTTTTGCTGAAGGTCAGGTTGATATAGGTGATGGTAAAGACGATGGCAAACAGGATCAGCGCAGCCGCCGCGGCGTAGCTCGGATATCCGCCGCTGTCGCCGTAGAGCATGTCATAGACATAGCCCACGATCGTGTTCATGCCCGCCGCGTTCAGGTTCGTACCGAACAAGGCGACCTCGTCGCTGTAGGCCTTGAACGCGCCGATAAAGCCGGTGATGATCAGGTAGAACACCGTCGGGCTGATCATCGGCAGCGTGATCTTCCGGAAGATCCGTCCGCTGGAGGCGCCATCCACCTTTGCCGCCTTGTAATAGTCCTGGTTCACGCTGGCCAGCGCGCTGGTCAGGATCAGGATCTTGAACGGCATCACGATCCAGATCGTATAGAAGCACATCACGAACATCTTCGCCCAGTACGGACCTTCAATAAAGTCCACGCCGGTTCCGCCGAACTTGCTGATCAGCAGGTTCACCATACCGTCCGTATACGCCGTCTTTTTGAACAGGATCATGAACACCAGGCCCACGGCCAGGGTGTTTGTCACATAGGGCAGAAAATAGATCGTCTGGAAAGCGTTCCGCAGCGTTTTGATGGAACTCAGCCCCAGGGAAATCAGCAGGGCGAACCCCGTGCTCAGCGGCACCGTGATCGCCACGATCAGGAAGGTATTCTTCAGCGCCTGTACGAAATACGGATCGCTCAGCACGTATTTGAAGTTCCCCAGCCCCACGCCGGTGAAGCTCTGGCTGGCGAAGTTATAGTTCTCCTCCACTGAATACACGCAGACGTCGATCAGCGGATAGACCATGAACACGCCGAGGAACAGGATCGCCGGCAGCAGGTACAGCCAGGCTTTCAGGTTGTTCTTTTTCATACGCGTTCCTCGCTCTCTTTGTCGAACAGGAACACTTTATACGGCTTCAGCCGGAAACGGACCGTCTGCTGGCCGGGCTCAAATTTGTTCTCGGAGGATACAATGGAGCGGATGCACCGGTCCGTCATCTGCGGATGGGTGGATACGACGCTTACGTCGCGGCCCATGACCTCCACCCGGTCCATGCTGCAGGTCAGCAGCCCGTTTTCGTCCGGAATGAAGCCTTCCGGCCGGATGCCGACCCAAACGGACATGTCCTTTCGTCCTGGCACATCCAGCACGGCCTCGTCGCCGATATACAGCTTTTCGCCTTTCACCTCGCCGTGGAACACGTTGATCTGGGGCGTGCCGAGGAACTGGGCCACAAACAGGTTTGCCGGCTCGTCATACACATCCTGGGGTTTGCCGATCTGGTGAACCACGCCGTCCTTCATAACGA
>CAZUXV010000241.1:0-4275 GCA_964624445.1 uncultured Oscillospiraceae bacterium | reverse complement strand
TGCCCTTCCTTGGTTTCCTGCGTTTCCGGTTCAGGGATCAGTTCCAGGAACTGCGCGTATTCTTCATCCTTCAGCATTTCCAGCAGGGGCTGAAGCACACTGTTGAGCCGTTTCACCTTGTTTTCGTTCACGATGCCTTCCGGGTTCTTCCGGCTCATCTTCTGGAATTCGTAAAACAGCTGGTCAAAGAACTCCCGCAGCGTAAACCGGTATTCCCGTTCCGTTTCGTAGTTTTCAGTGGATGCTTTTTCTTCCGTGCTCATGGTTTCTTCCCCCTTCGGAAAATAGGTGAAATAGTTCTCGTTCGCCAGCATCAGGTCCGGCCTTTCCCGGATCCGGACGCCGATTCGCACACGCTCCGGTTTGTTGTATTTTCGGTTCTTGTCATAGACCCGCCGGATTTCATACTCAACATAGACAGTTTCGTTCACTTTTCGGAAAACGATTTTCCCTTTGATCTTGGGTATCGGCACCACATGATTGAACGACATATTTCCGCTCCCTTTTTGAGTGTACATTTTTTTGAGTGTATATTGGCTATTTCCCGTCCCAGTGCCCGGTAAAGAAATACCGGCAGACCGTCGCGGCGGAGTCCGGTGCGTCGTCATGCTCCGCGTATTCCGTATAGTCCAGGATCTGGTCGATATATTCCCTGTCCGTTCCTTCCAGGAAGCGGATCTTCTCCCAGGCCTGCTTCAGGTAGGTTTCGATTTTGATCTTCTTGTTCTGGCTCTCGGTATAGGTCTTGGCCCATATGTTGCAGCCGGGCTGACGGTTGATCTCCTTTTTCAGGAAACCCTTGTCGCCGTTGTCCTCGCAGCGGATCAACCCGCACCGGAGCCTTGTGACCTCCGCCAGGATCTCTTCCATTACGCTCAGCACATCCTTCTGCCACAGCCGGCCGTACATCACGATGGTACCGTCCGGCTGCCGCTTCGCGCAGGTCAGAGCCGTGCAGTCGCTCCCGCCATAGGCGGCGTCAATATGCGCGTATCCATCGTAAATCATATATTCCCCGTTCACAAACTGCGGCGCCGTCGTAAACACCGCGTCCGTGCTGGCGATATGCTTCAGCTCATAGTTCGCCGCGAAAAGAAAAGACGGCATTGATTCCCGGATCTCCTGCAGCTTCTCCGGTGAAATCAGTCCCGTCATATAGCAGTCGTATTTGTGGATGTTCGGCATCTTGCTGAACACGTCCTGTTTGTGCCAGGGCGTCCCGAGGTTGATGATCCGCCCGCCCCGGTTCCGGATGTTCTGCAGCTCGTCATACTGTGTCTTGGTCCGCTCACGTTCCGCCCGGGAAACCCGGTCCTCCTTGTTGCAGATATCGTCCGTAATCACGTAATAGGCGTGCTTGCCGGTAATGGATGCCCGGATCCCGAGGCCCAGCAGCTGCGGCGCGCCCATCGGGGAATTCCACAGGCTGGTGCTGATCTGCTCCGCCGTCTCCGTGGTCAGCGTCAGCTCGGTGTGATACAGGCTCAGCGCGATCTTCTGCAGCGTCCCGCTCCGCAGGATCTTGCCCACCATCCGCATCATTTCCGCCACGTCGTCGTCCGTCTTCCGCAGGAAGATGATGTTCCGTTTCGGATAGATCACCATCATCAGGGCGATGGCCACCGCCAGGCTGGAGCTCTTATAGGAGCCCCGGTGTGCCTGCAGCGTATAGTCTTCCTTCCCGAAAACCATCGCCCTGATCCATTTCCCGTGCAGGGCAGTCAGGTCTTTGAACCCGACTGCCCTGCCGATCTTCTCTGGCTGCTTCAGCAGCAGCCTGACCGCTTCGTTCATCCGTCCTTTTCATCCTCCGTCTGTATTTCTTCCACGATCGCCATCAGTTCCGCCTCGGCGTTTTCGATGGCTTCCGCATCCGTAGTCAGCCTGATCGGCGTTTCCGCCTTCCCCAGTCCCCGTTCCAGCACTATTCCGATCAGCTGAGCCTTGGTCGCTGCCGGCGTACTTGGATCCGAAACCAGGTCATGGATTTTGCCGATCATTTCCGGGCACATGTCCAGGAACATGCTCCGGCATTCTGCCGCCTTGTCTTCCTTCTTCATTCCGCTTTCCCTCCGATCCCCGAAAGAACGCCCGTCCGTCTGCTCATGCTGCCGATCTCCTCCCTGGCTTCCTCCAGGGTAATCAGGCCGGCCCTGTAGTTTTCCCTTACGACCTCGCTGTGCTTCCCGGCAAGACTGACCTTGTCTTCCGCGGACATGGTCATCACCGGCTCAAAAATGATCTCCATGTCTTCCGGAATGTATCCCCAACAGGAAATCGCCATTACCGGCAGCAGCTTTTCAAGCGCCGGCCGGAGCATTCTTTCCTGCAGGGAAGCGATCATTTCATAGTAATTCCGCATATCGTGTTCGCCGGTAGCGTTCATTCCCTGCGGGCTGCGGCCGAACAGCTTTGTCGCAGGAATCTCCGCTGCCCCGGCCATGTCCATCATGAAACGGTCGTAGATTTCCGGAAGCCCGGCAAAGTCAAAGCTCAGATTCTCCATGCTGTCGTCCTTGCCCAGCAGCTGTACACCGTAGGAAGTCCTGAAGTAATCATCCGCTTCGAGCGCTTTCAGCACCGCTTCCCGCTTCTCGTCCGTTCCGATGGCCAGCATTTCCATCAGGTCGTTCATTTTCAGCGTGGTGATATTGGCCTGGAAAATCAGCTGGGCGATATTGGCACTGGCGGAGTTCAGCCTCAACAGCGCGTCCCACAGATGTTCCAGCTCGCTGGCGCCCCAGCCCTGTTCCCGGTCCCGTTCGGTCTTTGGAAGTTCCCGGCCGATGAACCGGACAACCCGGGAATGGTGGATTTTCACGATCGTCGGAACGGTTCGCAGCCTCCCCGTGGCCGGATCAAACACCTCCCTGGGGCCTGCTCCGCCGATGGGGCCGTTCAGTTCCACGGTATAGTATTCTGGTTCTCCGAAGTCGGGATCATTAATGTCGCTGACCTTTTCTTCAGAGGGAATAATCCCGTCCGTCCTGTCCAGAACCAGTATTCCCTGAAAACAGTCCGGCAGCAGGATATCATAATCCAGCGGCAGTTCCAGCCGGTCCTCCTCGCCCGCGATAACCATCACAACCAAGGACCCTCCATACAGCCGGGCCCAGCGGATCGCGTTGGTTAGCTCCTGCTTCAGGGAGTGTTTGGCTTCCAGCCTGCGCAGTTTTTCCAGCGCTTCCTCGCTCATCTTTGTGTTCAGGGTATACCAGGCTTTGGTGATGTCCTCAGCGGGCATGTCGATGACCCGCTTCGCCACCCAGTTATCCCGGTAGGCGGTTGTCAGCTGTTCCTGGTCAAATGTAAGGTTGGACCGGATAAACGTGCCGCCCGCCATCAGCGGCGAGGCAGCGCCGATGCGCGCCGCGGTGTTGATGTAGCCGTCGTTCGCAGCCATCCTGAAGTGATCCTTCAGTGACTGCAAAGCCCGGCGGCTGTCATACGGCTTGGCCTCCGTCGTCTGCCCTGATACCGGATTTCCGGCGCCTGTGTTCCCGGCGGGCTGTGTGTTTCTTCCCGCGTTTCTGCGGGCTTTCTTGGAATTGGATCTTTTCATTTTGGGGTTCCTGCCTTTCATTAATATTGTTGCCCGGAGGCGTTTGCGCTCCGGGCAGGTATAAAAATAGAAGCCGGCGGCTTCTCTTTTTCGAAAATGATGGTCCGGCTTCCGCCGGTGTCTGACTTCACGCATACATTAAAACACATATCGAGCATGAAATAAAAGGAAAAAACACGAAAACATGTGCAATTATTTTGAGAATCAAAAAAGAAGAACCGCTTTCCACAGTTCTTCCGAGTATAGATTATCACATATGTTTTACTGCAGTCAAGCGAAGAAAAGCGAAGAAGTGCGAAATCTGGCCGGATTATTACCGCGTTATTCCGGATACCGTTCCATCTGCGGAATCAGGTAACGCAGGACAAATGAATCAGGTAAATGATTGGTGCCTGCTCTTTAGATTACCTTGCACGGAACAAAATCACATCTTGACAAAGCAGTAAACAGGCAGTAAACAGGCAGTAAAAAATATTCAGGCAGTAAACAGACAGTAAAACTACTAAAGTGTGTTTCTTCAATCGATACGACCGCATAATCATGCAAGTAAGATATAAGTGCAGCCAAGTTGAACGAAAGAGAGAATACTAAATATCAGCTTAATTTGACAATATTATACAAATTAGCTCATGTATCGTCAATGATATACAAATATCGCACTGTTGGTTTGTCAAACATAGGTTACACATTCCGGGCTTAGCAGGGTCAAGGCA
>CAZUXV010000240.1:0-4305 GCA_964624445.1 uncultured Oscillospiraceae bacterium | reverse complement strand
GATGTCAAATCTGGTCATGACAAAAAATGAGAACCCTTGATTTTCAAGGGTTCTCAGCTGTGGGATTAGTAGGACTCGAACCTATGACCCCCACGATGTCAACGTGGTGCTCTAACCAACTGAGCTATAATCCCATGCGGTCAGCGAAAGGGATTATAGCATAGTGAATTCAGATTTGCAAGAACTATTTATCAGCGATAGCAGAATACCTGCATTACTTCAGGAAAAACTTCGAGAATACTTCTTCTGTTTTGTCTTCCAGGACGGTTGTGGCAGTCACAGTCACCAGATAAATATCCCGGACATCCAAGATCTGCCTGAAATATATCTGGACACCTTTGATTTTATACTGTCCCAGAATACAGGTGAAGGTTTTGTCTCCGATGGTTTGCTCGGCTACTTCCAGCTGGATATTGGTAAAGTTGGCGGCCTCCAGTGTCGTTTGGAATCCGCTCAGCGAATTAACTGCCACCTCGTGAGTCCCCATCATTTCATAAATGGATACATAGTTCTTCACGTTCTGGAGCCGAATATTTACATTCCGCATACCGTCCGGCTGTTCGGCCATCATGATGCCGATGTTCTGATCAACCAGGTCATCCAACTCATCGGACAGAGCGTCCTTTGTCCGTTGGTTGACTCCTTCCAGTTCCTCGTCAGAATAATAATGCCAGCCCTCCAGCGTGCATCCCAGGCCAAGGTAGGGATTCTCATATGTGTCATTATTCACCGTGCCGAATACCACTTCAACATCCAGGTCTGCGGTTTCGGCCTGAACCGGCACCATCATGCACATAAACATGGCTGCCAGTACAAGGGCTGTCAGTTTTCTGATACTGCTGAACATAGGGTTTATCCTCCTCCTTCTGACCACAATGTATACTGTCTTTCCGCTCCTGTCAATCTGCTTTATGCTTCCTGTTTCGGCCAGGCTTTACGCCACACCGGAAGTACCGTCAGCAGCATCCAGACGCAGCAGACAGCCATCACGATGAAGCAAAGGTCCGCGCGCATCCAGAGGAGGAAACCGACCTTCAGATCAAGTGCAAATTCCATCAGCATGATGATTCCGGCCGCGGCCAGCAGCATCGCCGTCCTGATCCACAACTGCATTGTGGAGCGCTGTTCCTTCGGCTGATTCATCCAGCAGAAGAACAGGATTCCCAGTACCAGCAGGGCGCTGATTAACTGATTCGCTTTCACAAAACCCCAGATGATTACGTCGTCCCGACGCATGGATTCAAAGAGAATCTGGCAGGAAGCATACATCAGGAGCAGCAGCGTCGCACTCCCGCCTTCCCTGCGCTTTTTCATCGTGATCAGCACAATCAGGAACACAACGGCTGCCAGGCCTTCCCACAGGTTGATGGAGAAGCACCAGGTGCCGTAATAATTCTGTATGGCAAAGGGAAATCGGCAGATTGGTTCCGGATCCTCCCAGGGGATCATACTCCATGTTTCGTACGGATCAAACCACTCCAGAATCCGCGCGCCGAATCCGGCATTGACCAGGTATTCACCAAACCGGCCCGCAGCGATCAGCAGAGCTGCAGGCGCTGCGGCGGCATCCGCCACCCGCCCGAAGGGTTCCCCGTTGATCAGCGTGGTCAGGAACACGGCGGCAAATCCGCCGACAACCGCGCCGTATAGCATATAGCTGTAACCGCTTCCCGCAAAATCCCAGAAGGAAACGTTAATCTTCTTCATCCATTGAATAGAGCAGATCCAGTAAGCCCCGCGGCCGATCAGAATGCACAGCGGAATCGCAAGAGCGCCGAAAACAAACGCTGTGGACGGTTTGATCCCCGTTTTTTTCCTCTGCAGAAGCATCAGCAGCAGCGCGATCAGCGCAGCGCCGGCGATCACAAGCGCGAAGGTTTCCATTCCATTACTCCTCCGATACTGCGGAAGCAAAATAGATCATCCCGTAGATCTCCCGGCGGCCGTTGGCTTTGTTGACCCGCTTCTGGCCCATAAACAGCCGGGAGGATCCGCCGCCGTCAAGGTTATAGGCGATCTTGCAGTCAGGGTAGGTTTTGACGATAAAATTGGCCAGTTCCGTACAGTTGATCCCGTAGCCGGTCTGGGGACAGTCCGCAGCAAAGATCGCGTACTTCAGCGGCCCGAGCTGGCAGATCGCCGTCCGAGCGGTGGCGAGGATCACTTCATGCGTGCTGTCTTTCCCTTTAATCTCCTGTACCTCGCCGTTGATTACCAGTGCAGGCCCGAAAGTAAAAGCATTCACCACAGTCCTGCCCTGTCCTTCCATCTCAGCAGTATATGCCTGCACGTCAGCGGAAGAAGCTTTCTGGACCACATGGAAATCTGCCTGGTCATCGACCAGCAGAACATCCTGCTTCAGATCCTCCGTCCACTCGTCCAGGTTGTCCAGGTAAAGAACGCCCTGGCGAATCACATATCCTTTATAGTTGTTGATTTTTACATAGTCGTCATTGCAGGAAACAACCGGATTCAGGTAAGCAACCATTTCAGGCGCTGTGGCCAGATCCTTGTTTTCAAAGCTGTCATAGCTCAGCGCTGTACGCAGTTGGGAAGGATCCTTGATCTCCACCTCAGCCCAGCGGATGGTGATATTGCCGTCGCTGGTCTTTGATTTGTAGTTCCTTCTTTCATACAGAACAGCATGAATGGACTCATCCTGGTATTCCTTGTTTTCCTCAATCCATCCATCAGCTTTCGGTGGCGTTCCGTGTTCCAGCATGTCCAGCGGGATCTGCTTGATTTCCGCCAGGGCAGAACCAAGGATACAGAGCGTCAGCACCATGGCAGCCAGCACCAGAAGAACCCGTTTTCCTGTGCGCATTTCGGATTTCTCCTCTCAGATCTTCATTTGGCATATTTATACCATATATAGGGCTTTTTCGCAAGGCATCCCACAAGATTATCCTTGACACTGTTCCTTTCTTTTTGGATAATAAAGGAAGCAAAGAATTCAAGGAGGCTTCCCCATGCGCAACCGTTCCGGATTCTGTCTCTGTGTGTGCCTGCTGCTTGTCCTGCTGGCGGCTGTCTGCACCGCTTTCGCAGACGAACTGCCGACCAATTATGCAAAGGCGCTGAAATATGTCAAGGCCAACCAGCCCATGGAAGCTGTCGCCACCAATGTCGAGTGGAACGTAAAACAGCTGACCGAGATCCGCGGTGCCATGCCTGAAGGCGGGGTTTTCCATTTTACCTGTAAGTGGAACGGCATCAGTTTTTCAGACGACTGCGAAGAACTGGACCTGACGAAGGCCAAAAAAGATGTAGGCGACAAATCCTTCCGGATGCTCCTGGATCTGTGCCCGAATGTGAAATACGTGAATTGTGTCAACCGGAAACTTCCTTCCAACGATACAATCATTCCCCTGATGGAGGAACATCCGGAGATTAAATTCGACTGGCTGGTCCATCTTCGGGGCGAGCATTACTGCCCCTCCACCGCCACTGCCTACAGCACCCTGAACCACACCGACTACGGTGCCCGCCTGAAGGACGAGCACATGGAGCTGTTCAAATACATTCCCAATCTCAAGGCGCTGGATGTGGGCCACAATGCGTTCACCAATCTGGACTTTCTCCGCTATTTCCCGGACCTGGAACTGCTGATTATCTCCAACAACGAGCATGTGGACGACCTGACCGAGGTCGGCAACCTGAAGCACCTGAAATACCTGGAAGTACATGACACCCACGTTTCCGACCTGACGCCCCTGGCCAACTGCACCGAGCTGATTGACCTGAACGTTTCCTCCACCTGGGTGAAGGAGATATCCATGCTGGATGCGGTGACCACTCTGGACCGTTTCTGGGCCAACAATCTGAAAAAGCTTCCGGAATCGGAACAGAAGCATTTCAAGGAAACCCATCCGGACTGCACCGTCGACTTCACCGTGAAAGGCTCTGCCATCTCCCATCACTGGCGCGACCACGACCGGTATTACCATTACCGCAGATGTTTCAAACATAATCTGTGGGTGCCCTTCGACCAATCCTGGCCAGAAGACTGATCCTTCCCGCCCGGCGTTGCCGGGCGGTTTTTTCTATTCACTACATTCAGGATTTATGCACAATTTAATGCATATATTCATTTCTTATTCTTTTTGAAAATTCTTTTGAATTTATATTGTTTTCCTATTGACAAGCGGTTTTAAGGGGTGTATATTGCCTGCATAATCATGCAGAAGGAGGTCTCCCCAATGAATAAAGCTGATATCAAGAAAGTCGTCCTCGCCTACTCCGGCGGTCTCGATACATCCATCATCATCCCCTGGCTGAAGGAGAACTACAACAACCCCGAGATCA
>CAZUXV010000239.1:0-4338 GCA_964624445.1 uncultured Oscillospiraceae bacterium | reverse complement strand
CCGGCATGCAGGATCCCCACGCGGACATCGCGATGTTCGCGATCTACAGCCTGTATGACAAGGCGCAGACGGACCACCTGATCGACCTGTACTTTGAGGGAAAATGCGATCCGGAAACCCGGGCGAAGATCTACTGCTATGTGGCCGCCTGCGGGCTGCTGTGGTCCAACTGGTGCGAGTACAAGCGGAAGCTGGGCGTGGAGTTCGGCGAATACAGCCTGCGGCAGTACCGGTATGCGAAAGACTTCTGCCGCTACGCTGATGAATTCACAATTCATAATTCATAATTCATAATTATGATTAGTGAAGACTTATGAAAACACACACAGTCAAGAGAGTGAACACCGTGGCGAGGAAGATCTCTCCACGCGCTTCGCTTGGTCGAGATGACAAAGAAGGAAGTTTGCCTTCGGTTGGAAAGACAGGAACAGTAACTGAAATTATGAATTGTGAATTATGAATTGTGAATTAAAACCAAGCGTCGCGAAGCGCGCCATTATCATGGCGGCGGGGATCGGTCAGCGGATGCGGCCGGTGACCAACACGGTCCCGAAGCCCCTGATCAAGGTCAACGGCGTGCGGATGATCGACTCCGTGGTGGAGGCCCTGCAGCAAAACGGCATCCGGTCCATCTATGTGGTGACCGGATACCTGAAAGAGCAGTTTGAGGGCTGGGCGAAGCACCGGCCCGGCGTCCGGCTGATCGAAAACCCGTATTACGATACCTGCAACAACATCTCGTCCCTGTACATGGCCCGGGAATATCTCGGGGACTGCATGATCCTGGACGGAGACCAGCTGATCCTGAACCCGGCGGTCCTGGATCCGCACTTCACCCGCTCCGGGTACAGCGCGGTGTGGACGGAGGAGGAGACGGACGAGTGGCTGATGCAGGCGGAGGACGGGATCGTCACCTCCTGCAGCCGCACCGGCGGAAAAGGCGGGTGGCAGCTGTACAGCGTTTCCCGCTGGACAAAGGAAGACGGGAAGAAGCTCAGGCGACACCTGGAGCAGGAGTTTGAGGGCGGCAACCGGCAGATCTACTGGGACGACGTGGCCATGTTCTGCCACCCGGAAGACTATGAGCTGGGCGTCTATCCCATGCAGAAAGACGACGTGAAAGAGATCGACAGCTTTGAAGAACTGGTTCAGCTGGATCCCACGTATTCAAAGGAGGAACCCGAACAATGAACACGGAAAAAAGACGGATCGACTGGATGATCACCCTGGTGCCCTTTATCCTGATCATGGGCGTGGCGGGCCTGCTGTTCATCTGGCCGGAGCAGTCCAACGAAGTGATCAGCCAGATCCGCTTCTTCTTCGGCGACACGGTGGGCCTGTATTACCTGGTCATGGGCGTGGGCGTCCTGGTGGTCTCGATCTTCCTGAGCTTTTCCAAGTACGGGAACATCGTCCTGGGCGAACCGAACGAAAAGCCCCGCTATTCCTTCTTCACCTGGGGCAGTATGATGTTCACCTGCGGCCTGGCCGCGGACATCATCTTCTACAGTTTCGCGGAGTGGGTCATGTATGCCACGAACCCGCATATCGCGGAGATGGGGAATATCTACGACTGGGCCGGCGTGTTCCCGCTGTTCCACTGGAGCTTCATCCCCTGGGCCTTCTACCTGGTGCTGGCCGTGGCTTTCGGTTTCATGCTCCATGTCCGGAAGCGGAACCGCCAGCGCTATTCCGAAGCCTGCCGTCCCGTGATCGGGGATAAGCACGCGGAGGGCCTGCTGGGCCGGATCATCGACCTGTTCGCGCTCTTCGCCCTGCTGGCCGGCACGGCGACGACCTTCTCCGTGGCCACCCCCCTGATGGCGGAGATCATGGTGACCCTTTTCGGCATCAGCATCAGCCGGACCGCCGTGACGATCATTATCCTGGTGATCACCTGCGCAATCTATACCTACGCCGTGCTGCACGGCTTCAAGGGCATCGGCATCCTGGCCAAGGTCTGCATCTGGCTGTTCTTCGGCCTGCTGATCATCGTGCTCCTCATCGGCGGACAGGGCCGGTTCATCATCGAGAACGGCTTCCAGAGCCTGGGCAAGATGTTTCAGCACTTCATCGAGCTGAGCACCTACTCCGACCCGGTGCGGGCCAACAACTTCCCCCAGGACTGGACAATCTATTACTGGGCTTACTGGATGGTCTGGTGCATTGCGGCGCCGTTCTTTATCGGGAACATCTCCCGGGGCCGGACCGTCAAGCAGGTGGTGCTGGGCGGCTATGTGTTCGGCGTCGGCGCGACGATCGTTTCCTTCATCGTTCTGGGCAACTACGGCCTGGGCACCCAGATTGCCGGCAAGGCGGACTTCATCGCGGCCTACGCGGAGACCGGCGACCTTTACGGCATGATCATCAATGTGATCAAGTCCATGCCCTGCTCCACCTTCATCCTGATCGTGGCCATGCTTTCCATGATCGCCTTCTATGCCACCAGCTTTGACTCCATCGCCTACACCGCCGCCTGCTACTCCTACCGCCGGCTCGGCGCGGACGAGAAGCCCCATAAGACGATCACCTTCCTCTGGTGCATCCTCCTGATCGTCCTGCCCATCGCCCTGGTCTTCTCCGAGAGCAGCATGAACAACATCCAGTCGGTCAGCATTATCTCCGCCTTCCCCATCGGTCTCATCATGATCGTCATGATCTGGGCCTTCTTCAAGGACGCGAAGAAGTATATGGGCGAAACCGGACTGGCAAAGGAATAAAGCAAACAACAGATAAAAGAAAGCAAACAGGGTTCAGGCACGCCGCCTGAACCCTGCTGCTGTTTTTATACGGAAAAATGGAATTGTTTCTTCGACTGAAGGAAAATAAACAGATCAAGCTTGGAAAAAAGGGTTGATAATTTCTAAGATGAAGAATATAATAGATAATTGCTTAGAAGAATTAGCATAATTTTTCCAAGCAAATGAGTAGAAACAACATCAACAGGGAAAATATTCACAGAAAGGATCAGAAGGAGACAGTATGTCTTATCAGGATATCAGGATTAAAAGCTTTAATCTGACCCCGTCTGAAACAAACGATTTATATGACAGACGTTATAACGGAGACTCAACGATCAAACTGGGATTTGATCTGAAAGGCGTTGATTCATTTGTCGTTTATAATTCAGAACTGCAAAAGCTAATCTCTTCCATATACCAGGCAGACAAAAGCCTGTCTTTGCTGTCCGCCCGGATTCCACCGGACGCAATGGATCAGTTTGTCAGAATTTCAATGATCGAGGAAATCCAGCAAAGCAATGAAGTTGAAAATGTAAACAGTACTCGCAAAGAGATCAGCGAAGCACTGAAAGCGATTCACGAGGACGCTCATGAAAAGCGTTTTACAAGCATGGTCAGGAAGTATCTGATCCTGCAGTCAGGAAAAGAGATTCCTTTATCCACAAGCCAGCATATCCGTAATCTGTATGATGAGTTTATTGCAGACGAAGTAACCCGGGACGATCCGGGAGATCATCTGGATGGTGAAATGTTTCGCAAATCTCCGGTTCACGTAAACAACAGGCATGGCGAAACGATTCATGAGGGCCTCTTCCCTGAATCAAAGATCATAACAGCAATGGATACTGCGCTGTCGATTCTGAACAATGATGATTATGATATTCTGATTAGAGTAGCATTGTTTCATTATTTCTTCGGATACATCCATCCCTTCTATAATGGAAACGGTAGGATGACTAGGTTTATCAGCAGCTATATGCTGTCAAAGTATTTTTCTTTGGCGGCTTGTTTACGGATATCTTATGTGATCAAAGAACACAGGAAGAGATATTATGAATTATTCAAAAATGCCAACGACAAACGAAACAGAGGTGAACTGACAGAGTTTGTTACCGGATATCTGCGTTTTTTCAAAGAAGCAATTGACGATACATACAATACGCTCGATGAGAAAAACAAACTGTATCATTTGTATGAACAGAGACTTGATTCCTGGATTGAAGAACATATGAATAAAATATCTTCCAGTCAGCGATTCAGCTTCCGGTATATGCTGCAGACAGATCTCTTCGGGGATTCAGCGCTGGATATCTCAAGGATTGCGTATATGATGGAATGCAGTCAAAAAACGGCCAGAAAGATTCTTGCTGATGCAGGCTCCCTGGTGATGCCGGTCAAGGACGGGAAAAAGCTGATCTGGCATATTAATCTGGCGGCATTATCTGAAAACGACAATTAAAGGAAACGGGGATATTCAGGTTTATTCATCGTCTGATGTGAGCGATTTCAAAAAGTAAAATATATTGTAATAAGCGTATTTTGAAAGGAGGCATGATAAAAAGGTAACAGCAGGTGATGCTGAGCTAGTCTTGTTGCT
>CAZUXV010000238.1:0-4349 GCA_964624445.1 uncultured Oscillospiraceae bacterium | reverse complement strand
CCCCGTGATACTTGCCCTGGCTGGCAAAGCAGTAGGCGCAGTTCAGGTTGCAGGTATGGGCGACGTGGAGGCACAGGGCCTTGACCACGCCGGCGGTCTTCTGCTTGAGCTCGCCGGCCATGGGCTCGAACACGTCCGGAGAAAAGAGCGTTCCCTGCTCCTTCAGCTCCGTGACCTGATCGTAGCATTCCGCGATTTCCGCGGGATCCTCCTGAAAGCGCGCGGACATCTCCCGGAGAATCTCCTCCCGGGATTTTTCCTCATAGCAGCCGATGATCTCATAGGCGATCTCGTCAACCACGTGCACGCTGCCGGAGCAGGTGTCGATCACGATATACCAGTCGTCCAGATGATAACGATGAATCATGTTTGGATCTCCTCAAAAAGAAATGCCGCCAAGCGGCGGCATAAGTGATCACCAGTTCATTATTTCGCGCTTTCCTGCTTCTTGTTCTCGCACTGCTGATTGGCAATGCCGCAGCTGGTCTTGCAGGCAGACTGACAGGAGGTCTGGCATTCGCCGCAGCCGCCCTTCTTGGCGCTCTCGCAAAGATTACGGGTATTCAGAGTCTTAATATGCTTCATAATAATTTCCTCCGTCCTCAGATTTCAATGGGTATTCTATCATAGGTTAGCGCGCCGCGTCAATTTCCAAAATCTGTTCCTTGCGGCAAAAAACAATGCAGGGTACAATAGACGGGTATCTGAAAGGAGCACATCCCCGGTTATGAAACTGATCCTGCGCTATATCCGCCCCTACCGGTGGTATATCCTGGCCGTGATGCTGATCAAGCTCCTCGGCACGGGAACCGATCTGCTGATGCCCTACGTACTGGAGCATCTGCTTGATCATGTCATCCCGGCGGCGTCGGACGCATGGCCTGTGATCGCCTGGGGCTGCGTGATGCTCCTGCTGACCCTGATTACAAGGATCCTGAACGTCTGCGCCAACCGGATGAGCGTCCGGGTCGCGCGGAATAGTACCTTCGCGGTGCGGCGGGATCTTTTCCATACCGCCCTGAACCTGTCCGGCAGCCAGATGGACAAGGTGGGCCTGCCCTCCCTGATCTCCCGGATGACCAGCGACACCTACAACGTGCAGAGTTTTATCCGGATGATCCAGACCATGGGCATCCGTTCGCCGATCATGCTGATCGGCGGCGCGATCATCACCCTGACGATGGACACGGGCCTGGCGGCGATCCTGTGTATCATGGCGCCGATCATGATCGTGCTGGTCTGCTTCGTCTCCTGGAAGGGCATCCCCCTGTACAACGAGGTGCAGAACCGGATGGACGTGCTGGTGCGCCGGATGCGGGAGAGCATCACCGGCATCCGGGTGGTCAAGGCCCTGGGCAAGGAGCCCTATGAAGAGCACCGCTACGGTGAGGCCAACACCCGCATGATGAAACAGGAGGTCAAGGCCAGCGTGATCATGAGCCTGCCCGGGCCTATCGTGACGCTGTTCCTGAACGTGGGCCTGACACTGGTGGTGCTGGTGGGCGCCCGGCGGGTGAACGACGGCTATACCGAACCGGGCGTGATCCTGGCTTTCCTGACCTATTTCAATATGATCCTGATGGGCGTGATGGGCCTGAACCGCATCTTCATGATGATGTCCAAAGCCAACGCCTCCGCCAACCGCATCGCCGAAGTCATCGACCTGCCGGAGGACCTGACGCCCGTGAGCGAAGGGCAGCTGGCCGAAGCTCCGTCCGACGACGCGCTGATCTTCGACCATGTGTCCTTCAACTACGACGCGGACGACCCGGCGGAAGTCCACGGCCAGTTCCTGGGCGAGCAGCGGCAGCAGTGCCTGAAGGACGTCTCCTTCCGGGTGAAGAAAGGCGGAAGCCTGGGGATCATCGGCGCCACCGGCAGCGGCAAAACCACGGTGGTGAACCTGCTGATGCGCTTTTACGACCCGCAGGAGGGCCATGTGTTCGTGGACGGAAAGGACGTCCGCGGCTACGATAAGGACGACCTGCACCGGAAGTTCGGCGTCGTGTTCCAAAACGACGTGATCTTCGCCGACACGATCCGGGAGAATATTTCCTTCGGCCGGGAAACGGATCAGGAAAGACTGGTCCGGGCGGCCGAGGACGCCATGGCCAAGGGTTTTATCGACGGCTATATGGACGGCTTTGACCATGAAGCCGCGATCCGGGGCGCCAATTTCTCCGGCGGCCAGAAGCAGCGGCTGCTGATCGCCCGCGCCCTGGCAGTGGATCCGGAGATCCTGATCCTGGACGACGCATCCTCCGCGCTGGACTACCGCACGGACGCGGAGCTGCGCAAGGCGCTGCGGGCGCACCATGTCGGCGCCACGACGGTCGTCATCGCCCAGCGGGTTTCCTCCATCATGTCCCTTGACGAGATCATCGTACTGCACGAGGGCGAAATGATCGGCCGGGGCACCCACGAAGAGCTGCTGGTTTCCTGCCCGGAATACCGGGACATCTGCCGGATTCAGCTCAGCGAAACGGAGGTGGGCTGATGGCGCGCCGTGATACCGTGATGAAAAAACCGAAGGACACCCGGGGTGCGCTGCGCCGGATCCTGAAATACCTGGGGCCGTGGAAATACGTGATCGCCGCGGTCGCCATGCTGAGCCTGTGCAGCAACCTGCTGAACCTGTGGGGGCCGAGCCTCGCCGGATCGGCGATCCGGGAAGCGGCCGCCGGCGCGGGCAAGGTCAACTTTGACGCGGTGAAGCACTATGCAGGGCAGATGCTGCTGTGCTACCTGGGCAGCGCGCTGCTGGGCTTCGGCATCAGCCTGATCATGACCGTAGTCAGCAAGCGGGTGGCCCGCCGGATGCGGCAGGACGTGTTCGACAAGCTGATGCGGCTGCCCGTGGGCTATTTCGACCGGCACCAGGCCGGGGATATCATCAGCCGGGTCAGCTACGACATCGACGTGATCTCCACCTGCATGGCCACGGACATCGTGCAGATCCTCTCCAGCGTGGTGACGGTGGTAGGATCGCTGATCATGATGATCTCCATCTCTCTGCCCCTCTCCGCGCTGACGCTGGTCACGGTACCGGTGTCCGTAATCTATACGGTGAACATGCGGAAAAAGACCCAGCCCCGCTACGCGAAGCGGTCGAAGAGCTACGGCGTGATGAACGGGTTTGTGGAAGAGATGCTCTCCGGCCAGAAGACGATCCTGGCCTACGCGTATGAAAACCGGGTAGACGAACGGTTCAACGGCATCAACAAAGACGCGGCCGACGCCTTCTCCGACGCGGAGCACTACGGCGTCACCATCGGCCCGACGATGACCGCGATCAACAACCTGGGTCTGAGTCTGATCGCCCTGCTAGGCGGCATGCTGTTTCTGAACGGGCAGATTGACCTGGGGCGGATCTCCTCCTTCGTGCTGTACAGCCGGAAGTTTGCCGGGCCCATCAACGCCGTGGCGGAAGTGTTCAACGAGCTGTTCTCCGCTCTGGCCGCCTCCGAGCGGGTGTTCACCCTGCTGGATGAGGAAGAGGAAAGCGCAGACGTGCCGGGTGCATACCTGCTGGAGAACGTCCGGGGCGACGTCACCGCCGAGCACGTGGCCTTCGGCTATGACCCGGAAAAGACGATCCTGCACGACCTGAATCTGGAAGCCCCGGCCGGAGAGCTGACCGCCATCGTCGGTCCCACCGGCGCGGGCAAGACGACGATCATCAACCTGCTGATGCGCTTCTACGACCCGGACAGCGGCGTCATCCGCATCGACGGGCACGAGATCCGCACAGCGGTCCGCCGCAGCGTCCGCAGCTCCTACGCGATGGTGCTGCAGGATACCTGGGTGTTCCAGGGCACGATCTTCGAAAACATCGCCTACGGCAGGACGGACGCAACGATGGAAGAGGTCGTCGCCGCTGCGAAGGCCGCCCGGATCCATCCCTTCATCATGCGCCTGCCCCAGGGCTACGACACGGTGATCAGCGAGGACGGCGGGAACATCTCCAAGGGCCAGAAGCAGCTGCTGACCATTGCCCGGGCCATGCTCTACGACGCGCCGATGCTGATCCTGGACGAGGCTACCTCCAACGTGGATACCTCCACGGAGCGGGAAATCCAGAAGGCCATGCGGGAACTGATGAAACAAAAGACCTGCTTCGTCATTGCCCACCGTCTGAGCACCATCGAAAACGCGGACCGGATCCTGGTACTGCGGGACGGCGACGTGGTCGAGCAGGGCACCCACCGGGAGCTGATGGACCAGAAGGGCTTCTATCACCAGCTTTACGCGGCGCAGTTTGAATAAACAGCGCGTATAAAAGACCGGCCTGTCGGTGAAGTGACCCCCAAAAGTTAGACAAAATACGAATCAAGCAATCAAGAGGGCTT
>CAZUXV010000237.1:0-4351 GCA_964624445.1 uncultured Oscillospiraceae bacterium | reverse complement strand
CCACCGTCAGGCCGGGGACTGCCGACGCAGTAAAAACCGGCAGAATCGTCAGGGCCTCAGACAGGCGGACCTGAATCGCACCGCTGGCCAGGCCGAGCAGGTTCGCGATCCAGGTAAGTACCACATACAGGGCGGCGATCATACCGGCGTTCGCAAGTTGCAGGGTTTTGTTTCTGTTCATTTCGGTTTCCATCCTTTAGTTTTGTTTTAGGTGAGGAAGGTCTCGAACTCACCGCGCGCAGGCGCGCCATCGGAATATACCATAATTCTTCCGTCAATTCAAGCGTATGGGTTTCATCATTCTTTGCTTTTTCTTTTTTTCTGTGTTATACTCTGCCTGAGCAAAGTACAATCGTTTACAAACATCATCCCCACAGGAGGATCAGCATCATGGCTGACAGGCAAAAGCTAATCGCCGTCTGCCTTTCTCAGGTTCACAATTTTCTGAATACGGGATTCCTGAACGAGCTGAGCCGTGTCGGCCTGGCCGAAGGTTTTGGCGTGGTCGTTTTTAATACTTCCCTGGATTTTCACTGGTACCAGGGAGAAAACAAGATCCCCCGCGCCGGATTCCGCTCGATCCAGTACCACCTGTTCGACGCGCTTGTTTTTATCTGTCATGGATTTCATGACGACGACCTGATCAAAGAGATCGCGGACGGCGCCAGGGCGCATAACGTTCCTGTCTTTCTGGCAGGGATGGAGCTTCCCGGCTGCTGGAACATCGTCAACAACTATGAAGAAGGCTACAAGGATCTCATCCGCCACGTTATCCGTGACCACGGCGCAAAGGATACATTTTATATCGCCGGAATACAGGATGACCCCAATTCCGAAGGCCGGTTAAAATGCTGGAAGGAAGTGCTGGAAGAAAACAACCTTCCTTTCAGTTCAAACATGGTTGCTTACGGCAATTTCTGGACCAAGCCCGCTGCCGACGTGGTCCGGAGGCTGATCCGGTCCAGGGAAAAGCTGCCGGACGCTATTTTCTGTGCCAACGACTTTATGGCACTCGCCGTCTGCAACACCCTGCGGGAAGAGGGTTTCAAAGTGCCGGATGACGTAATCGTCACCGGATTTGACGGTATGCCGGCCGTTTATATGGCCACTCCCCGCCTGACTACCTGCGGCGACGACCCCCGTTCTCTTGCGGAAACCATTGTAAACGTGCTCCACAGGCTGAAAGCGGGAGAGCAGCCGCCGTATACCATCATCCATTCCTTCCAGCCGATTTTGTCGGAATCCTGCGGCTGTCCTTCCCCTGTGAACGAACGGTATGACGCGCTGAGCGTCTACCGCCGGAGCGAAGCACTGAACAACCACGAAAACGACCTGTACCACACAGTGGAGCGGCTGCTCGTCCAGAAAGACCCGGAAGCTTTCCTGAGAATGATCTCCACCTCCATTCTGCCCGGTTCCTATATCTGCCTGAATAAGCGTTTTCTGGGGATCTATTCAGGCATGGACTATACCGCCGACAGTATCGAGGAAGAACTGCTGTATATTCCCTACCGGAATCAGGAAGAGGAGCTTGTCATTTCTGATTGCAGGCTCAGCGAGCTTCGCCCGCCGAAAGGGCTTGAGACCGGCGTGACCCTTTTCAACACACTGCACACAGGCACGGTCGTCTGCGGCTTCTACGCAGCCCACACGATGGATCTGGATAACGACGCCCAGCTGATCAAGCGCCTGTCAGACGTGCTGAATCTGGTCTTCACAATCCATTTGGGCAACGCACGCCAGCAGCTGCTGATCAATCACCTGGACAGCACGCTGTACACGGATTCCGTCACAGGCATGAACAATCTGAAGGGGCTTACCCGCTGGTTCGAGGAATATGCTGCCAAGGAGAGCAATCATATGCTTCCGTTAGCGCTTTCCATCTACAGCATCAATCGCTACAATTATATCTATGAAAACTACGGCATGAATGAAACCGAGGACATCGTCCACCTGGTCGCCAACCGTCTGACCTCCTCCAATCCGAACGCGCTGGTCATCGCCCGGACCAGCGCCGACCAGTTTGTCGTCGTGGATGCCGGAGACACGCTGGAAACCATCGGCCGGACAATCAACCGGTGCACCGCAGACTTTTACACCCAGATCGAATCCTATAACGCCATCAGCTCCAGACAGTATTATGTGGAAGTAAACAGCGGCTGCACCACTGTGGAAGGCGGTTGGAAAGATACCACGCTGGAAAACCTGATCAAGCTTGCATTGGGCGAACTTTATCTGAATAAACTGCGCAGCAATACCCATGCTTCCGCCAGGCCCTCCTCTTCCGCCGCGGAGCTTTACAGCGCCTTCAATCTGCTGATGGAAAAGAACCTGTTCAAGTTCCATTTCCAGCCGATCGTATATGCGAAAAACGCACAGATCTTCGCCTATGAAGCCCTGATGCGCACAGATAACCTGATCAATCTTTCTCCGCTGGAAGTGCTGGCGGTTGCCCGGGAATACAACCGCCTGTACGACGTGGAAAGAGCCACCATTTTCGGGATCATGGAGCGCTTCGTGCAGGATTACAGCAGTTTCTTCGGCAGCAAAGTCTTCATCAACACAATCCCCGGCCACTTCCTGAACGAGGAAGACTGCGCCGCCATCCGGAAAGAGTTTGATAACTATCTCGATTGCTTCGTCTTTGAGCTGACGGAACAGGACTCTACAAGTGATGAGGAACTCTTCCGTCTCAAGAGTCTCAGCAAAACCGGCAGCAGTGCCCAGATCGCCATTGACGATTACGGCACCGGTCACAGCAATATTGTGAATGTGCTCCGTTATACGCCACAGATCATCAAGATTGACAAGGAACTGATCTCCGATATCCAGAACGACCGGAACAAGCAGCTCTTTGTCCGCAACACCATCGACTTCGCACATCAGAACGGGATCAAAGCGCTGGCTGAAGGCGTCGAAACTTCCGAAGAACTCCGGACCGTGATTGATTATGGCATTGACCTGATCCAGGGATTCTATACCGGCCGGCCCTCCGAGGTGCCGGTACGTACCATCCATGAGTCCGTTCGTCAGGAGATCCTTGCCGAAAACCTGTCTCTGACCCGTTTCGACCGGGAAACGAAAGTCTACAATGCTTCCGACGGCGAAACCCTGGACCTACTGAACCTGGCCATGGACCACTATACCTGCATCCAGGTCTCCGGCGGACATGTGACCCTGACCGGTCAGAAAACACAGAGCGTGGATATGCTGATCCTGATCGCAGAAGACGCCAATGCCGTTCTGACCCTGCGGCACGTCAATCTGAAGGGTGTAAACGAAACGCCCATTCAGCTTGGCAACCGCAGCAGCCTGACGCTCCGTGTGGAAGGTATCAACACGCTGAACAAGGAAGGAATCCGCGTTCCGGCGGCCGCCCGCCTGACCCTGCAGGGCAGCGGCGAACTGAAGATCATGAACAACCGGAACTATTCCGTCGGAATAGGGTCCAATTATAACGATCCCTACGGAACCATTATCATCGATATGGACGGCATGCTGATTGTACAGGCCTCCGGCGACAAGGTCGTCTGTATCGGCGGCGGACGCAGTGCAGGCGAAGGCATTTCCATCCTGAAAGGCACCTGCAATCTCTCCGCCAACGGCATCAGCGTGATCGGTCTGGGCAGTTCCACCGGGGACGCACAGATCGCCATCGGCCCGGCTGCTGTGTCAGCCGTGATCGAAGGCAATGATGCCCTGGGGATCGGTTCACTCTCCGGCCAGGCGCTGATCCGTTCCTCCGGCCTTCTGAACATCACAGCAAACTGCGAGCGGGCGACCGGTATCGGCTCCATGACCGGAACCGGCGAGATCCGGCTGGAGGGCGGATATGTTTCCGTTACCCTCCATTGCGATGTCGGGGCCTGTATCGGTTCCTTCAGCGGAGAAGTCACCGCTCTGTTCAGCAGCACCCGCGTCCGGATTCACGGTGAAGGCAACCGGATCGCCGGTTTCGGCAGCACGGACGGCGCCTGTGACACCCGGATTGAAAGCGGCCATGTCTCCGGCGAACTGCTTGCAGGAACCCGGCTGCTGCTTGGAAACGAGCATTCCCGCGTGATCATTACCGGCGGAAATGTCCGCATTTTCCCAGAGAATGAGCAGGTCCCGGTTTCTCCCGGCGGACAGCCGCTTCACTGCGAAACGCCCACCGAGGACCATTTCGAAGCCTCCTATACAGATAAGCGTGAATCCTGGACTTATATTGCAGACCGGGACGAAGACGGTCAGCTTTATGTCTGGATTCCGGAAGGCTGAATCTGACACGCAGCAAAAACGGCAGCTACGCTGCCGTCAGACTGTCAACAAAGCCCCTATTTTCGAAAGGAGATAGGGGCTTTGTCATGCC
>CAZUXV010000236.1:0-4395 GCA_964624445.1 uncultured Oscillospiraceae bacterium | reverse complement strand
ATGATGTTTTAACCGACAAGGAGCGCCAGGAAGTATTTCAAACATTGATTGCGGAAATACATATTCATGAAACTCCGCAACCTAATGGGCAATGGTTGAAGTCAATCAAATTCCGGCTTCCGATCATTGACGGGAAAGACGAATTGAGTTTGGACAATCAAGATGGCGTCGAGACCGTCGCGCTCCTGACCCGGTAAAACCGCCTTGGCAGATCCCGGTCTTTCTTTGTACTAATCAGACTGAAACCCCGAAGCGGAATTGCCATTTTGGGGTTTTCCTTTTATACTGCTCTTCAGGCAGGCGGCACAGCGCATGAACGCCTCCTGCCGAAGGAGCGGAAAGATGGCAAAATTCAAGGCTTTCCTGAAAAAGAAAAACATCGAGATCTCGCTGAAGCGCTACGGGATCGACGCGCTGGGTGCGATGGCCCAGGGCCTGTTCTGTTCCCTGCTGATCGGCACGATCATCGACACCCTCGGCAAGCAGCTGAACATCAGCTTCCTGACCCAGACCGTGGCGACGATCAGCGGGAAAGACTATACCGTGGGCGGCATGGCTTCCGCCATGAGCGGCCCGGCAATGGCGGTCGCCATCGGCCACGCGCTGCAGTGCCCGCCGCTGGTCCTGTTCTCAATGATCACCGTGGGTTTCGCGGCCAACGCTCTGGGCGGCGCCGGCGGCCCGCTGGCCGTGCTCTTTATCGCGATCATCGCGGCGGAATTCGGCAAGCTCGTCTCCAGGGAGACCAAGGTGGATATTCTCGTGACGCCCCTGGTGACCATCGGGGTCGGCATGTTCCTCAGCTGGCTCATCGCCCCGCCGCTGGGCAAAGCCGCCATGGCCGTCGGCAACCTCATCATGTGGGCCACGGAACTCCAGCCCTTCCTGATGGGCATCCTCGTTTCCGTACTGGTGGGCGTGGCCCTCACGCTGCCCATCTCCTCCGCCGCGATCTGCGCGGCCTTCGGTCTGACAGGCCTGGCCGGCGGCGCCGCCGTGGCGGGCTGCTGCGCCCAGATGATCGGTTTCGCGGTCATCTCCTTCCGGGAGAACAAGGTCGGCGGCCTGGTTTCCCAGGGACTGGGCACTTCCATGCTCCAGATGCCGAACATCATCAAAAATCCCCGGGTCTGGATCGCCCCGACCCTTGCCTCCGCTATCACCGGTCCCCTCGCGACCTGCCTGTTCCGGCTGGAGATGAACGGCCCGCCCGTTTCCTCCGGCATGGGCACCTGCGGCCTGGTTGGCCCGCTGGGCGTCTATACCGGCTGGGTGAACGACGTGGCCGCAGGAACAAAAGCCGCCATCACCGGCATGGACTGGCTCGGCCTGGTCCTGATCTGTCTGGTGCTCCCGGCAATCCTCTCCCTGCTGATTCACGCCCTGGTCCGCAAGGCCGGCTGGGTGAAGGACGGGGACCTGAAGCTCGGCGCCTGACCGGAATGAAGCGAGCATACAGGGCCGAACGTCTGTTATACTGTTTTCAGATAAACACACTGTACTGAAAGGAAGAAGACCATGGCTTTTAAAAGAATCGGAATCCGTCCCGCCCAGATCCTGCTGCCTGCCCCCGGCGTAAAGCCGGAAACCTGGGCCTGCATCGCCTGCGACCAGTACACCTCCGAACCGGAATACTGGCAGAAGGCCTTCGCCGCCGCCGGAGACGCACCCTCGGCCATCCGGCTGATCCTGCCGGAATACGACCTGAAAAACAGCGAGACCCTGATTCCCCGGATCCATCAGGCGATGGCAGACTACCTGGCCAAGGGCCTGCTGGCCCCGGCCGTAGATCCCGGTTTCATCCTGTGCGAGCGGACCATTGCCTCCGGCACCCGGCTGGGCCTGGTCTGCGCGGTGGACCTGGAGGAGTATTCCTTTGAAAAAGGTTCCCTGCCGCTGATCCGCCCCACGGAGCAGACCATCACCGACCGGCTTCCGCCGCGGCTGAAGATCCGCCGGGGCGCGCCGGTGGAACTGACCCATATCATGATCCTGATCGACGATCCGGACCGCACCGTACTGGAACCCCTGCAGACGGCAAAGGCTTCCCTGCGCAAGGTCTATGACTTTGACCTGATGATGGGCGGCGGCCATCTTGCCGGCTGGGCCGTGGAAGGGAAAGAAATGCTGGCACGGGTGGACCAAAGCCTGAACGCCCTGATGGACACGAAAGGAGAGCATCCGCTGCTCCTGGCCGTGGGCGACGGCAATCACAGCCTCGCCACCGCCAAAGCTTACTGGAACGAGATCCGCGAAGGCCTGTCCGCAGCGGAACGGGAGAACCATCCCGCCCGCTTCGCCCTGTGCGAAATCGTAAATATCCACGACGAAGCGCTGCTCTTCGAGCCGATCTACCGCATCGTCACCGGCACCAACCGCATGGAGATTATGGCCGCCTGGAAACAGTATGCCGCGCAGCACGGCATGCGTCTGGACCGGGAAGGCGAGGGCCACTGCTTTACCGTGGTTTCCGCGGACGGGGAAGGCACCGTCGTCGTGAAGGATCCGGAAGGCGCGATCCCCTGCGAGACGATCCAGAAGTTCCTGGACGATTTCCTGGCGAATCATCCCGGCACCGGGATCGACTTCATCCACGGGGAAGCCTCCCTCCGGACGCTGGCGGAAAAGCCCGGGACCGTCGGGTTCCTTCTGCCGGAGATCGACAAGCATTCGTTCTTTAAAGACGTGGAAACCCTCGGCGTGCTGCCGAGGAAGACGTTCTCGATGGGCGAGGCGGACGAGAAACGGTTTTATATGGAAGCGAAAAGGATCTAGGGGGCTTTCCGGTCGCCCCCTGACCCCTTCGGCCCCATTGGGGGAAGGCTGATCATATTGTCGGGACGGCCAAAAAAAGATCTCAACAGGATGTTGGGATCTTTTTGCTTTATGCCAGTTCAAAGGTGACTTTCACACAGCGGGCCAGGAAACCGATCTCATTGATCGGGACGGTTTCGGCTTCGTACTCGCGGTCGTAGGACTGGAGAAGCACGCTGCGGTCGTCCAGGATCTTGACTTTGCGGAGATAGCGGTGCTCTTTGTAGTTCATGAGCATGATCGCGCCATCCACCGGGCTCTGGGCCGGAACGGTCAGCACGATATCGCCGCGGTGGATGCGGAATCCCCGCATGCTGTCGTCCGGGGCGAGATAGAAGAAGACCTTGTCCGGGTTCGCGCCCTCGATCCGGCCGTTCTCCACCGGCACCAGCTGGTAGCTGACCGGTTTCATCACCGCGTTCATCACCGGCACCCGCTTGAGCACGCTCTGCAGGGCGTCCAGCCAGACGCTGCCGGCTACGCTCTCGTCGTCTTCGGTGGAGGCTGCCAGCTCCGCTTCTTTCTTCGGCGGTTTCTTCGCGGTCTGCACCGCCGCGGCCATCCGGGGCTGCACCTGGGCCAGGTCCACCGTAGCAGCGATGTCGTCCAGGGTGAACTCCGCCTCGGTCTGCTGTTTCAGGCCGATGGTTTTCAGGATGCGGCGGGCCTGGTCGTCCGCGATGATCTTTGTGCCGGCTTCGACAGCGAGAAGGTAGCTCTCACTGACGCCGCACTTCTTTGCAACTTGTTTTGGTGATAGTTTTTGGCGAATGCGTTCTGTTCGGATCAGATCTCCAAGTCTGCTCATATTGATTCTATCCTCTATCCGCAATCTCAATGGTCGCAACTCCCCACTGGGGAGCTTGCTCCCTTTCAATTGACCTCAGAATCGAAGAGAATTCCGCCACTGGCGGTCTTCGATTCTTCGCCCCCCTGCCCCCTTCCCCGCTCATTCAGTGGACAGATATTGCTGATTGAGCGGAGCGGGAACAGGGATATTTTGGAGGTGGGGGCTCCGCCCCCACACCCCTCCGTAAAGGAACGGGAAAATCGTGTTTGTAATCTGTTATTTTTTATTCGTTTTGCCCAGGTAGGCTTCCTGGATTGCTTCGCTGGCAAGGAGTTCGTCGCCGGTGCCGCTGGTCGTGATCCGGCCGGTCTCCATGACGTAGGCGTAGTCGCAGGCGTGCAGGGCGGCGTTGGCATTCTGCTCGATCAGGAGCACGGTCATACCGGTGCTCTTGAGGGTCTGGATGATCTTGAAGATATCCTTGACCACCAGGGGCGCCAGACCCAGGCTGGGCTCATCCATCATGATCAGCTTCGGCCGGGTCATGACTGCGCGGCCCACGGCCAGCATCTGCTGCTCGCCGCCGGACAGGGTACCCGCCAGCTGCCAGGAACGCTCCTTCAGCCGGGGAAAGAGGTCGTAAACGTAATTGATATCCTGCTCGATGACTTCCTTGTCCTTGCGCAGGTAGGCGCCGATACGCAGGTTCTCCAGCACCGTCAGGTTCGCGAACACGCGGCGGCCTTCCGGCACCATGGCGATGCCGGTTTCCACGATCTTCTGGGTATTGT
>CAZUXV010000235.1:0-4399 GCA_964624445.1 uncultured Oscillospiraceae bacterium | reverse complement strand
TTGCCTTGACCCTGCTAAGCCCGGAATGTGTAACCTATGTTTGACAAACCAACAGACGGAAAGATCCGGCAGGTCAAACGTCAGTTGCGAATAAACATATGGGATGGTATAATAATCTGAATAGACTAAGATGGGAGAAGCAGTATGATTACCACCATTTGTCTGAATCCCTGCTTTGATAAAACAGTCAGTGTAGACCGTCTTCAGCCCGGGCAGGTCAACAGGATCCGGGAAGCACGTGTCGACCAGGGCGGAAAAGGAATCAATGTCGCTGTCGTCGCGAAACGGCTGGGTCTGGACGTACAATGTATCGGCCTGATGGGCGAGAACGGATCGGCTGACCTGACTGCCATAATGGACCGCGAGGGCCTGAAGCACAAATTCCTGACAGTACCGGGTCATGTACGCACGAACATGAAGGTATACAGCCTGGACGGACAGGGCGTTACGGAGCTGAACGAACCGGGAACACCTCTGACAGAGGAGGACCTGAAACGTTTTACGAAGCTTGCGGAGGAAGCAACTGCCGGCAGCGATATGGTCGTGCTGACCGGGAGTCTGCCGCCGGGATGTCCGGAAGGAACCTACAGGGATCTGCTCAAAGCCCTGGAAGGGAAAAAATGTATCCTTGATACCGAAGGAAAAGAGCTCGAGCTGGCTACCAAAGGAGCACATCCCTTCCTGATCAAACCCAATCTGCGTGAAATGGAAGCCACCCTCGGCATCGAGCTTCGTACGATGCGCGCGATCAGGGACGCTGCACTTCTGTTTATCAGGCTCGGCGTCCAGCATTCCGTTGTATCCATGGGCGCCATGGGCGCAATGTATATTTCAGCTGACAAAACCCTGTTTGCACCCGCACTTCGTGTGGAAACCAAATCCACTGTCGGTGCCGGGGACGCGATGATCGGAGGCATGCTGCTCGGATATGAAATAGAAAAAGACATGGCCAGGGCTTTCCGTTACGGCATTGCCGCCGGAGCCGCCAGCGTCATGACCGAGGGGACACAGCTGATTGTCCGGTCCGATTTTGACGCACTGCTTGACCAGGTCAGAGTACAGGAAGTGTAAGCGGGCCTATGCTTTTCAGACACAACAGGCCTGAGTATTCAGACGGCGTCATCGACCTGATTCCGATCCATATCGGCGCACCGAACCGGGAGCTCGGTTTCGGCCATGAACAAGTCTGGAAGATCACCCTGCATGACGAGCGGCAGGAAATCGGCCAGATCAGCTACCGGGACGGAGAAAGCCGATGCGTATACTATTATGGCCACATCGGATATCACATCGATCCGCCGTTTCGCGGGCAGCATTTTGCATATCGTGCCTGCAGGCTGATTGAACGGGAGATCCGCCTTTCCGGCAAGACATCCGTCGTGATCACCTGCGACCCGGACAATGAACCAAGCCGCCGGACCTGTACACGCCTCGGTTGCCTGTATGAACGGACGGCGGACGTTCCCGAAGATATTTACCGAAAATTTGAAATAAGCCGGAAAAAATGCCGGTATATCTGGCACATGGCGGCTGTGGACGAACAATGAAAGAAAACGTGAACGGAACGGAGATCTGTTACAGGATCGAAGGCGAAGGAGAAAACAAGGTACTGCTTCTGCATGGCTGGGGCTGCGACATGAAACTGATGCAGCCTGTTGCTGACGCGCTGAAAACCGACCACAGGACACTTATGGTTGACTTTCCCGGACACGGAGAAAGCGGTAGGCCGCCGGAACCATGGGGTGTTCCCGAATATGCTGCCTGCCTTCGGGAACTTCTGAACCGTCTTTCCTTTATTCCGTGTTCCGTAGTTGCGCACAGTTTCGGCGCACGCGTCGCGGCATGGCTTGAAGCTGAAGAACCCGGAATGTTTGAACGGATTATTTTTACTGGCGGAGCCGGCATTCGTCCGAAACCGACGGAGGAAGCCAGGGAACGGGCTGCCCGTTATCAAAAACTCAAGGGTTACTGTGAGGCCGTAAAGAAAGTCCCGCTGCTGGGAAAAGCTGTTGAAGGATGGGAAGACAAGCTCCGGAAGAAATACGGAAGCCGTGATTACAACGCGCTGGACGCAGAGATGCGTCAAACCTTTGTCAAAGTTGTCAATCAGGACCTGACGGATCTGTACAGCCGCTTTCAGACGAGCACACTCCTCATATGGGGAGACGAGGATACTGAAACGCCTGTCTGGATGGCAAAAGAAATGGAAAAAAGAATCCCGGACGCGGGGCTGGTTATCCTTGAAGGAGGAACACATTTTGCATACCTGGAACAGATCGGCCGTTTCAATTTGATTGTGCGCCAGTTTCTGAAGGGGGATGAGTGACATGTTGCCGAGTTTGCTCCTCTGCATGTCGGTCGTCACCGGCTGCCTGCTTGCCGGAAAGATCCTGCTGCACTATTTTCAGTTGGAAAGCTACCAGTTTCCCGGTTATTTCCGTACGCTGCGCAGGAATCTTCTCAAGGCGATGCTGCCGGGAATAAGCATGACGGTTCTTCTGACAGTAGCCTTTGTGCTGGGCGCTCTTTTCTCTCCCGCACAGATTGCAGAACAGGGAATCGGACCGAGGGATTTCTTCGCAATCGCCTTCATGATCATCCTGCTGATCGCAGGCGGATTTATCCTGGGCAGGGTGCTGAGTGAAAAAAAAGCAAAAAAGGCCTTCGTATTTACACCGCGTGTGAAACGCCTGTACGCTGTGTCCTTTATCGTCATGACGGCGGTCCTGTATTTCATTGTCTGCCTGATCAATCAACTGATCGGTTTATCCGATATCTGGCTGGTCCTGTTTTTCCTTTTTCCGATGTTCCTGCCGCTGTGGATCGCACTGTGCGGACTTCTGGCCTGGCCGATTGAAAAGGCAATCAGTGAAATGTATTTCCGGGATGCCCAGCGGATCCTGCGGGAAAGGAAGGACCTGGTCAGAATCGGCATCACCGGCAGTTGGGGAAAAACCAGCGTAAAATTCATCCTCGGAACGATCCTGGAGGAAAAATACCATACGCTTGTTACGCCTGCCAGTTTTAATACGCCGATGGGCGTCACAAAAGTGATCCGTTCCAGACTGGAACCAGGCCACCGCGTATTTGTAGCCGAGATGGGTGCACGCCATGTGGGTGATATCAAAGAAATGTGCCGGCTTGTTCATCCGCAGATCGGTTTGCTGACATCCGTGGGGCCGCAGCATCTTGACACCTTTAAAACCGTGGAACGTGTTGCAAAAACCAAGTATGAACTGATTGAAGCGCTGCCGGAAGACGGAGAAGCCTTCTTTGCGGACGACGGGGATATCTGCAGGGCGCTGTATGAGAAAACGAAAATACGGAAACATCTGACCGGTCTGGATCCTGAAAAGGACGAGATCCGGGCTGAAGAAATCCGGTATTCTCCCGAGGGCAGTACCTTTCTGCTTTGCCGCGGCGAAGAGAAAACAGAATGCACGACCAGGTTGCTTGGAGAACTGAATATCAGGAATATTCTTCTCTGCGCTTCAGCTGCTCTTTCACTCGGTCTGAGCATGAAACAGATTGCCCGCGGGATTTCAAAGATCAAACCTGTTGAGCACAGGCTGCAGCTGGTCCGGCACCCGGGCGGACTGAACGTGATTG
The DNA here is from genome assembly GCA_964624445.1 of uncultured Oscillospiraceae bacterium. Classification (GTDB taxonomy): domain Bacteria; phylum Bacillota; class Clostridia; order Christensenellales; family Aristaeellaceae; genus Aristaeella. The sequence continues at coordinate 790 of CAZUXV010000235.1, read as the reverse complement.
ATGACGCGTTCAACAGCAACATCCGGGGCGCGAAACAGGCATTCCAGGTGCTGAAACAATTTCCCCAAAAACGGATTGTTGTTACGCCGGGAATGGTGGAACTGGGCGGTCAGGAAGCGGAAATGAACCGGGAGTTCGGCGCTGCCATGGCAGACTGCTGCGATATTGCAGTGCTTGTCGGAAAGAAACGAAGCGAAGCGATATCCGCAGGATTAAAAGAACACGGATTTCCGCAAGAGATGATCCGGGTTGTCGGCTCGCTTGAGGAAGCGACACAGCTGATCAGGAAAATCACCGGAACAGGGGATACTGTATTGTTTGAAAACGACCTGCCGGACAACTATTCGGAAACATAACGGAGGGAAAAAGATGAAGAAGCAGATCGGCGTCATTTTCGGAAGCAGAAGCTGCGAGCGCGAAGTTGCCATTATCAGTGCTGTTCAGCTGATGAGGCATGCCGACAGGGAAAAGTATGATATTATTCCGGTTTATATCGATGAAACCGGGCACTGGTATACCGGAGAAAAACTGAAAGATATAGAATCTTTCAAACCTTTCAGACCTGAAAGCACAGGCATTACGCGCGTTTTTCCCGACCTCTCCTCCGGTTCCGGAGCGCTCCTTACCGTGCAGAAGGGAAGCGGCCTGTTTGCGAAGGAGAAGATTGAAATCGTCGCACGCATTGATATATATATCATCGTCATGCACGGACTGAACGGGGAGGACGGCACGCTGCAGGGACTGATGGAACTTGCTAACGTTCCGTATACTTCCACCGGCGTTGCGGGAA
>CAZUXV010000234.1:0-4409 GCA_964624445.1 uncultured Oscillospiraceae bacterium | reverse complement strand
TTTGTGACGCTGGTAGTCGTTTCCTGCTTTGTCAGCAACCTCTTCCTCGGAGACCAGTATCTTGCTATAGTCGTTCCCGGACGCATGTTCAAAACTTCGGTCGCAAAGACGGATCTCTCTCCGCGAATGCTGTCGCGTTCTCTTGAGGACTGCGGCACGATGACAGCGGTCCTGATTCCGTGGACCGGCTGCGGCGCCTTCCAGTCCGGCGCTCTCGGAGTACCGACCCTTTCGTATGCACCCTACTGCTTCATGAACATAATCAACCCGTTCGTGGCGATAATAATGTCATATCTGGGCATAGGTGTCCTTCTCCACCCTGGAGCGGGAAAAGATGATGCAGGTCGGCCGGGATCCGGAAACCTTCCTGAACAAGGGTATCCGGCTCCACTGCGACAAGCTGATCGACCGGAACGTCTATACCGGCTTCACGAAGGTGACTTCCACCGGCCTGTGCAACAATCCCTCGGTGATCCGCGCTTCCGCGGATCCCCACACGGCCGGCGGCACCGATACCCAGTGGCACTGGAAGACCGCGGACGAGATCCTGAACGATATCAACAGCGCCATCTCGGCCCTCTGGCGGGACAACGACTGCTCCTCCGACGCCCTGCCCAACCATATCCTGATCCCGGTGCAGCAGTTCGGCGCCCTGGTCACCCGCAAGGTGTCCGACGATTCCGAGCGGTCCATTCTCACCTATGTGCTGGAGAACAACCTGTCCGCCCAGCAGGGCGGCGAACTGACGATCTCCCCCTGCAAATGGTGCAGCGGCATCGGCTCCAACGGCTCCGACCGCATGGTAGTCTATATGAACCGGGTGGACCGGATCTGCTTCAACCTGACCCAGCCCCTGCGCCGGATGGACACGGAATACTCCGATATGCGCATCAAGATCCCCTACATCGCGCAGTTCAGTGAAGTCAGATTTCTTTATCCTTCCACGGTCAGATATTTAGACGGAATCTGATCGCAGAAAGGTGGACCAGGGGGACGGTTCTTTTGGACCATTTTTCCCTGCCGGTCCGCCTTTTTGTTGCTTTTTGGTCCAAAAGAACCGTCCCCCTGGTCCACTCGATCCATTCATTTGCTAACAGAAAGGAGATAATCATTCATGCTCATCCTATCCCGCGTATGCGCGGACTTCCACAATGCCAAAGGCGAGCTGATCCACCGGGTCAGCGCAGCCAATTGCCTGACCTTCCACGAGGCCCCCGAAGCGATCCGGGAGGATCCGCTGTTTCAGATGCTGGTGGACGAAGGCTCCCTGGAAGCCGCCGTTACTCCGGTGCAGAAAAAGCAGCTGGAAGCCGATCCGCAGGAGGGGGCGGACGCGGCGGGCCGCAAACGCGCTCCCGCCAGGAAAACCGCGGAATAACACTTGTCCGCAGGCAACAAAATATTTGACGAACACGCCAAAAACCGGTATTATAAATGAAAGACAGGCGGAACATAGTCAAGCGCAAGGGGGATATCTGAATGAGAAAGCGTATTTCGTGTCTGCTGATTTGCCTTCTCTTTCTTTGCTGTACCCTTTTTGCTGCCTGCGGCGAGACTGTGACCGGCCAGGAACTCACTTCCGGCGATTATCTCTACACAATCCGGGACGACGGAACAGCCATGATCAGGAAATACACCGGTCAGGCCGTTTCCGTAAGGATCCCTTCCGAGCTGGAGGGCGTCGCCGTGACGGCGATCGGCCCTTCGGCCTTCCAGGCGAATACCACCGTGATTGACGTGATCATCCCGGAAGGGATCGTTTCCCTGGGCGATTCCGTTTTCAAACGCTGCTCCAGTCTGGAAAGCGTGGAGATCCCGGCAAGCCTGACCGAGATCGGCGTGAACCCCTTCGCCGGATGCGAAGTACTCTACGATGTCATCATTGATCCGGACAACAAAAACCTGAAAATGGTGGACGGCGTTCTCTACAGCCAGAACGACTACCGCCTGGTTTATTATTCCAGGATGAATGAAAAAGGAAAATACGAAGTCAAGAACGGCACCCGCATCATCGGCGCGGAAGCGTTCTATGAGTGCACGAACATCACCAGGCTGAAGATCCGGAAAAAGTCGGATGAGGAAGGCGACGTCGCGCTGACCGCCATCGGCCGCCGGGCCTTCTACGGCTGTGAGAACCTGACGCAGATCAACCTGGAGGATACGGAAATCTCCACCATCGGTTCAGACGCGTTCTTCGGCTGCGTCAGGCTGGACAACGTGACCTTCCCGGACGAAATCGCCTCCATTGCCGAGCGCGCCTTCTTCGGCTGTGAAAGTCTGAAGGAACTGCACATGCCGGAAACGATCACCTCCATCGGGGAACAGGCGTTCCGCAACTGCGCCAGCCTGGTTTCCGTAAAGCTGCCCAAGGGCGTAACCACCATCGGCAAAAACACCTTCGCCGAGTGTAAGGATCTGGAAGAGATCATCCTGCCGGAAGGCCTGGCGTACATCGGCGGCGGCGCGTTCCTGGGCGACAGGAGCCTCAAGAAGGTCGTTCTGCCTGAATCCGTGGACTATATCGGCAGCGAAGCCTTCAGCGAATGCACCGGCCTGGAAGAGATCATCATCCCGGACGGCTGCGGATATATCGGGCCTTCCGCGTTCTACAAGTGCATGTCCCTGACGAGCCTGACCCTTCCCGCCGAACTGTATACGATCAATCCCTCCACCTTCTCGGGCTGCAGCGGCCTGACGGAGATCAACCTTCCGGAAGAACTGGAAGAGATCGGGGAACGGGCCTTCTTCTGCTGCGCCGCCCTGACGGAGATTGTGATCCCCGACCCGGTGGAGTATATCGGCGACTATGCCTTCTCCCTGTGCGTGAAACTGGAATCGATCGAGCTTCCGGAAGACCTGGAAGTCATCGGACCGAACACCTTTGACGAGGCTCAGCTGAGCCTCCTGCCTGACCTGAGCGACCTGATTGAGGAATAACCCCATGATTTTTCTGAACATCCTGATTCTTATTATCGGTTTTGCCGCGCTGATCAAAGGCGCGGATCTTTTTGTGGACGGCAGCGCCTCGCTGGCGCGGATTTTCCGCGTACCCGCGATGATCGTCGGCCTGACGATCGTTGCCATGGGCACCAGCGCACCTGAGCTGGCGGTCAGTACGGTCGCGGCGGTGGAAGGATCCAACGAGATCGCTTTCAGCAACGTCGTCGGCTCCAATATCTTCAATATCCTGATGGTGCTGGGCGTCTGCGCGGTGGTACGGCCGGTTCCGGTGGACGGCAAGGTGCTGAAGAGGGATTTCGCCGTCGTCACCGTGCCCACCGTCGTGATGTTCCTGCTGATGGGCGGCCTGAAACTCTTCGGCGGGGAACTGCTCCATGCACCGATGCAGTCCGTCGCGGGAACCGTGACCCGGCCCATCGCGCTGGCGCTGCTGGCGGTGTTCATCGGGTATATTTACCTGCTCACCCGGGAGGCGAAGAAAAGCCGCCGGGAAGAGGAAGACAGCTTCGGCTTCAAGTATACCAAAGGCAAATGCGCCCTGCTGATCCTGATCGGCACGGTCCTGATCGTCGCCGGCGGCCAGGCCGTTGTCTACAGCGCCAAGGAGATCGCCCGGACCCTGGGCATGACCGAAACCCTGATCGGCCTGACGGTGTGCTCCGTCGGCACCTCCCTTCCGGAACTGGTCACTTCCCTGGTAGCCGCGAAGAAGGAGGAAACGGAGCTGGCAGTCGGCAACGTGATCGGCTCGAACATCTTCAACATGATGATGATCCTCGGCGTCTCCGCTTCCATCAATCCGGTCACGGTGAACGTCGCCTCCGTCTGGGACCTGCTGATTCTGATCGCCATCACGGTGATCACCTGGATCTTCGCCCTGGTCGGCAAGCGGATCAACCGCGTCGAAGGCGCCCTTATGGTCCTGGTCTACGCGGCCGTGGTCACCTTCGCAATCATCCGGTAAAACAAAAAGACAGAGTAAAAGCCCGGTTCATCCTGCCCGGGCTTTTCGTTCGCCTCCGCAGCCTGCAGCATAACGCATTCCTTCGGCTTTTTCGGGGGACTGACCTTCTCTATATCGTAAATTCCTTTCAGCCTGCAGCTTACGCATTCCTTCGGCTTGCCGGAAGATCGTCACCTGACATCTTTTTATACGCGGCAAAACCGGGGGATGGCAGTAAAAAGAGAAAACTTTTTTGCAGGAAAAACCGGTCCGGGTCAGTGGAAGCTCTCCACGATCTGCCGGATCATGTCCGCGGCTTCGGGGTGCTCTTCCGTCAGTTCCGCGATCATGGCCTCTTTCGTTTCCGGATCCGGTTCACCGTTGACCCAGACGGCGGCCAGCTGATCCGTGATCTCCACCATCAGGTCATAGTCGTAACCGTCAGAGAGCGGTTCAGAATCCCACGTCCGGGTTCCGTCCGCCTGATAATTCAGGTCCAGCGCGT
>CAZUXV010000233.1:0-4422 GCA_964624445.1 uncultured Oscillospiraceae bacterium | reverse complement strand
CCGATGAAATTCAGCCCGCAGGAGCTGATAATCCTGCAGCGGCTTCATTGCCGTCCCATATAACTCCTGACTGCAGGGAAAGACCTGTTGGCAGCCGGGAAAGACCGGCTTTACAAAGATTACGGAGGGCTGTGTATGAAGTATGACGTAGGGCTGGATCTGCCGTCAAACGGGTCATGTCCGTATGTGTGCAAAAACAAGAACGCCTACGGCTATTGCCAGTCGTCAGCCTGTATAAACCCAAAGTATAACGGCAGCGGGACATGGTACGTCAAAACCTGCATCCACTGCCTGTATACATGGTATTCGAGAAAACCCGAACCGACAGCATGCCCGCAGTGCGGAAGGAAACAGCAGGCGTGACAACTCAACAGAGGAGGAATCCCGGTGAATAAAGATCAAAATATGTCGGATAAGAAAATGATAGCAGAGCGCGTCAGGGAAATCCTGGAAGACTATCTGTTCGACGAAAGCGAATCCTATGCGTACATCAGCATGTACTTTGAAAACAACAAAGGAGAACACAACAGCAAACGCCTTTCGTACGGCAGGCCTACGGCGATTACACCGGATGAATTCCGCGATGAGCCGGAAGGCTATAACAATGAGCCGGACGATGGGCTTCTCCATACAAGGACAGGAAGTGAAATGCTGATTCCCGTCGTGAAATGGATGTTTGTTGACGGAACGCCCTGGGACGGAAAAACAACGATCACGCAGCTGCGGGAAGAACGCCTCAGGAAACATGACGACAAGCCGCTCCTGGTTTATGATTTCTTTAATCCGAGCGACCCGTACACCTTTGAGGCGCCGGACCGGGAGGTTGCGGCACTGGTTGTGGGTGTGATGGGAACCGCGTATGGCGCGGAGACGAAAGACGCCGAAGGCCAGGGCGTTCCCGTGTTTATTATGGGCGGATATAAGGAATGGTACGAAGAAACATTCGGACGCGCAGCGGAAGACGGCCTGGAAGCCCGCAGGACAGAACTGGCTGCGGCACTGAAGAGCTTCCTGTATGGCCGCCCCGGGGATCGGAAACTGTACAAGCTTGCCATGACCTCGATTAGTGATCCGGAAAAGCGCAGGCAGTACGCCGAAGAGTGGCACAACCGCCGCTCCAGTATGACGGACTTCGGGAAGAAAGCCTGGACTATAGGGGAAAAGATGGCGAAAGAACAGGGGTAAGTTATGAACCAGATGGAGAAAATCCTGATCAGTTATGTCTGCCAGGGGGATATCAGCCTCGCCAAAAAGACCGCGAAGACTATCCTGGAAAAGCTGAACACGAAAACGGACGAAGCGTTCAGGGAAAAGAACCTCCGCCTGCTCAGCAGCGCAAACCCGATTGAACTCCCTTATAACCTGCAGGGGCTGCTGTACGCGGAGGACGAAACAAACTTCCCGATTGACCGTTATCTGATCCGGGAAGAAGAGGAAGAGCTCGCAAAGAAAATCCTGAAGTCTTACCGCGTCGCCACGAGGCTGGAAGAAATGGGTCTGCGATACCTGCCCTCCGCACTTCTGTACGGCGACAGCGGCTGCGGCAAGACAGAGCTGAGTAAGTATATCGCTTACAGGGCCGGGCTCCCGTTTGTGTATGTGAACTTTTCAAACCTCGTGGAATCCCTGCTTGGGAAAACACAGTCGAACCTCACCAGGGTGCTTGACTATGTAAAAACGAATCCATGTGTGTTATGCTTTGACGAGATAGACGCAATCGGAGTGGAGCGCGGGGATCATCATGATGTCAGTGAAATGAGCCGTGTCGTGATCGCCCTCATGCAGGGGCTGGACCGGCTGCCGAATCATGTGATCGTGATCGGCACAACCAACCGCTTTGACCGGATTGACCCGGCCTTGGCGCGGAGGTTTACGACATCTTATAAGGTCAGGGTTTTGTCAAAAGAGGAAGCAAAGACACTGACAGAGAAAATCCTTGTTTCAGCAGGAATGGACCTGGCAGAAGAACGCTTCCGTGCGCTGCTGGATAATCAGTCTGACCTCAGCTCGGCATCATTTGTCGTCAATAAATGCACAGAGGCTATCGTTGAACGGATAGCAGCAGAAATGGACAGAGAGGAAGAAGAATCATGATTTATGTGTCCGGGGATATCCACGGCGAAATCCAGAAAGCCTTGTTCAATATCCAGATGTACCAGATGAGCCCGGCGGATGTGTTTGTGCTGCTGGGTGATGTGGGTTTAAATTACTTTTTAAATCACAATGAGGAATATAACAAGGCGGAACTGAACGCGGCGGGAGTACCGATCCTGTGTGTACACGGCAATCATGAGGCCCGGCCCGCTACAATTCTTTCTTACCATGAAGCCGACTGGCGCGGAGGGAAGGTTTATGTGGAGGATGCTTACCCGAACCTTCTTTTTGCAAAGGACGGGGAGATCTACGACCTGGAAGGCAGGAAGGCCGTCGTGATCGGCGGTGCGTATTCAGTAGACAAGGAGTACCGCCTCCTGCGCGGGTGGAAGTGGTTCCCGGACGAGCAGCCGTCAGATGAAATCAAGGCTTACGTAGAGTCCCAGCTGGAGAAAACCGGCTGGCAGGTCGATCTGGTGTTCACGCATACCTGCCCGTATCCGTATGAACCGGTGGAAGCGTATATGCCGGATATGGATCAGTCGAAAGTGGACAAAAGTACGGAAGCGTGGCTCGGTACGATCCAGTCAAAGCTGAAGTATAAGCACTGGTACTGCGGGCACTGGCATATCAATAAGCACCTCAGGATCCAGAGCGAAAACGGAGCGAGCAAAGAACTGGATTTTCTGATGAACACAGTCAAGTCTCTGTCACCGGAGGATGAGTGATGGAAAACAGGAGAAAAGTCAGGGAAACACTGGAAGCAGCCTTCCGGGCGACGTATGTGATACTGGTTGTCTGTCTGGTCGTTTCAAGACTGTTCGGGGTGATCAGATGGCCGTGGCTGATTGTCCTGTCCCCGGTATGGCTTCCGGTTGCGCTCGCGTGTGTATACACAGCAGTCGTGGTGATAGCAGAGATCGCCAAAGACAAGTTGCAAATTAAAAAATAAGTATTGCTATCCATCGTAGTTTAGGGTATGATGGAGGTAGACAGAAAGGGCTGTCTACAAAGACCTGGAGGGAATAAGGCGTGTTGATGTTTACGCTCGGTGCGGCGTTCGGAATCGTGTTTAGCCTGATATGCATCCGGCTGGAACTCAAATACGGGAATGTCAAGGTGGTCAGAAAAGATGATAAGGAGTAAAGATTATTACGTCAGTAAAACGCCCCGGCAGATCGGACTGGAGAACACACTGGACGATCTGTATGAGGCAAGGGATGCACTGCTGTCCGAATCGCTGAAAAAGGAATGGATCGTGTTTCCGAATAAGCTGACGATTTATCAGAATCTGGACAGGCTTCCTTCGCCCGCGGTCTTTAACAACTATTCAAGAAGGGAAGAACTGCAGGCTACGGACGAGGACGTTGCTCTGGCCTGTGCCATCCACGGCGCGATCCGCATTGCGGAAGCATTGGTTCTTCTCACCCAGGGCATGATTACCATGCTGGAGTATGCAAAGAAATATGACAAGCCGAAAATCCTGGTCCGCCAGAAATGTATCCGTGGATATATCCCCGGAGCCATCTGCGTGGGACGCGACTGGCTGATCCCCGCCAGCGAAGGCTATCTGGATTACCGTAACAAGGTTGGGCGGGTTGAACGCGAGTATGTCAATATCCAGCCGAGCAAAACGATAAGCAAAAACAATAAAGAGTATTACCTGAATAAAACGCCCCGGCAGATCGGATTCGAGTGCCCTGTAGAAACCCTGCAGAAAGATCTCCGGACGCTTGTGCCGGATCGCCTTTGGGGCAGGCAGAAGCTGTTTAAGAGCGTAAAGTCCATCCTGAAAAGACTGGACACGATCCAGAAGCCCGATGATTATGTTTCGCTCATAGAAAAGAAGAACATAATTAATGTTTCCCCGCTTGAAATGGCGATTGCCAGCACGATCATCTGTGCAATCTGTGTGGCGGAGGCAAAGGAAGCCCTGTTTTATAACATGGTGACGAACGCGGAGTACGCAGAGAAAAATGGCAAGTGCAAGGATGTTATCCGCCAGATGTGCCTGCGTGGGACCATTCCCGGAGCGACAAAGGTCGGTACGATGTGGTATGTGCCGGCAAGTACGTCGTATAAGGGCCGGAAACGGAGTAGCGAGAAGTAATGGCTGAGTATTACACAACGATCAGCTCACGCCAGGTAAAGGTGCTGGAGTATGCGAAAGATAAGAAAATCCATATCACACAAAGCATGCTTGAATACCTGAACGCGCTGGCTGCTCAGAAGAACATGCTGATGAAAGATTCCTCTGTTGAGGATTTCAGAAAAACCATCAGCCGCTGCGTCGGGGATATTCTCCGCCTGCGGGAAAAGGAAGCGCGG
>CAZUXV010000232.1:0-4440 GCA_964624445.1 uncultured Oscillospiraceae bacterium | reverse complement strand
ATGATAATGTTCAAGAATTCCTGCATCATCCGTACAAACAAAACCTTCTTCTGATGCTTTTGCAGATAAAGGAACGATCAGTTCTGCCAGGAATCCCTGGGGTGTCTGGATTTCATACAGTCCTGAACGGTCCGGGGTGTTTTGCACAAAGCCCTCAGAAGAGCAGATTTTGTAAGTGCTGGTTGCGGGTATTCCGGGGATCCCGGTTCCATGGTCTTTTACCGAGGAAATGACTCTCTCAATCAGATCGGCTTTGACAAGGCAGCGGGCAGCGTCATGAATAAGGATAATATCCCGCGGATCGAAAGCATCAAGAGCGTTTAATCCGTTCAGAACTGACTGCTGACGGGTATGACCGCCGTCTGCGAACCGGAAAGGAAAACAGAGTCCGCTTTTCCGGATCTCATTGCTGATGCTTTCCTGATCTTCCGGCCTTGAAACAATCACCATTTCATCGGAAAACGGCATGAAAGAGGAGATGCTGCGGATAATTGCAGGAATACCGCAGACAGAGAGCAGTATTTTGTTTATTTCCGATTTCATTCTTTCGCCCCGGCCGCCGGCAAGCATGATAACGTATGTTCTCATGTTTTGTTCCGCTCCAATGAAAGAAAACTGTCCTCATCCAGCACTTTATACATTTCACTGGCATGATCCTTTGATACGGTATCAGCGACTGCAGTAACCTGGTAATGTCCCGTATGCTCACCGAAACGGATACTGATGACATCACCCGGAGCCACGGGTGAAGAAGGCTTGGCTGTTTTTTCATTGATCATGACGCGTCCACCGGAACAGGCGTCAGAAGCAACGGTACGGCGTTTAATGATCCTTGATACTTTCAGGTATTTATCTATACGCATACTGTCCTCACATAACAAAACCCGCAGGAACATGTTCCTGCGGGCAGAAACGGTGAATTATTTCTTTGCCTTTTTCTTGGCATTAACCTTATCTTTCAGCGCTTTGCCGGCTTTGAAGGTAGGAGCCTTGGAAGCCTTGATTTTGATTTCAGCACCGGTCCGGGGATTGCGGGCCGTACGGGCGGGGCGCTTCTTCACATCAAACGTGCCGAAGCCGATCAGCTGAACCTTTTCGCCCTTGGCCAGAGCGCCGTTCACGGTATCAACGAAGGCGTTGAGAGCCTTCTCAGCATTCTTCTTGGAGAGCTGGGTTTTGTCAGCCAGTGCATTGATCAGTTCGCTTTTGTTCACGGGATATACCTCCTTGTAATTTTATGCAGTATGCATAAATAAATATAGGTATGCCAAAGAGCGGAATTATTCAATTTCGTCCTCAACATGTCTTAAGTATACACCTAGTTCTTCGAAAGTCAAGTGTTCCAACGATTTTCCATCATTTTTTACGACTTCATCCACTTTTTTCAAACGGTATTTCAGACGGTCGACAGCCTGATGGAGAATCAGCTCGCTGTCTGACCCGAGTATGAAGCACAATTCTGCGCAGAGAAGCAGCAAACGGCCGAGAAGGTCAGAATTTTCAGGATCGGACCAGTTGCGGAGAGCCGACACAAGATTCTCAATATTAGATAATACCATCTCAGGATCGGAACGGACAGCGTGCGTTTCCTTCAGCTTTTTCAAGATTTTAGCGGCGTATTTCAGAGAGGGAAGCCCAGAGGATACATCTTCCAGGCTTGAAACAACAGACTGGTTGCCGGTTTCTTCCTGTTTCAGCTGCTCCCAGGCCGCCCTGACGCTGTCAGGATCTTTCAGATCACGGTTGCCGAAGACATGGGGATGCCGGTGAATCATTTTGGAACAGATTGCGGTCACTACATCGTGGAGGGAAAATTCACCGAATGAGCGGCCGACAGAAGAATGGAAAAACACCTGGAACAGAAGATCGCCCAATTCTTCACAGAGATGATCATGATCCTGCTGATCGATGCAGGCAACACATTCCCAGGCTTCTTCGATGACATATGGACGAAGCGATTCATGGGTCTGAATACGATCCCATGGACAGCCTTCGGGAGACCGAAGCTTTTCCATCAGCATTTCCAGGTCACTGAAGGAATAACGGCTTCGTTCAAGGAAACCGGATCCGGGAATAAGGACTGCAGACCGGTGATCGATCCCGCTTTGCCTGTCAAGTTCAAACAGCGGGATTGAAACAGTGCCTTTTTCATTAAGAAGAAATACACAATGTTCATCGCCCAGCATGTCAGAAAGAAAGAGTTTAACCTGTCCTGCCATAATCGGATTGTCCAGTTCAGTGACGAGCAGGGAAGTATTCGGTTCGTAATGAAAACTGTCTGAAAGCTCTTCAGCAGGAACAACAGTAACAGCTGTATCCTGAAGAAACGAGAGGGCAGAAGACAGGTGTGTGTCATACAGACTGATCCCAGGAATGACAACAGCAGAGACTGATTCCGGTTTTTCATGAAGCAGGACGCGGACAGTACAGTCTGTCGCAGCATCCGGAACAGCATAAACAATCGGTTTTGACTGTGCCTGGCGGATCAGAAATTCAGCTGCGTTTTGGTTCAGAAGGTCAAAGTCATCGGATTCCTCATAAAGATAATCAAGCGTAGAAAAAGGGATGCCGTTTTCCGTCAGCCATGATGCCAGCGGATGCCTGCCGGTACGAAGGATGAGCATATGTGATTCACGAAGCGCCCGCAGCGTTTTCGTGTTCAACAGGTCAGGATCACCGGGCCCAAGGGATACAATCAAAATATCTGCAATCATGCATTTTTCCCTCTTTTCCGCAGGAGCTTTTTGATATCACTGACGGAGAGAACTTTCAACGCAACAGCTGCTCCGAAATAGGCAAGTACGCCTGCGGCAACTTCTGCGATGGTCAGGAAACGGTTGAGGGGCAGAAAACGCTGCATTAACCAGACAACAATGCCCATGACTGCAGCCGCAGCGCCGGGCCTGAGAAGCCACTCAACAATATTAAACCGCATCTTGGTGTATTTACAGACATAAACCGTATTGATAATCATGACAATCAGGTAGCAGGCGATGGAAGCGTATGGCCCGCCGTGGATATGAATGCCGGGGGTGCCGATCAGTATAAAATTCAGCAGAATTTTAACTGCGACGCCTGCAATCATGGTATACATCGGTATTTTCTGTTTTCTCAGACCCTGGAGGATACTGCTTGTTGCCTGAACCACCGTAAAAAGAACAACCGTCATAGCGGAGAAAGTAAGAAGTTCGGAAGCAAGCTGAATCTTATCCGGGGTAAACTCCTTTACATTGCTGTAGAAGAAAGAAACGATCTGTTTTGAAAGTACGCTCATACCGACTGAACAGGGGAAACCGATAATAAATGCATAACGCATACCGGTATCTGTTTCCTTACGGACAGCGGCATCGTCATTCCGGGCCTTGCACGCCGATATTGCAGGAACAAGACTCATGGAGATGGCCAGGGCAAGCGCTGTCGGAATGTTGATCAGCCGGATCACCACACTGGTAAACAGTCCGTAATAAGCTTCAGCATCCGCCTGTACAAGGCCGGAAACAAGCATCCGCTTGATCATCATTGCGGAATCAATGAACTGGGAGAAAGGGATGATACAGGCGCTGATTGTAATCGGGATGGAAATCATGACGAGATTGGTAAGCAGCGCCTTTCCGCCGGTTTCGGGAAGATCAGGATCCTGCGGATAACTGTTGAATTCTGATTTTTTAACATAGAAACGCACAATCATATAGATAAGCGCAATGGTTTCGGAAAGCGTGATTCCGAGCAAAGCACCGGCTGCGCCGGCGGTAACGCTGCGTTTCAGACCGAAATAGGCAAGCGGAAGTGAAAGGACAACTTTTCCAACCTGCTCCATGACCTGGGAAACAGCTGTCGGAACCATATTCTGCTGACCCTGGAAAAGACCGCGGAATGCAGACAGAATGCAGACAATCAGTACACAGGGAGCAATCGCGTAGTATCCGGCGGACGTTTCCTTTACGCCGACCATGTTTACAAGGGTACGGTTAAAGAGGATCATAAGTACGGAGAAAAAAAGACCAATGGATAAAAGCATGAAGAAAGCGTATTTGAATGTATTCCATGCGTTGCGCCTGTCGTTTCGCGCCAGGAAACCTGCGACGAGTCTGGAAACAGCAACAGGAAGACCTGCACTTGAAATTGTCAGCAGCAGCGTATAGGTTGGATATACGATATAGAAGTCGGTTGCGACTTTTGTGCTGATCATGTTCAGCGGAATGGAGAACAGCACACCGATCAGTTTGCACAGAATACCGGCGATACTGAGTACAGAAACGCTTTTTGCTACAGATTTTGTCTTTTCCGACATCGAATCTTCCTTTCCCGGAAAACGGATCAGTATTTATGCCAGGCAGAGCGGGTAAAAAGTATAAAGAGCGGCAGAAGTTCGAGACGTCCGAAAAGCATCAGGAAAGACGCCGTCAGTTTCGCATGAACGGTATATCCGGCATAGTTATA
>CAZUXV010000231.1:0-4448 GCA_964624445.1 uncultured Oscillospiraceae bacterium | reverse complement strand
TCACCGGCTGCATACAGTTCCGGTATAATCATGGATCTCATGGAAGCCGGATTGAATTGTCTGCAGTCCGCTCCGCCGGCGGTAACCTGTGCATAATCAAATCCCCTGCTGTTCATGATGTTTAGTCTGTAATGCGATGCAGTTTCAATTATATGATCAAGCAGGCGCTCCTCCGTATCTCCTGCCGTTTCACCGCGAAGTGGTAAGCCCGCCTGTTTCAGAACAGCATAAGTCAGTTTTTCAGGCAGAATACCGTTCATGAGCCACAGCGGAGAACATTCTGAAAACAATTGTTTCCGTCTTTCTATTTCATTCCTGAGCTTTGCCTTGTCAGGAAAAGTGTTCATCAGGAAATCCATTTCAAGATACATTTCTGGCTGTGTGGCAAACCGAGCGCACTGCATAATACAGATTCCGCTTACACCATAGTCCGTAAACAGAACTTCTCCGTTTTCCGCATGGATGGTATGCTGATCTTTCATTATTCGGGCACAGCATCTTATCCGCAGGCCGGAAAGTCCTGAAATACTTTTATGATCAGTATTGAGCGGCACAAGCGCAGGAAAAGGGGAAATAATGGCATGACCGAGTTTTTCAAACAGTGTATATCCGTCTGTTGATCCGCCCAGTTTCGGCTGGACTGCACCGCCGCAGGCAATGATCAGTTGACATGCTTCAAATATTTCATTCCGTTCAGTTTTAACATGGAAGCAATGATTATTGTAGTCAACACTCATGACGCGGCAGTTCAGGACGGCCTGAACATGCCGGAGTTTCATTGCGTTTTTTAATACTGCAACAACGGATGCTGCCTGACCGGTTGCCGGATATATACGGTTTTCATCTTCCTCTCTGAGAATCAGACCATATCTGAAAAAAAATGATTCAATATCCTGCCGCGTACAATTCTGCAGGACGCGTTCTGCAAATTCAACGTCTCCAAAGTATTTTAAGCTTCCGCTGTTCATCAGATTGCATCGTCCGTTACCGGATGCGAGTATTTTACGTCCGGGCCTGTCTGATTTTTCCAGCAGAAAAACATGTTTCCCCTGTTCGGAAGCCGTAATGGCTGCAATCATGCCTGCTGCTCCGCCGCCGATTACAATCACATCAATCGGAGACTTCAAAGTGATCACCTTCCATCAAAACAGAATCCGGTCTGCTATTGCATATGATAAACAGACTTCAGTTCATTTGTCAAGGTTCCGTCTGCTTTATAAATAATCAGAGGCGCCATTGGATGAAGCGTCGGTTTTGCGTCTTTCACAGCTTCCAGGAGAACCAGATTGGCTGGTTTGTCTGCATAAGGATAAACCAGCCGGAAGCGTTTGGGTTCCAGATGATTCTTTTGAAGACAGTTCATCAGAAAAAGCATCTGAGCAGCCGGATATACCATGAACAGTTTTCCTTTTCCTTTCAAAACAGAAAAAGCTCCTTTGATGAGATGTTCCATCGTCTCGTCATTCTGGCTCCTTGCTGTCGCTTTTGCCATGTATGGGCTCAGAAGAGAAGCAGAAGGACGGCCATATGGCGGATTGCATATGACTGCGTCTACAGTGCCCGGTGAAATATATGAGGCAGCATCAACAGCATCAGTGTTGATTGCTCTGACAATATCAGTCATGCCATTCAGCGCTGCATTTCTTCGGACCAGTTCAACCGCTTCACTTTGAATATCCAATGCATAATAACTTTTCCCCTTATTTCTGCCGTAAAGAAGAAAAATCAGGATTCCGTTCCCGGTTCCGAAGTCTGCCACGGTTTCATTGGGCTGAATTGATGCAAAATGAGCAAGCAGAACAGAATCCATTCCGAACCGAAACGCATTCTTTTTCTGAATCAGATGCAGTCCGTTCAGCTGCAGGTCTTCGATTGTTTCATCTTCATTTATCAAAAACGACAATCACGGCCTCCTAAAAACAGGGATGTGCGCAATGCACATCCCTGAAATGAGTCGAAACAGTTATTCAATATCAACCACAACAGGATTCGGTTCAGATACATGTTCCGCTTCAGGTTTCTTTTCGCAGAACAGCGATTGGTACAGTTTTATATACTCCCTTGCGGAATGGTTCCAGCTGTAATCGCCGTTCATGCCTCTTTCCTGAAGCTTTTTCCATACATCAGGATGATTCTTGTAATAGTCAGAGGCACGTTCAATAGTATGGAGCATGTCATGGGCATTATAGTTGAAGAATGTAAAACCGTTCCCTTCGCCATTGAATTCATTGTAACTCAGCACAGTATCACGCAGCCCGCCGGTTTCACGAACGATGGGAACAGAGCCGTAACGCATTGCAATCATCTGGCTCAGTCCGCATGGTTCAAACTGACTCGGCATCAGGAACATATCAGTTCCTGCGTAGATCTTGTGTGCAAGCGTATGATCCATCGTAAAACGTGCGGCCACACGTCCCTTATATTCTGATTCAGCCCAGCTGAAGAGATTGAAATAACGGCCTTCTCCCATTCCAAGAACAACCAGCTGTATATCCTGACGCATTATATCGGTAATGACATAATCAACCAGATCAAGACCTTTTTGATTGCTCAGCCGGCCGACCATACCGATCAGAGGCGTATCTGCTTTTACTTCCAGTCCGAGTTCTGTCTGCAGGGCTTTTTTACATTCGGCCTTCCCTTCCTGATGCAGGAATGAAAAGTTCTGTTTGATTTTTTGATCCTTTGCCGGGTCGTATTCATTTATATCGATGCCGTTCAGGACGCCGAAAAGCTCTTTGTTCCTGGCTCTGAGTATACCGTCGAGGCGTTCACCGTAATATGCTGTCTGGATCTCTTCAGCATAGGACGGACTGACCGTTGTAATCAGATCCGTATAGACCAGCGCCGCTTTCATAAAATTAGCGCAGCCGAAGCATTCAAGTTTATCGTCAGTCCATAGGCTGTCTCCCAGGCCGAGGATATCCTGTACTTCACGTATGCCGAAAATGCCCTGATACTGAAGATTGTGGATCGTAAAAACAGTTTTGATATTGGAGTAAAAAGGAAGGTGTGCATACTGAATTTTCAGCAGTGCAGGAATCATGCCGCTTTGCCAGTCGTGCGCGTGTATTACATCAGGCTGAAATCCGATCAGCGGAAGCATATTCAGTACACCGCGGCAGAAGAAGCCGAATCTTTCGTATTCATCTCCTCCCATACCATAGATGTACGGACGGCCAAAATAGTATTTATTGTCCATAAAATACCATGTAACGCCGTCTTTTTTGATCATTTCGATCCCGCAGTACTGGCGTCTCCAGCCAAGCTGTACCTCAAAATCACATACATGGGTCATTTGCTGAAGATATTCCTGGGGTATAGCATTGAACTGAGGAATAATCACCCGTACGTCATGACCTTCTTTTGCCAGGACAGGAGCCAGAGCTCCGACCACATCGGCAAGTCCGCCTGTTTTAACATAAGGCACAGACTCACTTGCGGCAAAAAGAATTTTCATCGGCAATAAACCTCCTTGGTTATCAGATTACTACGTTTTTGGCAATCACGATCGGATACGCCTCCGGTCCGATCAGCCTCGAATTGCGTTTGATAACGGTTTGTTTATCCAGGATACAGTTTTCGATAAATGCTCCCTCCTGTACCTGTCCGTCCTGCATGATAATGCAATTGTTTATACGGGCATTCGGAGCAATTTTCACGCCGCGGAAAAGGATGCTGTTTTCTACGGTGCCCTCAATTACACATCCATCAGCCACCAGTGAATTGACTGTTTTGGACTGTTCACTGTAGAATGCAGGCATTTCATCCCGGACTTTGGTATAAACCGGAAGTTCATCCACAAAGAGGCGTTTCCTGATCTCGGGCTTCAGGATATCCATGCTGAATTTGAAATAGCTCTGCACGGAATCAATATTCCAGCAGACGCCTTTATATTCGTATGCGTTAACCTTTGCCTGCTTTTCCTGAATCAGACGGAGAAGCAGATCCCTGGAAAGATCATGCAGTCCATGAGCTACTGCTTTGTCAACCAGATCCTTCAGGAAATCACGCTTCATGAGAATAACCTGCATAAACGTATTCTCATAACTCGGATGCGTCGGTTCCACTTCAATGTCCGTAACAACGCCGCTGTCATCAACGGCAATATACGAACCGAATTCATCCCGTTTCATGGACGGATCTTTTGTATACATCAGCGTAACATCAGCACCGGTTGATTCGTGATACGCAATCATTTCTTTGAAATCCGCATTATAAATGATCGTGCTGTTGCTGAGTACAACCAGTTCCTGTTTGCTGTGATTCAGATAATCCGTATTGGAACGAAGCGCATCAAGTACGCCGGGATACTGTCCAACGTTTTCCCTTGTCAGGAACGGAGGCAGGATATGCAGTCCGTTGTTCTTTCCGTGAAGATCCCATTCCTTGCCGGATCCGAGATGGTCCATCAGGCTGTGATAATTCTTCTGCATGATCACACCGAT
>CAZUXV010000230.1:0-4493 GCA_964624445.1 uncultured Oscillospiraceae bacterium | reverse complement strand
AGCAGTTTCCGCTTCATTTTCCAGACAGCGCCAAAAGAGCCTTCGCCGATCTTGACGTCAGCTTCCCACTCTCCCCACAGCGGGCAAAAGTCTCTGATGTCGCTCATAATCTACCCCTTAATCGCATGAACAGGATTACGTAAACTGTTTCAGATCAGAAGAACCCGGATTCCAGGTCCACCCAAAGCGCAGGACGGACGAGGCCGCCGGTGCTGCTGACGTTGTTGCCCCCGAGCGAGCCGTGGGTGTATACGAATGCCGCGTTGGTCTGATTGCCGCCGGGCGACCGGAGCCACCACCACCCTGACTCTTTGCCCTCATCTGTTTTATTTACGGACCTGGTATAGGCGCCCAGCCCGAGCGCATACTCCGTCGGTGCCACCCGGGTCCTGATATTGTCGGAATCGTTATACTCAAGGCCCAGGTATTTGTTCGCTTCCGCATAGCTCAGCAGGAAGATCCTGTCCTTTGTATCATTTCCTCCTTTGACTTTCCAGTCCTTGTATCCCTGGTCTGCGCCGTTGTCCACATTCGTAACCAGGATCGCTGCCTGTTCTTCCGCGGTGAAGGCTTTATCGAGGAACTCGTCGTTCAGCCAGGTCCGCAGGGTGCTTTTTTCCCATGTTACTCTGACCGGCTCTGTGTTGTACGGCATGGTATCAAGGCCGTACCTGCTGACCAGCAGCGCTTTATGATTCGCTTCGTCGTAATCCATCACAATCCATTCAACAGGTTCTTTTTCGTTAGGAATACTGTCCTGTTCATAAGCGCCAAAGGTGACGATCGTTCCGACAATTGCGGAACCGTTGGACGGATCCCGTTCCGGTTCAGGTTCAGAGGTGGGATCAGTGACGCTGTACAGTACGTCATTTTTCAGATTGATCCAGATGGCGGGGCGGATGCCGATCCAGTCATCGCTGACGTTCGCGTAAACAACCTTGCCCTCAGAATCCACAATTGACGCCCGGTAAGAAGAGTTTCCGGGCGACCGAAGCCACCAGTCTGCCGTGGGCATTCCGCAGATGCCGCATAAATATTTTTCCTCACTGATTCCCATGGGAGTCTTCGCGAATTCCGTCGGTGAACTGCGTCCTCTGATCCTGTAACGATCCTCACGGTTGACGCCCAGGTAGCGGTTTGCTTCCGCATAACTCAGCAGGAAAACCTGGTCCTGCGTGTTTCTTCCGCCGTTGATGCTCTTCCATTCGCTGACAGACTGGCTGGAGCCGTTATCCACCGAGGTGGTCAGGATCGCCTTCTGTTCCTTCTCGCTGAAGGCGCTTTCGAGGAAATCGCTGTTCAGCCAGGTCCGTAGGGTACTCTTTTCCCATGTTATTTTGGTCAGTTTTCTGTGATATCCTCTCCCGTCCAGCGTATTTTTGCTGAGCAGCAGCGCTTTCTGATCCTTTTCATCATATTCCAGCACAATCCACTCAATGGCTTCTTTTCCGTTAATGGTATTGTTGTCCTGTTCATAATGGCCAAAGGTGACCGTGCTTCCGACGGTGACAGCACCGTCCGCTGGTTTCGGTTTCTGAACGGGTTCAGGAGCGAATTTCACTGTGAAGTACTGCGCGCCGGCTTCCACGTCCAGCCAGAAAACAGGACGGACGGCAAAGCTTTCGTCGATGATTCTGTTTTGTCCAAGCGCACCGCTGAAGTACACGGCAGCAGCGTAACGCTGCGTACTGCCGGGCGACCGAAGCCACCAGCATACCGCTGGCATGCCGTCCGCCGTAAGGCAGCTTCCCACTGTCTGAACCTTCTGCGCAAGCGTGTATGCCGTTGGGGCAACCCGCGCTTTGACATTGCTGCTGCCGTCACGTTCAACACCCAGGTAACGTTCCGCTTCCGCACAGCTCAGCAGGAAGATCTGATCTTTCGAGTTCTTCCCGACAATTTTGCTCCATCCGCTGTAGCCTTGCTCTGAGCTGTTGTCCACCACCGTGGTCAGGATGGCTTTCTGTTCCTCAGCGCTGAAAGCGCTCTTCAGGAAATCATTGTTCAGCCAGGTCCGCAGGGTGGACCGCTGCCAGGCCATGTCGACCGATCTTTTATTGTACTGTTTGTTATCCAGTGCATATTTGCTGATCAGCAGCGCTTTATGGTTTTCCTCGTCATAATCCAGAACCTGCCATTCAATCGGTTCCGTTCCGTTGTTCGGATCATTGTCCTGTTCATAACTGCCGAAAACGACGATTTCACCGGCTTCAAGCGGTGTGACTGTCGGTGTGGGATCGGCCGTCGGCTCTGGCGTGGGCTCGGGCGTGGGCTCGGGCGTCGGTTCTGCCGTCGGTTCCGGGGTGGGTTCTGCTGTCGGTTCCGGCGTTGGCGCCTCGGCCGGCACATCCGCCTGTACAGTCTCCGGCGCCGGCTCCTCCGTCGGTGTCTCCGTCGGTTCTTCCGTGGGTACTTCCGTCGGTACCTCCGTCGGTATTTCCGTAGGAGCTTCCGTGGGTGCTTCTGTCGGCGCTTCCGTCGGTACTTCGGTCGGCGCTTCCGTCGGTGCTTCCGTGGGTACTTCCGTCGGTACTTCTGTGGGTGCTTCTGTCGGCACCGCTGTAGGCGCCGCCGTTATCAACGGCGTAGCCGTAACGGCAGGCATTCCTGCCGGTTCCTGCTGCCCGGGCGGCAGAATCCCCGCCGCAAACAGGCCGCCTGCAGCCAGGCCGATAATCAGCACGATAATCAGCGGAACCAGCCATTTTTTCTTTTTTCCGGTTTGAGGAACGTTTTCCGGTTCCTTCGTTACAGATTTTTCCGGATCCTTCTGCACCAGCCCGGCCACAGCGCCTGATTCCTTTGACGACGAGCTGAAACGGAATTCGTATGAATTGTTATCCGTATTGCCGCCGGTATCGCCCCGGAGCTGTTCATTGCCCTTCGTACGGTACAGTTCCAGGTCCCGGATCATCTCGTCCGGCGTTCTGTAACGGTCCTGCGGATAAAAAGCGCAGGCCTTCAGGACAATCCGGGACAGCTCCGGATCCGCATATCTCGGGGCGGGGATCCTCTCGCCGGAGATCCGGCGCAGCACAGCCTGGTCGCTGTCCGCGGCGGAAACCGGCCGGTCCAGCGGCAGGAAGGGCAGCCGGTTATCGTTCAGCAGCCGGTATAACACAAGACCCAGCGAATAGATATCCGCCCTGATATCCGCTTTCCAGCTGTTATAGATCTCCGGCGACATATAGTTATAGGTGCCCTTCCGGGACATGGCTGTGGCCCCGGTTCCCAGCGCCCGGGCCGTGCCGTAGTCGCCCAGCTTGTAGACGCCCATGTCGTTGACAAAGATGTTCTGGGGCTTAATATCCCGGTGAATCATATTATGCGCATACAGAACACGGATGGCAGTGGCGATATCCTTGCCCAGGGCCACCACGTCGTTCACGCTCATGCCCATGCGGATCCGGTCTGTCAGCGGCGTCAGCAGCTCCATGCGCAGGAACAGATCATAGCCGATTCCGCCCGGCTTGGGGATAATCTTGTGATCTTCATAGGTCACAATATTCGTATAGCCCTGCAGGATGTGCATCGCTTCGATCTCATCCGTCATGGACCGAAGCATCTGGCCGTAATAATGCCTTGCGGAAGCCTCATCCGAGAAAATGCCTTCACCGATCAGCCGGTTGATTTCGTCTACATCCTTGGGGATCGATATATGTTTGACAGCAGCATAAAAAACCTTGCCGTCGATGATATTCCGTTTGACTCTCCAGACAGCGCCAAAAGAGCCCTCGCCCATCTTGGCGTCAGCTTCCCACTCTCCCCACAGCGGGCAAAAGGCTCTGATGTCGCTCATTTCAGTCCTCGCGTGATGATGTCTCTCTGATCTGTATGATTAATTGTACCAGTCTGTCCGGCTTCGAACAATATCCCCGGCAGCGGTTTGAGTCAGTGATCGCGTTTTGTTCCGCATTCCATACAGAACAGGTCTCCGGCCGGGCAGATGGCCCCGCAGTTTGAACACTTCCAGTTTCCCAGCCTGATCCCGCATTCTGTACAGAATGTGTTGTCCCTGGATATGACCGCGCCGCACTCGATGCAGTGCCTTGTTTGTCCGCAGCTGGTACAGAACTGATCTTCCGTAGAATTTATGATGTTGCAGGCTGTACACTGCCAGCCGCCCGTTTCCGCGAGTCGGGCTGCTTCCTCGGCAGCCTTTCTTGCTGCTTCCTCTTCGGCTGCTTTTCTTGCGGCTTCCTCTTCAGCCGCTTTTCTTGCGTCTTCCTCTTCAGCCGCTTTTCTTGCAGCTTCTTCTTCAGCTGCCTTTCTCGCAGCCTCTTCCTCGGCTGCTTTTCGGGCTGCCTCTTCAGCTGCCTTTCTCGCAGCCTCTTCCTCGGCTGCTTTTCTTGCGGCTTCCTCTTCAGCTGCCTTTCTCGCAGCTTCTTCCTCGGCAGCCTTTCTCGCGGCTTCCTCTTCAGCTGCTTTTCTCGCAGCTTCTTCCTCGGCAGCCTTTCTTGCGGCTTCCTCTTCAGCTGCCTTTCTCGCAGCTT
>CAZUXV010000229.1:0-4499 GCA_964624445.1 uncultured Oscillospiraceae bacterium | reverse complement strand
TTGAAGTCCATATCGCCCAGGAAGTCTTCAAGCCCCTGAATGTCTGTCAGGACAGCAAGTTTTCCGCTTTCCTTATCAGTGATCAGGCCCATAGCCACACCTGCGACAGGTGCATGGATCGGAACACCGGCATCCATCAGGCTGAGTGTGGAACCGCAAACAGAAGCCATCGAAGAAGAACCGTTTGAGGAAAGGATTTCACTGACTAGTCTCAGCGCATAGGGGAATTCTTCCTCCGAAGGGATCACAGGCAGCAGCGCACGCTCTGCCAGAGCGCCGTGACCGATCTCACGGCGGCCGGGGCTCTTGAGGCGGCCGGCTTCACCGGTGGCGTACGGAGGCATATTGTAATGATGGATATAGCGCTTGAAATCTTCGTTGCTGAGACCGTCGAGCGTCTGACCTTCACTGACGGTGCCAAGCGTAGTTACTGTCAGGGCCTGGGTCTGTCCGCGGGTAAAAATAGCGCTTCCGTGAGTGCGTGGCAGAACACCGACATCACACCAGATCGGACGGATTTCGGTTACTTTCCGTCCGTCCGGACGAATGCCTTCGTTCAGAATCTTCGCACGCATGACTTCCTTGTTCAGGTAATACAGCGCATCTTCAATTTCGCTTTCCCTTTCGGGGAACTGCTCGGAAAGAGCCGCAAGCGTTTCTTCTTTTGTCTGAGCTTCACGCTGCTGACGTTCTTTGCGGTCAAATGTATCGAAAGTCCAGACGCATTTGTCATAAGCGTAGGCGCGTACGGCAGCCTTGATGTCATCGCCGGTTGTAATCAGCGGAACGACCTGTTTTTCTTTACCGATCTCTGCAATGATCTGCTTCTGGAATGCTACAAGCTTCTTGATCTCTTCATGACCGAAAAGAATAGCATCAAGCATGGTCTCTTCAGAGAGCTCTTTTGCTCCGGCTTCAACCATCATGATGGCTTCTTCGGTACCTGCAACATACAGGCTCAGATCACTGGCAGCACGCTGTTCTTCATTGGGGCAGATTACGAATTTTCCGTCTACCCGTCCGACGAATACAGCGCCTGTCGGTCCGTTCCAGGGAATATCGCTGACGGCAAGCGCAATGGACGAACCGATCATGGCCGGAATTTCCGGGGGCACATCCTGTTCAACGCTAAGCACGGTTACAACAACCTGAACATCGTTCCGCATTCCCTTGTCAAACAGGGGACGGAGCGGGCGGTCAATCAGACGGCAGGTAAGCGTCGCTTTTTCAGAAGGACGGCCTTCACGCTTGATGAAACCGCCGGGGATCTTGCCGACTGAGTATTGTTTTTCTTCAACATCAACAGCGAGAGGGAAGAAGTCCACGCCGTCACGGGGCGCCGGTGCCATGGTGGCATTTACCATGACGACAGTGTCGCCCAGATGGACCCAGACAGATCCGTTCGCCTGCTCACAGTATCTGCCGAATTCAAGCGTCAGCGGACGTCCTGCAAAATCCATAGTGTAAGATTTGGATTCCATACGATTCACTCCTTTGTTATTTGTTCTCCGGAGCGCCGTATGCTATCATATGAAAACCCCGTGGGATTTTCAAGGGATAACATACGATACTCCGCGTTCCGGGAATTCTTTTAAAAAGCCGCCGGAGAAAAACTCATCCGGCGGGCTTTGAAAAAGCGACTTGGTACCGGGAAAAACCTGGATTATTTACGCAGGTTCAGCCTGGAAATCAGGGAACGATAACGTTCAATATCCGTTTTCTTCAGGTACTCGAGCATGTTGCGGCGGCGGCCGACCATCAGCAGCAGACCACGATTGGAATGATGGTCGTTTTTGTTGACCTTCAGATGCTCATTCAGGTGGTTGATCCTTGCGGTAAGCAGAGCGATCTGCACTTCAGGGGATCCGGTGTCGCCTTCATGCTGAGCGTAGGCGGCGATGATTTCAGCCTTGTTCATGGGATATCCTCCTTATTGATTGCCGGTATTGACGGCATAATCCGTCCGCCAATTGCCGTGAACCCGGAATATCGTCGGAGAGTCGGTATCCTGAGCAAACGGTTCATTTGCGGAACGAAGTATATAATAGCAAAAAAACAATCATTTGTAAACAATAAAATAAGAAATAACAGCAGTCGGCATATTCAGAGCTGATAAAGCGCAACCCCGATATTGCCGTCATATTCCTTAACCATCACGGAAACAACTTCACTGTGGCTGGTAGGAATGTTTTTGCCTACAAAATCGGGACGTACGGGAAGCTCCCGATGCCCGCGATCGATCAGCACAGCAAGCTGGATGGATTTCGGGCGTCCATAATGAAAGACGGCTTCAATGGCAGCGCGAACAGTACGTCCCGTATAAATAACGTCATCCACAAGGATTACCTTTTTACCGGATATATCGCAGGGAATCACTGTGTTTCCTGTTTCAGGAAGATCGGAAAGCTGTGTCAGATCATCACGGTACAGGGAAATGTCAATACTGCCGAGCGGGACATCTGTTCCTTCGAAATTCCGGATATTTTCTTTCAGCATTGCTGCAAGAGGCATGCCTCTTCGGTGGATGCCCAGAAGAATAATATCACTTGCCCCGTTATTTTTTTCAATGATCTCATGGGTGATACGCTTCATGCTGCGAAGTACGGCTGACTCATCCATGATCATGGATTTAAGCTGCATAGGTTTTGAACGGCGGGGTACAAGAACGTACCCCGCCGTATTCCTTTCATCAGAATGATCCGGATCATTCCTTGTCCTTTGCAGGACGATTGAACAGGATGTTCACGATCACACCGAGAATCAGGGCACACGCAACTTCAGTCAGCGTGACGGAGCCGATATTCATCGTCATACCGCCGATACCAGCAATCAGAATCACGGAAGCTGTGAAAAGATTGCGGTTATCATTCAGATCCACAGGCTGGAGCATCTTCAGACCGGATACTGCAATGAAGCCATACAGGGTGATACATACACCGCCCATGACGCAGGTCGGGATCGTGCTCAGGAAGGTAACGAACGGGCCGCAGAAGCTGGCTGCAATGGCAAGGATTGCAGTGGCAAGAATCGTGATAACGGAAGCATTACCGGTAATAGCCACGCAACCGACAGATTCGCCGTATGTGGTATTGGGGCAGCCGCCGAAGAAAGCGCCAACCATGGAACCGATGCCGTCACCAAGCAGGGTGCGGTGCAGGCCGGGTTCTTCAATCAGATCCTGACCGATAATGGAAGAAAGGTTCTTATGATCCGCGATATGCTCGGCAAAAACAACGAACGCAACCGGAACATACGCAACCGCAATTGTTGCGATATATTTGGCGTCAATGGATTCGAGACCTTTGAAAGCTTCAATGAAGGTAAATTCAGGAACCCATTTCATCGCGGAGAAAGCACTGAAATCAAGAATTTTCAGCGCATCGTTGCCGGTGGAGTTGCCGATCAGCGTAAAGATAAGCGCAACGATATATCCGGCAATGATACCGAGAATAAAGGGGATGAGTTTGAGCATCTTCCTGCCTTTTACTGAGAAGTAGATGACGGTCAGCAGCGTAACGAGGGCGCAGATCAGGTTGACCCAGAGCGCACCTGTCATCGTATATGATTCCTGAGGGCTGCCGAAACCGAAAGAATTACCGATCGCGTTGCCGGCAAGGGACAAACCGATAATGGCAACTGTCGGACCGATGACAACAGGCGGCATCAGTTTGCCGATCCATTTAACACCGGCGAATTTGACGACAATTGCAATCACAACATAAACAAGGCCTGCAAAAATTGCACCGATGATCAGACCGGCATAACCGACAGACGCTGAGGCGGCGCCGCCGAAAGCGGCAAACATGGATCCGAGGAAGGCAAAACTGGAACCCAGAAAAACAGGGCTCTTGAATTTGGTGAACAGCAGATACACGATGGTGCCCACACCGGCACCGAAGAGGGCAGCGCTCTGGCTCATGCCGTTACCGACAATGCTGGGTACAGCAATCGTGGCAGCCAGGATGGCGAGTAG
The DNA here is from genome assembly GCA_964624445.1 of uncultured Oscillospiraceae bacterium. Lineage (GTDB taxonomy): Bacteria > Bacillota > Clostridia > Christensenellales > Aristaeellaceae > Aristaeella. The sequence goes on along the minus strand of CAZUXV010000229.1, from coordinate 526 downwards.
CTGCTGCAGTGCAAAAACGATCAGCTGTCCGAACTTCGGTTTGTCATTGACCTTGTAAACAAGATTCATACGGGAAAACCTCCTGTAATTTTATTGGAGGGCCTGTAAAGAAAAAGCCTGCCGGCATGAAAACGGCAAGCTACGATCACAATGATCCACGGTCTGAAGACCGCTGGTCGCATCTTGTCGGCATCCCGTGCCGTCTTAAAGACCCACCATATATTTTATATCATAATTGAAAACCTTATTCCATTTCGTTTTTATAACAATTTCATAAACTAAAAACAGAAAAGCATGAATAGAAAAAAGTCTTGACAAACAAATTTGAATAAGATAAGATAACAAAGCCGCTTGCGGAAAACCGGGTCCGGAACGCATCGGTATCAGAAATCGGGAGCATAGCTCAGCTGGGAGAGCATTTGCCTTACAAGCAAAGGGTCACAGGTTCGAGCCCTGTTGTTCCCACCATCAATCCGGCCCGGTAGCTCAGTTGGTTAGAGCGCCAGCCTGTCACGCTGGAGGTCGA
>CAZUXV010000228.1:0-4607 GCA_964624445.1 uncultured Oscillospiraceae bacterium | reverse complement strand
AATCAAAAAGGGAGAGCACCGCTCTCCCTTTAACCCCTTCTGCAACCAAATGCAATTTAGAAAATAAGGAGAAATCAATATGCGTAAACCGATCATTTCCGGCAACTGGAAGATGAACAAAACCCCCGAAGAAGCGAAGGCGCTTGTTACCGAGCTCAAGCCCCTGGTAAAGGATGCCAACTGTGACGTCGTGGTCTGTGTGCCTGCGGTCAATTTTGCGGCGGTGAAGGAAGCTGCCAAAGGCAGCAAAATCAAGCTGGGTGCCGAGAACGTACACTGGGCAAAGAGCGGTGCGTTCACAGGCGAACTGAGCGCTGATATGCTCAAGGCCTGCGGCGTGGAATACGTCATTATCGGCCATTCTGAGCGCCGTCAGTACTTCGGCGAGACGGACAAGACGGTCAACCAACGTGTTCTGGCTGCCGTGGAAGCAGGACTGAAGGTCATTATGTGCGTAGGTGAAAACAAGGAAGAGCGCGAAGCCGGCTATACCGACGCGCTGGTTGAATACCAGACCCTGATCGGCCTGAACGGCCTGACCAAGGAGCAGGTCGCGAAGATCATTATCGCCTATGAGCCTGTCTGGGCCATCGGTACCGGCCTGACCGCCACCGACGAGCAAGCGAATGAGACCATCGGCGTGATCCGCGCAGCGGTTGCCCGTAAATACGGCAAAGCCACCGCGAACAAAGTACGCATTCAGTACGGCGGCAGCATGAATCCCAAGAACGTCAAAGGTCTCATGGCCCAGCCTGAGATCGACGGCGGCCTGATCGGCGGCGCCAGCCTAAAGGCTCCAGATTTCAGCCAGGTTGTAAACTACGACAAATAAGGAATATTCTATATCCCGGGAAACCAGAATGAGTGGTTTCCCGGTTTTTTGTTGTAATGTTGAAGTGATGACGGTAGAATGGTATACTCAAAATATGGCATGATATTACAATAGTATTTGACATTTGAAAGCTACATGGCGGGGAGAAAAAGGCAATGAAATATAATAAGAATTTTATTTTGATGCTGGTTTTGATAGCAATTGCAGTTTGTATGTCTTCCTGCAAAAAATCGGATTCGCAGTTATATGAAGAAAAAGAAAAGATTGCTGAAGCCCTTATGCTGCAGCATAGGTATGCCGAGGCTGCTGAGGAAATGGAATCGCTTGGAGACATTGAGAAAGCAGTTTATTTTGCCTTATACTGCCGTGGACTTGATGCGGGTGAAAAGGGTGAATTTGACACGGCTGCCAGTCTTTTCAGCTCTCTGGATGATTATCGTGACAGCGGTAAGATGTACATTTACTACTCTGCCAGGCAAAATGAAGCAAAAGCCGCTGCAGGCGGTCCGGAACAGGTTGATCAGTATCTGATTGCGGCGGAGAACTATAAAGACGCCGGATCTTTCAGAGACAGCAAGGAGAGAGAAGAAAACTGTTACCAGACCGTATACGCGCTGGCAGCAAAACTGACAGCACAGAAACAATATGAAAGTGCTGAAAAGATCTATATTCAACTGGATAAGTATCTTGACAGCGCATCACTGGCTATGAAGGTACGGGCTGACGCATTGTATGAATCAGGCGATTTAGCCGCGGCCAGCGAATTATATGACACATTAGACAAACAATATCAGACGCATGCTGAATATTATCAGGAACAATACACGAACGCTATAAACTTCATTGAACAAAAACAATACGATCAAGCCCGGGAGATACTTGTTGGCCTTGGTGAATACAAAGACTGCCCGAAACTGATCCAGGACTGCGCCTATCTTGAAGCAACCGATCTGCTTGATGAAAAAAAGTATGATGAAGCAGCTGCTCTTTTTTCTGAATTGGATTATAAAGACAGTAGCGTCCTGGTACAGGAATGCAGTTACAGAAAAGCGATGGATCTGGCGGCAGAACGAAGATACGACGAAGCTGCGCAGATCTTTACGGCTTTGAATTACTATAAGGACAGCAAGGAACAACTGGAAAGGCTAAAAGCAGACGAACTGTTTGATAATGGCGATTATGCCGGCGCATGGCTGATCTACAGCGAAATGGATGAAGACTACCGGACCCACCAAAATGAATATGAAGAATACTTTGCCGCCGCAGAAAAACTGAAAGCAGACGAATTGTTTGATGAAGCCAGACAGCAGTTCTCTGCTCTTGGTACTTACGGCGGAGCAGATGAGCTTGCAATACAGTGCATGCTCGATAAAGCCGAAAAGTATGAAAAGGAAAACCACTATACTGAGGCGCTCGCTGTCTATGAATCGCTGCAGGATTGGGACAGAATTGACGCATGCCGTTATCATTACGGGATGTTCCTGCTCGAGAAAAACAAATACACCGCGGCGGCGGTTCAGTTTTCCAGATGTCCGGATTATCAGGACAGCAGTGAAAAAATGTATACTGCTGGCATATCCGCGTTTTATGAAGGAGATCTAGAGACGGCCCTTGAAATCTTACAAAATGATACAACACATGACGGAACTACAGGAATTATCTATGAGATTGCAGCGGCTGCGTCAGAAAAACAGAAATATGAACTGGCTGTTTCCGCATACGACTGTGTCGGCGACTATCAGGACGCCAGACAGGAACGTATCAGAAACTATATGTTATGGTCTGACCAGCTTTTTGAACAGGAAGAATATGACCAGTATATTCAGGTGATCTCAGCGCTTGGCGACTCCGATAATACGAAGGAAATGATTCGGAAAGCGGAATACGCAAAAGCAAAGAGACTTATGGAATCCGGTGCTTATGAGAAAGCGAAAACTGAACTCGAGAAGCTGGACGGATATGAAGACAGTTTGTTGCTGCTGAAAGATTGCGAGTATGAATTGGCTGCAAAGATGTATTCGCAGGGAGAGTACCAGGAAACGCTGGCAAGTCTTGAAAGGGAACAAATGGCAGGCTACCGCGATGCCGATATAATGATTACGGGTTGCCGTTATCAGATCGGACGCATTAATGAAACGGCATCGGACTATCAGGGAGCCGCTGAACTGTATGAATTGTGTGGCGATTACCTTGACAGCCCGAAACGGTGGCTTGAATGCTGTTATCGTCAGGCGGTTATGCTTAAGGATCAGAAAGACTACAGTGAAGCTGTTCAATGCTTTGTGAAAGCGCGGAGACATATTAACACAATAGAGCAGATCGATGAAATCATAGCCATATGCGACCGTGAAGGCAACCATCAGGAAGCAGAATATACAAGGCAGATGAGTTTCTGGATCCGGGCTGAAAACGCGCTGGACAATCAGGCATATAGTGATGCGGTATCTTATTACAGCCGAATCACAGATCCATCACTAACAAAGGACAGAGAAAAAGAAGCTTTTTTTCATTACGGTGAGGAACTTATGAACACCAGAGAATACGAGAAAGCTGCTGAGATGTTTGCTACCGCTGCCGACTACCCGGGAGCTGAAGAAAAGTATTTATCTTCCCGGTTTGAAGAGGGGAATCAAGCCCTGGAAGCCGGAAACTACGAGAAGGCCAGAGCATGCTTCAAAGAAGTGGGGGACGAAAACAAAATCACAGAAACCTGGATTGCTGAAGCGGAATATGACGCATTGGTGGGATTGTATTCAGAGGCTCGGGAAATATATACAACGATCGGAATGGACGAGAAAATACCGCAGATCTGGAATCTGGAAGGCGAATCCAAATTTGCAGCTGGGAAATATACCGAGGCGAAAGAAAATTTCAGGACGGCCGGAAATCAATCCAGATATGAAGAAGCTGTGCTTGAAGAAGCAAAAACGTATATTACTGCCGGTAATTATGGCTCGGCTTATGAATTGCTGACTGAAATTCAGGACAGGGAAGATGCTCAGGAAATCCTACGTACAGAACAGGCGTTTATCTCATACAGAATCAATCCTGGCGACGTGATCATCCTCGGAACATATGAACAGGACAATAATGAAGAAAATGGCAGTGAACCGATCGAATGGATCGTACTTGCTGTTGACGAAGAAAATCAAGCATTAGTGATCAGCAGGTATGGACTGGATTGTCGGCCGTACAATCAGAAAAACGCGCATGTAAACTGGCAAGCGTGTACGTTGCGCGCCTGGCTGAATCAAGATTTTTATACAAACGCCTTCAGCGGGGAAGAACAGAAAGCGATCCTGAGAAAAGAAGTTGACAACAGTCTCCGGCAGGGTAACAGCGCCTGGGGAATCAGCGGCGGCAACAATACAACTGACAATGTGTTTCTGCTAAGCTATCAGGAGGCAGAAGCATATCTGGCCGATGCTCAGAACAGAATGTGCATCCCGACAGATTATGCGATTGCCCGTGGCGCGCTTGCAAAAGATGCCGGAGAAGGTGCGCAGCTCAGCTGTTGGTGGTGGCTCAGATCACCAGGCAGCGCTTCAACAAGAGCATCACGTATCGGAACAAACGGCAGCCGTACTGAAGATGATGTGACGACGGAGAATGTTTGCATACGGCCCGTGTTATGGTTGGATTTGAGTAGCATCATATTTTGATCAGTTGCCGATAAGATTTTGCTTTTTCTTGTGTGCTTTTTGTTTTTTTCTTGTGCCTTTGTATGAGTACAATACATAGGTAACAGAAAGGGAAAGCAAAGAGAGAACCAAGT
>CAZUXV010000227.1:0-4628 GCA_964624445.1 uncultured Oscillospiraceae bacterium | reverse complement strand
TTGACCGTTACAGGCAGACCTATGATCAGGGCATACGTGTTTCCCCGCCGGAGAATGATGGAATAATCCCTCAGAAATCCCTCACCGTTTGGGATGGGATGGGAAAAACGAGGAATGTTCAGAAACGTGAAAGCGTTGATATTAAACGATCTGGGAACATGGAGGAGAGGCGGGAATCATACAACAACAATTTCAAGTCCTGTTTCCCGCACCAAAGAGCCCTTGATAATCAAGGGCTCTTTTTTGTGCGTTTCATTACTGTAAGCACGGTCATTATTTTTCCGCGGGAGGGCGGATAGCGTCTTATATTTTTCGGAGCCCGTCCTGTATTCCGGACGGTGACGGTGTTATGCTTTCATCACGGTGAGAGGATCACCGGAATTGATGAAAGGAGGACACTGAAATGTTCGGAGCAATTATCGGAATCCTGTTCGGCCTGTATGCGGTTGTGGCCGTGATCAATGTGATCGGAGTGGTGATCAGAGCGGTGTTCTCCGGCGCGGCGTTCATGCTCGGCGAAGTCTTTTCCGGCGAAGGCCTTGTGATCGGCATGGTAATCGGCCTGGTGCTGTATTATTGGCTGAAGAAGAGGAATGCTGCGGGTGAGAGGTGAGCGTCATGTTTACGGATTTTGTAAAATGGATGAAATGGGTTGTGCTGTATCTGATCTTTCTGGCCTTCCCGGCTTTCCTGATTATCCTCAGCAAAGTACACAGCGATCTGGTGCCCGGACTCCTGATCGGTATCGCGATATATTTTCTGTTCTTCAGTCAGAAAAAGACAGTACGGAATGAATTTGACAGTGAAGAAGGTGTGAGCGGTGGCAAAAATGGAAACTGTGCTGCAGGGCAGTTTTGATGAAATTCTGGACAGGATCGAGCAGGGAATCATGCGGGGAAGCGTGTCCGCCTCTCTGGAAGATAAAAGCGATTTTTCAGACGGCAGCTGCCGCTGCTCCGTGCGCGTGTTTGAGCGTTACAGCATGATCGGAAACAACCGTGTTTCCCTGAGCATAACGCTGTTCCAGGGACCGGACGGACAGATCCGTCTCAGCGCGATCACTTCCGGCGGATCCCAGGCAATGTTCTTCAAAATCAACACGTTTGGGGAGCAGGCTTTCCTGGATAAGCTGGAGGAAATCCTGTAAGCCGGAATAACGGAAACGGCTGGAATGTATTCATATACCCGGCGGCGTCACGCTGCCGGGATTTTTATTTGCCCGCGGCTCGGCTTTGGGGTATGATGGCAGGGAGTTTTACAGCAAAGTGAAATGACAGCTTTTCCGACAGAAGATTGAATCCGGAAGGAACGGAGGATCAAATATGGACAACAGGACTGTTACGGAATTTATCAGGAAACAAAAGGTTGCTTTTATCTGCTCCGTTGACGAAGAAGGATTTCCCAATGTGAAAGCGATGCTGAGGCCCAGAAAAACGAATGGTCTGCACCGGTTTTATTTCTCGACAAATACTTCTTCCATGAGAGTAAAACAGTATATGAATAATCCGAATGCCTGCATTTATTTCTATCATAAAGGCCTGATCAAATACACAGGCGTGATGCTGAAAGGCAGAATGGAAGTGCTGACAGACCAGGCGACAAAGGATATGATCTGGCGCAAAGGCGATACAATGTTTTATAAGGGCGGGGTCACCGATCCTGATTACTGTGTCCTGAGATTTACCGCTGAGAACGGAAGATACTACTGCGATCTGAAAACGGAAAGTTTTACGATCTGAAAGGCAGATGCAAACGGTCTCATGCCACGCCTGCATGCGTCTCCGGTGTTTCCAAGGGAAGCGGTTCGTGGTATAATATCCGCAACAGGAAAAAACTGTATTACGGATATCGGGGGGATACTATATGAATCCATCATTTCCGAACGATCCGCTGTTTGACGGAATAACGGTGATCAACCGGGTCAAGAACCTGTGGATGCAGCTGTGCCTGGCAAAGATCACGGGCGATCTGGAGCCCCTGAAACCGTATTTCTCCCCGAAACTGTACGAGGCGCAGGAGAACCTGATCCGGCAGGCCAGGAGAACTGGCCGCGTCATGCAGGATGTCCGCCCGGCAATCCTGCAGAGCAGCCTGAGTGACGGGGGAACGGAGAACGGCAGGGAAAAACTGCTCTGCCATTTATACACGCGCACCCGCCCCACGGAGATCCGCATGTCCAGCGGAAAAACGGTTGCCGGGGGCGCGGAGACTTTCTGGTGCGAGGTATGGACGCTGAGCCGTCCCGTGAATACGCTGACCCCCGCGGAGGGCAGCGCGGTATCCGTCAGCTGTCCGGGATGCGGATCACCGCTCTCCCTGTATAAATCAGCCAAGTGTCCTTTCTGCGGAGCATTGGCGCAGGTCCGACACTTTACCTGGACCGTGGACAGCATCAGCGCCCAGCGGGAAGACCGCTGAACGGCATCCCGGCACAGACGGAAAATGTCTTTCGGAGGAGAAAAAGATGAACAGAAAAAGAATCATCCTGCTGCTTCTGGCCGTGCTGCTCACCGTCACCGTTGTCCTGCTCCCGCTGCAGGCGGGACTCGGTTTCGGGGACTTTGACAGCGGATCGGATTACGGAGGATCGGATTACGGCGGATCGGATTCGTGGGGCAGCAGCTACGACAGCGATTCGGGCAGCTACCGGGACAGCTCCGGAAGCAGTTCCGGCGACGGTAAAGGACTCGTATTCGTTCTCCTGTTCTTTGGGGTGATCTTTGGATTCAGGTTCCTCTTCGTAAAGCTGCTGGAGCGTATCTCAGCTAAAAAACGGGAACGCGCCTGGGCTATGAAACAGGCCCGCATGTCTGATTTCAGGCGGCAGGATCCCGCTTACAACGAGCAGGAACTGACCGACTGGTGCAAACGCCTGTTCGTAAGGATGCAGGAAGCCTGGGAAAAAGGCGACATTACACCGGTGCAGTACGGATTCCTGCCGGATACATGGAACCGGTTCAATACCCAGCTGCAAATGAAGAACCAGCGCGGGGAGACGACGCACGTACGGGATATCCATTTTTCCCGGGTTGCCGTTCAGGATTACGAGCGTACGAAGGCCGTCGAAAAGCTGTCTGTAGAGATCCTTGTTGAGTATAATGTCTGGGTGACCAACCGGCTGGGAGAGAACATCCAGGGAACGCCGAATACACGCCACAGAATGAACTATGTCTGGACCCTGCAGCGCCCGTACGGATCCGTATCGGGGAAAAAGGCCATGGATGAGACACACTGCCCGAACTGCGGCGCGGAGCTGGATATCGCCGCCTTCGCGGAATGTCCCTTCTGCAAGGCCCAGATCGGCAGAAAGTCCGAAGACTGGCTGCTGGCGGATATCACAGCGATCTCCCAGAAAACGATACACTGACACCCGATTCCACCCCGGGAACGGTTCCCGGACCTCCCTTAACTCCTGTTGACAGTCGCAACCACAGAGGTTACGGGTATTGATTCGGTATATCCTTTGAATTCAAGCGCTGTTTCCCGCATAAAAAGAACTCCTGAGAGATCAGGAGTTCTTTTTATGCTGCTGTGCAGCGACTTTTGTTCCGATAGATGATCTGTGGATCCCCGGTCAATCCCCGGATACGGATGCATCCTGCTCCGGAGGGGTTTTCCGGTAGACTGTGGGAGAAACGCCGAAGGTTCTTTTGAACATCTCCGCCATATAGCTGGTGCCGTTAAAACCCGACTTCTGTGCGATTTCCGACAGGGAGAGGGTGGTTGTCCGCAGGTATTCGGCCACTTTCCGCAGCCTGAAATCCACCAGGTATTTGACCGGGCTCTCTCCCGTGTATCTGTGGAAAATCCGGTTGCAAAGGGAAATGCTGACATTTCTGCTTGCGCTGATATCATCCAGCGTGACGGGATTGTGATATTGCTGCTGGATATAGGACATCATGGCCTTGAAGGCCCGGGTATGCATATCGACCTGCATGTCCTCATCCAGAATGCCGAATGTGGTGCTCTGGAGCAGGATGATCTCCCAGAACTCAAACAGCTTTTTGGTAATCCGGAAGGGATCACGCCGAATGTCCGGAAGGCTGGTAATGATCTGGTAGACGTCGCTGGTATGTTCATTGATGTTCCTGAAACGCATATAAGGCAGGTTCGGATTGCTGATAACGGGGAGAACGGCTTTCATCTCCACCGCGACGGATGAGTTCAGGATACTCGGGTTCACCACGAAGATGACGTAGGTGGCGGTTTCGCCGTCCACCGACATACTGTAATGGATCTGGTTGGCATTGACAAAAATGGTATCTGTATATGATTGATGAACCGATTGCCGCAGGCGTTGATGTCTGTCAGCATCCAAGGTCATCCATGGACGAGAATGCCGAATTTCTGACGAAAAGGTCGTTGAAAGTAAAACTGATCTGCGAACTGTAATCTGCTGATGGGAATGGACCTTTGAAACAGAAGGACACGGGGATATTTTTCCTGCGGAGAGAGAAATAAACAGCGCTATCTTTCGAAGCGCGTCCTGTATTCCGCCGTTGAACGGTGATATGCTTTCACCACGGTGCAGGGAGCACCGGAGACGGAGGAGGAAGAAAATGCTTCGGCTGCTGGGGATTCTGTCATTGGGAAATCTGCTGTTCGGCGGACACCATCATCGCCGCGCG
>CAZUXV010000226.1:0-4643 GCA_964624445.1 uncultured Oscillospiraceae bacterium | reverse complement strand
GAGAACGCGGTAGAGCTGACCAAAAAGCAGGTTGAAGACTTCAATGCCTCCAATGAGGACGGCATTAAGTTCAACGCCACCATCGAAGCCGTATCCGAAGCGGATGCTGCAACCCAGATGATCACCGACGTGGAAGCCGGCGGTGATATCTTCTGCTTCGCCCAGGACCAGTTTGCCCGTCTGGTGCAAGCCGGCGCCCTGGCCAAGCTTGGCACCAAAGCTGCTGAAATGGTCATTGCCAATAACGACGCCGGCACCGTGGCCGCTGCCACCTCCGGTGACACTCTGTACGCCTATCCGATGACCGCGGACAACGGCTATTTCATGTATTATGACAAGAGCATCATCCCGGATGAAGATGTCGACTCCCTCGAAAAGCTGATTGCTGACTGCGAAGCTGCCCAGAAGTACTTCGCTTTCGAGCAGCAGACCTCTGCCTGGTACCTGGCCTCCTTCTTCTTTGCCACCGGTTGCCACTCCGTTTGGCAGACAGACGATTCCGGCGAATTCATCTCCGTGGATGATACCTTCAACAGCGATAAAGGTCTGATTGCTGCGAAGGGCCTGAAGAAGCTGGTTGATTCTCCCTTCCACCTCAGCGCCGGCGGCGCGGATCAGTTCAACCAGGGCGCGGCCATCGTGGTCAGCGGTACCTGGGATTTCGAAGCCGTCAAGAGTATCCTGGGAGACAATATGGGCGTTACCGACCTGCCTTCCTTCGAAGTAGACGGCGTCGAGTATCACCTCGGTTCCTTCAACGGCTGCAAGCTGATGGGCGTCAAGCCCCAGGTCGATGCCGTGAAGGGCGCTGCACTGCACAAACTGGCGCAGTACCTGACCGGTGAAAAGGCCCAGATGGAGCGGTTCGAAGCGCTGTCCTGGGGTCCCTCCAACGTGGCGGATCAGGCTTCCGAAGCCGTGCAGGCCAACCCCGGCTTGGCTGCTCTGATCGCGCAGGCTCCCTACTCTGTACCTCAGGGCCAGATCCACGGCTCCTGGTGGGATATCGCCAAGGTAATCGGCGAGGATGTCAAGGCTGCGACGGATGAAGCCGGTCTTCAGGCTGCCCTCGATAATTACTACAACAAGATTGCCGCCCTCTTTACCCTGTCTGATGAAGTAAAGAACGGATGGACCGTTATCGGCTCTATCTGCGGAACCAACTGGGATAAAGACTTTGAAATGACTAAGGGTGATGACGGCGTCTGGAAGTCCGGGCTGATGGAACTCAAGGCTGGTGATGAGCTGAAAGTTCGCCAGGGCCTGAGTTGGGACAACAACTTCCCCGCTGACAACGTCAAGGTGGAAGCAGACGGCGTCTACGTCGTTTCCTTCGACGAAGCCGCCACCACCGTTGAGCTCGTTGCCCAGTAATCACAACCATTGACCGCCCCGTCGGTCACCGGTTGTAGCCAACACGGCCGGAGCTGAAGCATTTTCGGCTCCGGTTTTCCCAATTTTTTCTACGGGAAAGGAGTGGATCACGGATATGTCACAACTCAGTGATCTGGAGTTCCTGAAACTGTCCAAGGGACAGAAATTCGGGTACAAGCTGGGCCGCTTCTTCACCGGGATTCCCAAAGCGATCCTGGGATTATTCCTGAAGATCTGGGAATTCATCAAGAAGGGCGGAAAAACTGTCGGCACCGAAATCGCCGACACTGTGAACACCTTTATTCACGGAGACTGGAAAACCAAGCTTTCCTTCTTCGTGATGGGCTTCGGCAATATAGCCCGGGGGCAGATTCTGCGGGGACTGCTGTTTCTGCTGTTTGAAATTGTCTTTATCGCGTTCATGATCCTGTCCGGCGGTTACTGGCTGAGTATGCTGCCGTCTCTGGGTAAGGTCGGCCCCTCTGAGGAATACAACGAGATCCTGGACGCCTATACCACCACCTATCATGACAACTCTTTCCAGATCCTGCTCTACGGCGTGCTGACGATCTTTTTCATCATCGCCTTTATTTACACCTGGCGCGTAAATATCAGGCAGAACAAGATGGCGGAGAAGATTCTGGCTTCCGGGAAGAAGCTCAAGAGCGGAAAAGAGGACCTGCATTCCATCGTGGACGATCAGTTCCACAAAACCCTTCTGGCCCTGCCTATGACCGGAATCATCATGTTCACCGTTCTGCCGATCCTGTTCATGATTCTGGTAGCCTTTACCAACTATGACGGAACCCACAACGGCTACACTAACAGCCTGTTTACCTGGGTCGGCCTGGACAATTTCAACACCATGCTCTCATGGACCGGCGGCGCCGGCGGTACCCAGTCCTATGCCGCCACTTTCGGTGAGGTGCTGATCTGGACGCTGATCTGGGCTTTCTTCGCCACCTTCACAAACTATTTCCTGGGCATGTTCGTGGCTATGGCCATCAACAAGAAGGGGATTAAGTTCAAAAAAGGCTGGAGGACTATTCTGGTGCTGACCATCGCGATACCGCAGTTTATTTCTCTGCTGTATGTATCGAAAATGTTTGCCAAGAACGGTCTGATCAACGGCTTTCTGATGGACATGGGGTGGATCGATCAGGCCATTGACTTCTTCGGGGATGCCAGCAGGCCGTGGCTGGCGAGGGTTACAGTCATCCTGATTAATATCTGGATCGGTATTCCCTACCTGATGCTGATCACCACCGGTATTCTGATGAACATCCCGGCAGATCTGTATGAATCCGCTAAGATTGACGGCGCTTCCGGCTGGCAGCAATACCAGAAAATAACTCTGCCATATATGCTTTTTGTCACAGGACCGTATCTGCTGACAAGCTTCACCGGCAACATGAATAACTTCAACGTAATCTACCTGCTGACAGCCGGAGCACCCACGAATGCCGCTGCCTCATCAGCATCGGGCAACGTGGGCTATACAGACCTGCTGATCACCTGGCTGTTCAAGATCACGACCGGTGCCGAATCCAAGTATTATCTGGCTTCGGTCATCGGTATTCTGGTCTTCGTGGTAGTCGCCCTGATCTCACTGATTGTTTACAATTTGCTGCCGAGTATTAAGAATGAGGAGGATTTCCGGTGATGAGTGAAGCAACCGCAAAACGTCACATGGGTTTGAAAACCTCCCGTGCGATCACCAACACGTCCATTCACGTTCTGCTGATTGTCATCAGCATCATCTGGCTGATTCCATTCGTCTGTATCGTGCTGCAATCCTTCCGCGTGGAAAACAGCGGCCCTGTGGGGTATGTCCTGCCGAAGGTTTGGGGCACTGATAACTATACCAAACTATTCCAGACAGATTTCCCCCGGTGGTATACCAACACCTTCATTGCCGCCCTGGTGACCGCCGTCCTGCAAACGATCATCGTTCTGTGCATGAGCTATACGCTCTCCCGCTTCCGCTTCAAGATGCGGCAGCCGCTGATGCGGTTCATGCTGATTCTGGGCATGTTCCCGGGCATGCTTTCCATGATCATTCTCTACCGCGTCTTGAAGGATCTGGGCCTGACCCAGGCCAACGCGGTTCCCGGCTTGATTTTGGTCTATGTGGCTTCCTCCGGCATGGGTTACTATGTATCGAAAGGCTTCTTCGACACCATCCCAATGTCGCTGGATGAAGCGGCCCGAATTGACGGCGCCACAAGGGCGCAAATCCTTTACAAGATTATTCTTCCCCTTTCCAAGCCAATCGTCATTTATACGATTTTGACCGCTTTCATGGGGCCTTGGGGCGACTATGTGTTCGCAAGATATATCGCCTTCGGTACTTCCGCCGGCAAAAACGTAGCTGTCGGTCTGTACGACTGGCTGAACAAAGATCAGATTTCCAACTGCTACACCATGTTCTGTGCAGGCGGCGTGCTGGTCGCTCTGCCTGTAACAATCCTCTTCCTCTTCCTGCAGAAGTACTATGTAGAGGGTGTAACGGGCGGAGCTGTCAAGGGATGAAGATCTGTCGGCCTTCGGTGGAACATATTTCGACAGATCTGAATTCAAGCGAAACGAGCGAGCTGCCTGGTGGACAGTCGCGATGATTGAGCCTGCGGAAAGAGTGAAAGGAGAGAATTGCTGAAATGGCAAGCGTTAAACTGACAGATGTCAAAAAGATTTATGATAATAAAGTTACGGCGGTTCATGATTTCAATCTAGATATCAGGGACAAGGAATTTGTGGTCTTCGTCGGGCCTTCAGGCTGCGGTAAATCCACCACCCTGCGAATGATTGCCGGCCTGGAAGATATTTCCGACGGCACCCTGGAAATTGACGGCGAAGTCGTCAACGACCTGCAGCCCAAAGATCGGGATATCGCCATGGTCTTCCAGAACTACGCGCTGTATCCGCACATGACCGTATATGACAACATCGCCTTCAGCCTTCGGCTGAAAAAGGTGCCTGAGGACGAGGTTTATGAGCGGGTTACCAACGCAGCTCAGATTTTGGGCATCACCGAGTACCTGACCCGGAAGCCCCGGGCCTTGTCCGGCGGCCAGCGCCAGCGCGTAGCCATCGGCCGCGCCATGGTGCGGAACGCCAAGGTTTTCCTGATGGACGAGCCGCTGTCCAACCTGGATGCCAAACTACGCAACCAGATGCGTGCGGAGATCATCCTCCTGCGCCAGAAGCTGGACACCACCTTCATCTACGTGACCCACGACCAGACGGAAGCCATGACACTGGGCGACCGG
>CAZUXV010000225.1:0-4652 GCA_964624445.1 uncultured Oscillospiraceae bacterium | reverse complement strand
AATGTCGTCCATTTGATAAATACCTCCTCCAAACAGAACAGGCAGAAATAATTGATGATGACGTCTTTCTGCCGGCCGCGGATATACAGCCGTCCGGTGGCGTCGATCTGGGCGATGTCGCCGGTCTGCAGCCAGCCGCCGGCCAGCGTGTCAGGCGGGAGAAGCTCGCCGTGGACGACGCGGGCGGAATGGATCCCGGGTCCCCGGATCTGCAGTTCGCCGGTCTTCTCGCCCTCTTTTTCGGGAACGATGCGGTACTCGGCGGAAGAGAGGGGCTTGCCGACGGAGCCGTTCAGCCGGTGCTTCAGGTCCATGCCGGTTTCAAAGCCGTTGATACCGGTTTCGGTCATGCCGTAGCCGGTGACGGTATAGTAACCAAGGGCGTTCAGGGTACGGAGCGTCTCGTTCGGCGTATGGCTGCCGCCGAGGATGATCACGTCCACTTCGGTCCCCAGAAGCTTTTCATTCAGGGAGGCGAAAGCCTTTTCCTGCGCCCAGGCGAGGCCGGCTTCCGGAGAGAGGGTCTGGCGTGTGAGGGACAGTGCCTTGAGGGACTGGAACGCGCTGCGCCTGGCCTTGCTCTCTTTCTTCAGGCCCTTTTCCACGGAACGGACCAGGCTGTTGCCTACCAGGGGCACCATGATCAGCAGGTTCGGCGGGAAATGGTGGCAGGTATTGATGATGGAATTGGGCGTGCGGTCCTGCAGATAAACGCTGGCCGTACCCATGAAGTGCGCCAGGATGACGTTGCCCATAAAGCCCAGCACATGGTGGAAGGGCAGGAAGGCCAGCGTCTTGCGGCCGCGGTTGTCCGGATGAATGATGCGGCGGTTGACGTTGTAGAGGGTCAGGGCGTTGAGCGCCTGTTCGCACACGGCGGTGCCGTTGTAGGCGAAGATCCGGCTGGTGCCGGTGGTGCCGCTGGTGCACATGGCGGTATATTCGCCCCACACGGGGGTGAAACCGATGGCCCGCGGCGCTTCCCTGATCTCTTTGAAATCGATCTGGCGGACGTTGCCGGCCAGGGCCCGGGGTTTCCGGGAGATAATCTGGCGGCAGTTTGCCTCTTCCAGCAGGCCCTGGATCACGTTATCCGGAGCGGACGCGTCCAGCAGCAGGGCGTTGTGGCCGGAGCGCATGACGCCCCAGTACAGGCTCGGCCAGTCGTGGCAGGTGTCCACGGCGACGCCGATCCAGCCCTCTTCCGGCGCGAGCTGCGCGATACAGGCGGCGTAGTCATCCGCCCGGAGCGCCATCTCCGCGTAGGTGCAGGACAGTTCCTGTTCTCCCTTCAGCCACAGGGCCGCAGGCGCGTCCCCGTAATCCCGGAGGATATCGAACAGGGTGGCAAGCGATTTGTCAGCTTCCAGTCTTTCGCAGACTGAAAGCGCGTCAAGATTGCTCATGAATGCCTCCTTCCGTTTGGTTCAAGAGCGTTTATTGACGCGGCAGGGCGGGGAAGTATCAATAATGACGTATAAAATAAAAGTCCCTGATGCCCAAACCGCATCAGCGTATTATATCATGAAACAGAAATGAGATTGTTACAGAATTCTGAAACATTGGAGGTTCGGCCAGTTGTGGTTAAAGGCTTGGTTATCCGGATACGCAGATGGATGAAAATAAGATATAAAAGTTGGCACCCTGTATTGGTTTCGTCAAGAGTATATTGCCGTGCACGGCAACTGCTTTGCAGCTCCTGAGCGTTTCCTTTACAGGGCGCCTGTATGTATGACAAGAGGGGCTTTCTCCGTTCCCCTTCTTGTTCTTATTTATATCCCTCATGCCCCGATCAGTTCTGACGGGGTAATATGGAAGTATTGGGCGATATCGTCGATTAACTCCTCATCCGGATAGGAAAAGCCATGCTCCCAGTTGGCAATTGTTCCGCGCATCAGGCCGAATATTTCGTCCAGTGCCGCTTCACTCAGGTTCCGGGATAAGCGTAATTCCCGGATTTTATCCGCAAACACTTCTACTGCCTCCTTCAATAATGAA
Source organism: uncultured Oscillospiraceae bacterium (assembly GCA_964624445.1). Taxonomy (GTDB): domain Bacteria; phylum Bacillota; class Clostridia; order Christensenellales; family Aristaeellaceae; genus Aristaeella. The sequence goes on along the minus strand of CAZUXV010000225.1, from coordinate 2,654 downwards.
TATAACGTGCTCATCCTATGTTCAAAGCATACTGCTTCTCTGTGTCTGTATCGTGAACCGAATGTGAATTCGGTCTTTATACTATCTGAACGTATTTGCAAGGAGGTTTATTCCATGATTCTCATAGAAAGGTTCAAGTTGTATCTGCTTCTGCCGCGCAAATGAGGTATTATGAAGCGGTGAGGGTTGTGCAGGGGTGCCGGATGTGGTACGATGCTGATAGGTTCAGAAGAAAATGATTGGATATATGTTTGTTATTGGTTTGTTTCTCATAGGGAACATTGGGAGATTGAGATGGATTACAGAATACTGACCGATCAGGCGGAAGGGATGCTGGAGGCGGAACCGTGGTATGCGGCGGCGTTCAGCAACATTTCTTCGCTGATTATGAACATGCTTCCGGATTTGAACTGGGCGGGTTTCTATCTGATGAGGGATGGCTGGCTGGTGGTGGGTCCTTTCCAGGGGAAACCCGCATGCATCCATATTGATCTGGGGAAGGGCGTCTGCGGGACGGCGGCCCTTCGGAATGAAACGGTGGTCGTGCCGGACGTGCATCAGTTTCCGGGGCATATCGCCTGTGACGGCGCGTCGGAATCGGAAATCGTGATCCCGATCCGGGAGGCGGGCCGGGTCCGGGCGGTGCTGGATATCGACAGCCCGGTGAAGGACCGGTTCGCGCCGGAGGACAAGGCCGGGCTGGAAGCGCTGGTCCGGAAGATCGAAGAACGGGTGAAATGGGATTGAACTATGTTTATCTGCTCCGGTGCGCGGACGGGAGCCTGTACTGCGGCTGGACAACGGATCCGGAAGCCAGGCTGGCGGCGCACAACAGCGGGCATGGGGCAAAGTATACCCGGTCGCGGCTGCCGGTAAAGCTGGTCTATATGGAGGCCTATGAGGACCGGCACGAGGCGCTCAGCCGGGAATGGCATATCAAACGGATGAAACATGAGGCAAAGGAAAAACTGGTTTGCGATCAAAAATGAACGGAGGATTGAAATCATGAAAAGAACTGTGTGCGGTATCCTGTCCCTTTCACTGCTCCTGCTGGGCTGCGGGTCCGCCCTGGCCGAAGGAGGGCAGGGAGAACACCGGCTGCTTTACCAGGGACACGGAAGCCTGCGGATCGTCACCGCTGAAGGAAAGGTGATCTATGTTGATCCCTATGCCGGCGAAGGCTACGATCTTCCCGCCGATCTGATCCTGGTTACCCACGGACACCAGGACCATACCGCGGTGAAGAAGATCAAAAACCGGAATGACGGCTGCCAGGTGATTACCTGGAAGGAAGCGCTGGTCAAAGGAGAATACAAGACCTTTGACCTGGGTTTTGCCACCGTCGAAGCGGTTCAGGCCGGCAATAACCGGAACCACAACATCAAGGAATGCGTCGGGTGGGTGATCACCCTTTCCGGCGGCATGACCGTCTACGCAACCGGCGATACGTCCACCACGGAACAGATGGCGGAGCTGGCGGAGCGGAATATCGACTACGCATTCTTCGTCTGTGACGGAATATACAATATGGACATGGACGAGGCGATCGCCTGCGCAAAGCTCGTCAACGCAAAGCACAGCATTCCGTACCATATGGTTCCGGGCAAGCTGTTTGACCAGAAGCGGGCCGAGCAATTCGATGTGCCGAACAGGCTGATCGTTCCCGCCGGGGAAGAGATTGTGCTGGAATAAGCAAAATGATATGATATGAGGAAGTAAAAGGTTCCGGATGAAGGCCGGACAACGGGGTGACATTATTGAAAAGCAATCAAAAGCAGCCCTCCGGCAAGATCGAGAGCAAGATCGTCATCATGATCCTTGCGGCGATGCTGCTTGTTGCCGGGGTGTTCCTTGCTGTATCCCTGACGCGGAGCAATATGCTTGCGAAACTGACGGAGGAGACCACCGAACGCCAGCTTTCTTCCATGACCGGAACGACGAACGCGGTCATCAACACGGTCATCGAGGAAAACATGGACCGGATCACGGACATGGAAGCGCAGGCGGTGGACGGGATGTTCGAGGACGTGTCGGTCCGGGTCCGAATGGTCGGAGACTACGCCCGAAAACTGCTGGAGGAACCGGACAGCGTACCGCGGATGCCCTGGGCCAGGCCGGACGCTTCCAAAGACGGAGAGCTGTTTGTAAAGGTGCTTTTCGCGGAGGGCGTGAACGAGGAAGACGTGGCGGACAAACTGGGCGTGATCGCCAACATGTCCGGCATGATGGTTTCGCTGTGCAACGCGTACGGAGCGGACAATGTATGGTTCTCCCTGCCGGAAGGCGCCACGCTGATGGCCGACACCGTTCCGGGCAACTGGATCGGGGAGGACGGATCCTATATCGCCTATAACGCTCCGGACCGGTACTGGTACCGGCAGGCGGCCGAGAAGGGCGAACTGATCTTCACCGACGTGGAAACGGATAAACGCACCGGGGAACTGTGCGTCACCTGCGCGCTGCCGGTATACGGCACGGACGGGACGCTGCTGGGCGTGGCCGGCTCGGATCTCTATCTGACCGAGATGAAAGATACGGTTGCCAAAAATTCGGGAAACGGCGGTTTTCTGGTGGTCGTCAACCAGGACGGCCATGTGATTCATGCAGACAGTGGGAAATCTTTCAGGCGGTAATCAGCAAAAGGTGGTCATCGC
>CAZUXV010000224.1:0-4665 GCA_964624445.1 uncultured Oscillospiraceae bacterium | reverse complement strand
AGAACGTAAGCATCAGCATGATTCCAGCAATCGCAGCATTGGATAAGAACAAACGCTATTATAACGGCACCGCGGAACAAATCGCCGGTTATAAGATGTGGGCTCCGGACTTTGACGCGCAGGAATAAAGAAAAACAGTGAGGTAAGATTAGTGTTGTCGGAGTAGGATGATCATCCTGCTCCGTTTTAGGTTCTTTCGCTGGTGTCCGAAATCTGATATACTAAATCAGAGAATTCGTGCGAGGTGAGCAATGTGCTGCTGGATAATTGCTTCCACACAGATGAGAACAATCACGATCATATACCATATTCATCCAAGGGCTTCCCTTACGCCTGCATTCAGACGGATCTGGAACAACATGCGGATCGCTGTATTCCCTGGCATTGGCATACTTCCATGGAAATCGTTAATGTAGTCATCGGGACAGTTGAACTGCGGACACAGAATCAGTCATATGTGCTGAATACCGGAGATGCAGCGTTTGTAAATACAGGCGTGCTGCATATGTATCATGCTCCCGGGAATGAACCGGCTCGTTTGTATGCAAATTTATTCCGTATGGATTTTCTTTCAGGAGCCGACGGGAGTGTGTTTGAAGATAAATACTTCCTTCCGGTCAGCCGCAGCTCGGCGCTTCAGGCCTGGGCAGTTCATCCGGATACCCGGGAACATATGGATATGATCAGTGCGGTGCTGAAGGCTGTTGAACTGATGCGGGATGAACCCGAGGGCTATGAGCTGGATATCCGAACACAGCTTTGCCTTTTCTGGCGAATGCTGTTCAAAGAAACAGAAACACTGAGAAAAGCCACCCCGATCCGCAATACGGCAGATTCTGAACGAATCAAACTGATGATGGATTATGTCCGGGATCACTATTTTGAAAATATTACTGTGGAAGAGATTGCGGCTTCTGCAGGCGTCAGCAGCAGAGAGTGTACCCGTTGTTTCCGCCGGAGTATTGGTTCTTCACCGATAGAGCACCTGACTCAGTTTCGGGTCCGTATGGCCGCAAAAGCGCTGCGGGAAACGAACAAGACAGTACTGGAAATCAGCGAAGACTGCGGCTTCAGTTCGCCCAGCTATTTTGGAAAGATATTCCGCGACCTGACCGGCCAAACACCCAAGACGTACCAGAAGCAGCACAGAATGTCTGAAAAATAACAGTTTTTGACAAAAATCCATCAGAAATCATCACAATTATGTGTATAAAGGCAAATATCAGCCACATCATTTGTCCGAATCTTGCTTTTTTCTGTCCTGAATAAGCTTTCTTTATCAAATTCTGACTGTTATTATACAATCAGAAAAGGAAAGGAGTTGTTTCAGATGACGATCAGGAATCATGAAGAGATGCGGATGTTCGAAAATGCGATTGACCGCTGCAGGAAAACGGTATGGCTGATCACACCCGACGGAGCACAATACGATCTGAAGACTCCGGCAGGACGCAGCCAGGGACTTGCCAGATTGCTGAATGCCAAAGAATATGAAGATCCCGAACTGTTTACTTCCTGCCTTGAGGATGAAATGACGATTTTCGATTTTTTCAACTGGCGCAGGCAGGCCGCATGAGTGTCTTCCCGGTTCCGAAAACGGAACCGGGTTTTTATCAAACAGGCACGGCCTGCAGTGCTGAATCATTTTCCCATATTTCAATCTTGTTTAAAGTTTTGTGTGCAGAATAAAGCTGTCAGAGCATTCTGACAGCATAACAAGGGAGGGAAACACGATATGAAAATGAAGGTTTTAGCACTGGCCCTGGCAGCGGTTATGCTTTTAACCGCGACAGGCTGTTCAGCACAGGCGGAGGCGGTGACGGATTTGGCTAAGATTGATAACACAGCCTGGCTTTATAACGCGGACGATGATGTCTATTACCAGATCGGGATCTCCTATTGCGAGAACCCGGCAGACGAGAAGTATGAAACCTTGGCAATCTTCGTTCCGGGAGCGTATATGAATGCCACGGACAACGGAGACGGCACATATACTTGTGAGATCAATCCGGACGGAAAAGTCGGCAGTTATACAGCCGAAATCGCCCCGATTGTAATGCCGATCAATACTCCGGGGTATTCCGCAATGACTGCCTTGACTTCCTATTCCAGCTTTACGGAATATATGGAAGAGGGATTTGTTTATGTTCATGCCGGATGCCGTGGGCGGGATGCCGGTGCGCCTGCAGGTGTGACCGACCTGAAGGCTGCCGTCCGGTATATCCGCTATTCAGATGAAGGGGTTCCCGGAAACGCAGAAAGCATCTTCACCTTTGGTATGAGCGGAGGTGGCGCTCAGTCCGCGCTAATGGGATCGACCGGTGACAGCGCACTGTATGATCCGTATCTGGAACAGATCGGCGCGGTTTCCGGAGTCAGCGATGCTGTTCTGGGTTCCATGTGCTGGTGCCCGATCACCAACCTGGATTCTGCGGATGAAGCATATGAATGGATGATGGGTGTCACACGGAGCGGGCTGTCTGAGGAAAATCAGCAGATCTCAGACCGGCTGGCTGCGGCTTTCGCGGAGTATATCAACTCAGCCGGAATCAAGGATCCTGCCGGAGAGGTGCTTACGCTGAGCGAATCTTCCCAGGGGATTTACCAGGCGGGCAGCTATTATGACTACATGAAAACCGTGATTGAAGGATCCCTGAACAATTTCCTGTCAGACACAACCTTCCCTTATGATGCTTCCGCTTCCTCCGGCGGCATGGGAGGTTTCGGTGGCGGCAGAGGCGGCAGAGGTAACTTTGGCGGCGGTGAACGACCCTTCTTCGGGGATGGACAGCGCCCTGACGGCGGAGAAGGAATGCCGGACTTCGGAAGCAGAGAAATGCCGGATGGCGGCCAGATGCCCGACGGTGGTTTTACTGAACAATCCTATGAAGACATTGATGACATTACTCGTAACGAAACAACCAGCGGAGTGTCCCTCACCGGTACTTACGAAAAACCGCAGGATTATATCGACGCTCTGAATGCTAACAATGAATGGGTGATCTATGACGCCGATACCAACACCGTTACGATCACCAGCATCGAGGACTTTGTGCTTGCCTGTAAGAGCGCGTCCAAAAATCTCGGCGCTTTTGATCAGCTGGACGGCGGACAGGGAGAGAACACACTCTTCGGGTATGGAGACGGAAGCGGCGCTCATTTTGACGCCTATCTTGCCGCCATTCTGGAGGAGCTTGGCAGCGAGTATGCCGCTAGCTATGCGGCGGATCTCGAAAAGCGGGACAGCGCGGGCAACACCGTTGATTACAGGGTGAAGATGTACACTCCGCTGTATTATCTGCTTGAATCTTCCGAAGGCTATCAGACAAGCACTGTAGCAAAGTACTGGAGAATTCGTACAGGCATCGCGCAGGGAGACTGCGCTTTGTCCACCGAAATGAATCTGGCGCTGGCCCTTCAGAACTATGAGGGCGTTGAGTCAGTGGATTTTGAAACAATCTGGGGTGCGGGGCACACGCAGGCAGAACGCACAGGAAACTCAACCGAAAACTTCATCGCCTGGGTGCACGAATGCATGGCAAGCCAGTAAAACAGCCTTAATTAGATAAGCCGGAAGTTATCATTCATCCTCCGTGTAGTGAGGCAGGTCATTGGTGTCCAGACTCACACCGCCATTGGTGACCAACGTATCCGCAAAGGCGGTGGCGCAAAGCATGCAGAGACACAGGGCAGCAGCAAGCAGTTTCTTCATGACGGGCCTCCTTCAGATTTTCTGATTGCCTGTAGACCAGACATGTTTTTCCTTTGCGTTCGACGGTTTGTTCTGGGCCATCACGCCCGCCAGCGGATGAGGTACATAAGGCGCTTCCAGATACACAACTTCTTCATCCGTCAACTCCAGATCCGTCGCTTTTGCAGCGCCGTCCACATGGTGGAGCTTCGTCGCGCCGACCACCGGGGAAGCAACCTTGGTCAGAAGCCAGGCCAGAGAGACCTCCGTCATGGTCACGCCCCGCTTTTCCGCGATTTCCGCTACCCGGTCGATGATGACCCCGTCCTGCTGCGCGGTGGCGCCGTACTTGAACTTGGCGTAGGCGTCCTTCTCCAGCCGCTCGGAGGTTTCGCCAGGCTTGCGGGACAGCCTGCCCGCTGCCAGGGCGCTGTAGGGTGTCAAGGCTATGCCTTCCTCCTGACAGTAGGGCACCATCTCCCGCTCCTCCTCCCGGAAGATCAGGTTGTAATGCCCCTGCACGGAAATGAATTTTGCCCAACCTTCGCGTTCCGCGATGGCGTTTGCCTTCGCCAGCTGCCAGGCGAAGCAGTTGGAGATGCCGATGTACCGGGCCTTTCCCGCCTGCACCACCCGGTTCAGGCCGTCCAGAATATCCTCTATGGGCGTCTGCCAGTCCCACATATGATAGATATACAGATCCACATGATCCATGCCGAGATTCTGCAGACTTTTGTTCATCATCCGCTCGATGTGCTGCTGTCCTGTGATGCCGCTTTCGATTTCCTCCTGGGTGCGGGGCAGGAATTTCGTAGCCACTACAACCTCGTCACGCTTCGCAAAGTCCCGCAACGCCCGGCCAACGTACTGCTCACTGGTACCGCTCTGGTAGGCAATGGCCGTGTCGTAGAAGTTGATGCCCATCTCCAGCCCGTGGCGGATGATCTCCCGGGAGTGCTCCTCGTCCAGCGTCC
>CAZUXV010000223.1:0-4677 GCA_964624445.1 uncultured Oscillospiraceae bacterium | reverse complement strand
CTTTTCCGTAGAAAAAGCAAATCCTTCTGCTCGTGAAAAAGGCCACCGGTTGATGCCGGTGGCCTTGATTGTCACTTTATTTTCCGGAGATTGTGATTCCATCAAATGCAATGTACGGCAGGCTTCCGTTTCCGTCCTTCAGGGTATCACTGCTGATCCCGCGGATCTGCTTCAGCATATTCGGAACGCATCCGCTGATCATCGTTTCCGTCAGCGCGCCCGCGATCTTTCCGTTCTCAATCAGGAAGCTGTTCTTGGCCACGCCGGAATATTCGCCGCTGGGTGCGGGCGATCCGCCCGAAAACCGCAGGACCAGGATTCCCTTGTCGATTCCGGAAATAATCTCTTCCAGCGTCTTTTCGCCGTTCTTTACCGTCAGTCCGGAACCGCTGTTGCCTGCCCGTTTGCCGCCGGTCTTATTGGCGCCGTACTGGCTCAGGGCAAAGTTCACCAGTTTGCCGTCTTTAATCAGGTCAAAGTTCTCAGTCGCGTATCCTTCTTCCGTATACCGTTCAGGAATAATGACATCTTCACTGTAGGGATTGAACGACATGGTGAAGGATGGATCCGCCACATGCTCTCCCAGCTTGTCTTTCCAGATGCTGGTACCGTCAATCAGGCATCCGTCGCTGGCAAAGTTCCCCAGCACGGTCCACAGTACGATCTCAGCCAGCGCGTAGGGTGCCAGCACCACCGGACCGGTAAATTTGCCTTCAAGCGGTTTCGGATCCAGTTGCTTTTCCACCATGTCCAGCTCGCGTTCGATCAGTCCGCAGTCAATCACCGGCATATCCAGATTCTTCAGCGTGATATCGCTGCCGTAGAAAGAGCTGCTCTTTTCTCCCTCATGCGCGGAATACATCAGGCTGAAATTGTAGCTTCCGGCCTTCTTACAGTAGGTCACGCCTTTGGTGGTCACGTACACCTGCTGCCAGCCGTTGTGCTGGGTAATCATCTGTTCCATCAGGATCTTCGGATGTTTTTCCTTGATGTCTTCCAGCAGTTCCTTCGTCCGTGCGAACAGCTTGTCCGTGTCGCATTCCGGCGTACCGTCGGTGAATGTTTCATCCGCGGGTCCTTCCGCATATTCCCATGCCGGATCCGGCTTGCCGCTTTCCGCTGCGGATACTGCATCCTTTACAGCAGTTTTCACGGCGTCCATGTCAAACCGGTTGATCTGTACAGTGCCCTTCCGCTGTTCCTTCAGCACCGTAATCACCACGTTGCGGTTGAATAGCGTACGCATCAGGGAAAACCGGCCGCCGTCCACGTTGAATTCTTTCTTTTCGCTTTCGACCACGGTGCACTGTGCGTAATCAGCGCCCTGGGTCTTGGCTTCCTTCAGGATCTCCTGAGCCAGCAGATTCATCTTTTCCATCTCAGCGGCCTCCGATCTTTACCTTGCAGCGCAGCGCCGGACCGCCCATGCCAACGGGCATCGGCTGCTTCTTTCCGCAGAAGCCGGAACTGCACCACGTTACTGTATCGCTCACCATGTCGACCGTCTTCAGCATATCAAATGCCACGCCGGAAATCGTCGTATCCAACAGGGCTTTGCCCAGCTTGCCGCCCTTGATCTCATAGCCCATCGTCACGCCGAACATGAATTCGCCGGTCGTGTCCGCCTGGCCGTTGTTGGATTCGATCAGGTAGTATCCGTCGTCGATGGACGCGATCATGTCCTCCAGCTTGTCGCTGCCGGGATGGATTGACGTGTTCCGCATCCGGATCAGCGGTTCGTCCGAGAAACTCCACGCCCGGGCATTGCCCTGGGGCTGCATGCCGAAATGCTGTGCGGTTTCCCGGTTGTTCATGTATCCGGTCAGAATACCGTTTTCAATCAGCGGCGCGTCCATCGCCTCGGTGCCTTCATCGTCCACATACACCGGAAGCGGGCATTCCGCTCCGAACGCTGTATGAGCGAAGTCCGTCAGCGTCACCAGGTCACTGGCCACGCGCTTGTTCAGGCTGTGGGCAGCCACACTGCCTCCCAGCACCAGGTCTGCTTCCACTGTGTGTCCCACTGCCTCGTGGGATAGCATACCGGTCATCATCCCGTCCAGGATGACAGTCTTTTCACCGGCGTCGGCGTATACGCCTTCCCGCTTCTGCATCAGGCGCTCATATAACGCGTCGATTTCCGGATACAGAGCGGCGGGATCTTTGAAGTTCAGGTCAAATGTACCCTTGCCGCCGAATGCCTTGAACAGGTCTACAGGAGCCCCGTCCTTTGTCTGCGCTGTCATCATGACGTACACATAGGACCGCGGCGCGATGATGTGTGCGTCCGTGGCGTCGGAAACCACAATCAGTTTCTCCATGGAATCTTCCATGGCCACCAGCCGGCGGCTGACCAGTTCCGGGTAGCGCTTTGCGATATACGCGTCTACTTCTCTGGAGAAATCCACATAGAGTTTTTGCTCGGAATCGTTGATATCCGCCTGCGTCGGATATGTCTTCAGGGGCATCAGAGGCAGGTCCGGTTTGCCCGCAGGGGCGTGTTTGTCCATGAAAGCCGCATTTTCTGTTGCGGCTTTCAGCACCATCTCAGCGGCTTCTACGGAATATTCCGCCATGGAAGAGAAACCGTATACGCCTCCCCGGTATACCCGTGCGGAAATGCCGGAAACGTCGGAACGCGTGTTGCCGACGACGTCCCCGTTCAGCAGAACCGCCCTGCGGTTCCGGCTGTTCTGTCCGCGCAGCTCCGTGTGTGCGCCGGCGGCGAATAGTGCCTTTCTGGCAGTCAGAATGTCCTGCAGCATCTTTCTCTTCCTTTCATCTGCTGATTTCGTTCAGGTCGTACGGTGTCGTCTGGTAAACCATGTAGTTCAGCCAGTTCGCGTAGAGCAGGTTCGCGTGGCTCCGCCAGGTGACCAGCGGTTCCCTGGTATCGTCGTCGTTGGGGTAATAGTTCACCGGAACGGTGATCGGCAGCCCGGCGTTCTTGTCCCGCAGATACTCTTTTTCAAGAGTCCGCGGATCGTATTCACTGTGTCCCATGATGAACACCTGCCGTCCGTTCTCTGTAATGGCGGCATATACACCGGCTTCTTCGGAGCTCGCCAGGATCTTCAGTGCCCCACAGTTCTCCAGGTCTTCCCGCCGTACGGTCGTATGGCGGCTGTGGGGGGCCATGAAAACGTCATCAAAACCTCTCAACAGGATGTAGTTTTTCCTTTCTGCCCTGTGAGGAAATACTCCGAACAGTTTCTTCTCCAGCGGTACCTTCGGGATCCCGAAGTGGTAATACAGTGCCGCCTGCGCGCCCCAGCAGATATGGAAGGTGGAATGTACGTGGCTTTTGCTCCATTCCATGATTTCACATAACTCGTCCCAGTATTCCACCTCTTCAAACGGCATCTGTTCAACCGGAGCGCCGGTAATGATCATGCCGTCAAAGTTCTGGCCGCTGATCTCCGGAAACGTCTTATAGAACGCGGTCAGATGTTCTGCCGAGGTGTTCTTTGAAACATGCGATTCCATCTTAACCAGCTCGGTTTCCACCTGCAGCGAAGTATTCCCCAGCAAGCGCAGCAATTGCGTTTCAGTGTCGATTTTTGTGGGCATCAGATTGACAATGGCGATCCGGAGCGGACGGATATCCTGGGTTGTCGCCCGGGTCTCCGTCATCACGAATATATTTTCGTCCGTCAGCGTTTTATAGGCCGGCAGTTCGTTCGAAATCTTGATCGGCATTGTGTATCTTCCTTCCCTGTTGTACTGTGCAATATTGTATGCTTTACGCCGGTATTTATCAAGTTTTTACTGTATGACAAAGCGCCTGCTTTTCAGCAGGCGCTTGCTATTTGTTTGGAATCAGTACATTCCGCCCATTCCGCCGCCGGCAGGAGCCGCGGGTTCGGGTTCGGGGATATCCGCAACAAGGGATTCTGTGGTAAGGACCATCGCGGCAATAGAAGCTGCATTCTGCAGCGCGCTGCGGGTTACCTTGGTCGGATCGATGATTCCGCGTTCGACCATATCAACATATTCACCCTTCAGTGCGTCATATCCGTATCCGGGTTTCTTCGCTGTCTTGATGTGGTCAACGATCACGCTGCCGTCAATACCGGCATTCAGGGCGATCTGGCGGATCGGCTCTTCCAGCGCGCGAAGAATGATCTCAACACCGGTCTTAGCGTCACCCGCGCAGCCGTCCAGCAGGGCGGCAACCTTCGGGATCACATTCAGCAGGGCGATGCCGCCGCCGGGAACAATTCCTTCTTCAGCTGCGGCGCGGGTAGCGCTCAGCGCATCCTCAATCCGCATCTTGCGTTCCTTCATTTCAACTTCGGTCGCAGCGCCTACCTGGATCACCGCTACGCCGCCGGCCAGCTTGGCCAGCCGTTCCTGCAGCTTCTCACGGTCATAATCGCTGGTTGTTTCTGCGATCTGAGCGCGGATCTGAGCTACACGGGCCTTGATGGCTTCCTTGTCTCCGGCGCCGTCAACGATGGTGGTGTTCTCTTTGTAAGTCCTCGAAGATCTCCCTGTAACTGACGAAGATATACAAAAGGCCATACAGAGGCAATACCATTCAGGACATAGGCATGGGCAAGGATTTCATGTCTAAAACACCAAAAGCAATGGCAACAAAAGCCAAAATTGACAAATGTGATCTAATTAAACTAAATAGCTTCTGCACAGCAAAAGAAACTACCAGCAGAGTGAACA
>CAZUXV010000222.1:0-4723 GCA_964624445.1 uncultured Oscillospiraceae bacterium | reverse complement strand
CGGATCTGCAGTTTACGGTGTTCCGCGTAGGCCATCCGGGTCAGGCCGGCCATCGGCTCGCCCTGGCTTCCTGTGGTCAGGACCAGCACTTCGTTGTCCGGATATTCATCCAGCACGTCCATGTCGATCAGCCAGCCCTCCGGAATCCGAAGCTCGCCGATGCTCATCGCCACGCGGCTGACGTTCACCATGCTGCGTCCGATAAAGCAAACCCGGCGTCCGTAGCGGATCGCGTCATCAATGATCATCTGCATCCGGTGGATATTGCTGGCGAACATGGCCACGATCACGCGGCCCGTCGCCTGGGCAAACAGGTTCTCAAAGGTTTCGCCGACCTTGAACTCGCTCATGGTATAGCCGGGACGTTCCACGTTGGTGGATTCGCACAGCATGGCCAGCACGCCCTGCTCCCCGTAACGGGCAAAAGTCTGCAGGTCCGTGATCTGCCCGTCAATGGGCGTATAGTCCACCTTAAAGTCACCGCTGCAGATCACCGTGCCGGCCGGGCAGGTGATTGCGATGGCGCAGGCGCCGGCAATGGAATGGCTCACATGGATGAACTGGCAGGTGAACTGCCCCAGCTGGACCGTGTCCTTGGGCTGGATCACGTGCATGGGGATCCCTTCCACCCGGTATTCCTTCAGTTTCAGATCCACCAGGGCCAGCGTCAGCTTGGTGCCGTAGATATGTGCAGGCGCCTGCTTTAAGATGTAAGGCGTGGCGCCGATATGATCTTCATGGCCGTGGGTAAACAGATAGCCGCGGATATGATCCCTTTTGCCCATCAGGTATGTGATATCCGGGATAACAAGGTCCACCCCCAGCATGTCTTCCTTCGGGAAAACACTGCCGCAGTCCACGACGATGATGTCGTCTTCGTATTCAAAAACATACATGTTTTTGCCGATCTCATCAACACCGCCAAGAGACACGATCCGCAGTCTGCTGGCTTCCTTTTCCTTGCTCTTCGCGCTCACAGTGAACCTCCCTTCGTACGTACAAATATTCAAATATTTCACAGAACACGATGGGCATACGGATGCCCCTCCGTTTTCGTGAAGCGCTGTATGAAGCTCATACTTACAGATAGTATATCACAGATTTTGGAAATGCGCTACCCCTTGCCGATCAAAATGTTCAGCGATTTTTGTTTTTTTTCCTGAACCTCAGAAGCGACCAGATCCGCGCATGAAAAAGGCTGCCGTTCCCGGCAGCCTGAAAAGCTTGACACTGATCAATTCTTGTTATTGATACAGCGGATATCCTGCCATCATGTTTTCCACCTGCGCCTTGATCGACGGCACGGCGGCTTCGCCCTCGCGAAGGACCCTGGCGATCCAGCTTGCGACCTTCTTCATCTCCGGCTCCTTCAGTCCGCGGGATGTCGCGGCGGGAGTGCCGACGCGGATACCGCTGGTTACGAACGGGCTGCGGGTTTCATTGGGCACAGTGTTCTTGTTCACCGTAATGTTTGCTTCTTCCAGAAGCGCTTCCATCTGCTTTCCGGTCATTTCAGTGCCGGTGAAGTCCAGCAGGAGCAGGTGGTTGTCCGTTCCGTCGGAGACCATGCGGACGCTTTCTTCACGGAAGGTGCGTTCCATCTCTTTCGCATTCAGGATAATCTGGTGCTGATAGGTCCGGAAGTCTTCCTTCAGCGCTTCGCCCAGACAAACAGCTTTGCCGGCGATCACATGCTCCAGCGGTCCGCCCTGGGTGCCGGGGAAGATTGCCTTGTCGATGGCCTTGGCATATTCTTCACGGCACAGGATCATGCCGCCGCGGGGGCCGCGGAGCGTTTTATGAGTCGTTGTTGTCACGAAGTCGGCAAAGGGAACTGGGCTGGGATGCTCGCCCGCAGCCACCAGGCCGGCGATGTGGGCCATATCCACCATCAGCATGGCGCCGACTTCATCGGCGATAGCGCGCAGGGTCTTGAAATCGATCACCCGCGGATACGCGGAAGCCCCAGCGACAATCAACTTCGGCTTGTTTTCCTTCGCCAGGCGGAGCACCTCGTCATAGTCGATCATCTCCGTCTCGGAGGAAACGCCATATGGTACAAAATTGAAATAGGAACCGGACATGTTCACGGGACTTCCGTGAGTCAGGTGGCCGCCGTTGGACAGGCTCATGCCCATAACGGTATCGCCTGGCTTCAGCACAGCAAAATACACGGCCATGTTGGCCTGGGCGCCGCTGTGGGGCTGGACGTTGGCGTGGTCCGCGCCGAACAGCTCACAGGCACGTTTCCGGGCCAGGTCCTCAATAATGTCCACGAACTCGCATCCGCCGTAATAACGTTTGCCCGGGTAACCTTCCGCATACTTGTTTGTCAGGCAGGTGCCCATCGCAGCCATGACCGCGGGAGAAACGAAGTTTTCGCTCGCAATCAGCTCCACATGGGTCCGCTGGCGGTTCAGTTCCAGGCCGATCGCATCGGCCACCTCGGGGTCAGTCTGACGGATCAGTTCCAGTTCCATTACAAATCATCCTTCCATGCTTCAATCACACCGGCATGTAGTATAGCATACTTCCAATATTCTACATATACTCTGCACACCGGAAACAGAAAAAAAACCGCCTGTGCTCAGATCGGACAGCCCTGCAGCACATCTTCACAAGCGCTTACTGCTGCTTCCGTCAGGACCTGACAGGGTTCACACCGGAAGATCGCACAGGATCCGGTCTTCATCGCACAAACGGCAAGACACAGTATACCGTTTTCCGTCCTGAAAAGCAAGGGCCGTTTCCGCTTTCGCGCCTTGTTTTTTCTTTTGAATTTTGTCCTGTTTCACCTTGACCCTCGCCCCCTGCAAAGCGTAAAATATGCTTTGTTGTTTGATCGTTCTTGGCAAGGGGGAATACGGCAGATGAAACTTGGTTTTGATCATGACAAATATACCGCGATGCAGTCCGAGCGCATCATCCAGCGCATCGACGAGTTCGGCGGAAAGCTTTATCTGGAACTTGGCGGCAAACTGTTTGACGACTTCCACGCCAGCCGGGTGCTCCCTGGATTCCAGCCGGACAGTAAGGTCCAGATGCTGCTGAAGATGAAGGACAAGGAAGAGATCCTCATCGCGGTCAATGCCAACGATATCGAGACCAGCAAAGTCCGCGGCGACCTGGGCATCACCTACGACCTGGACACCCTCCGCCTGATCGACGCCTTCCGGGGCATCGGCCTGTATGTCGGAAGCGTGGTGCTGACCCGCTGGGCCGGGCAGCCCGCTGCCGTCGCCTTTGAACAGCGGCTGAACGCTCAAGGCATCAAAACCTACCGCCACTACCCCATTGAAGGATATCCCACCAACGTGGACCTGATCGTCAGCGACGAAGGTTTCGGCCGGAACGACTATGTGGAGACCACCCGCCCCCTGGTACTGGTCACTGCACCCGGCCCCGGCAGCGGCAAGATGGCCACCTGCCTCAGCCAGCTGTATCAGGAAAACCGCCGGGGGATCAAAGCCGGTTACGCCAAGTTCGAAACCTTCCCCATCTGGAACCTCCCGCTCAAGCACCCGGTCAACGTGGCCTATGAAGCCGCCACTGCAGACCTGAGCGACGTGAATATGATCGACCCCTTCCACTTGGAAGCCTACGGCCGGACTACGGTCAATTATAACCGGGATATCGAGATTTTCCCGGTCCTCAACGCGCTGTTTGAGCATGTATGGGGAAAATCCCCGTATAAGAGTCCGACAGACATGGGCGTCAACATGGTAGGCAACTGCATCACCGATGACGACGTCTGCCGGAAAGCCGCCGAAAAAGAGATCGTCCGCCGGTATTACACCGCCCGCTGCTCTTTCCTCCAGGGCCACGCGAAAAAAGAGGAAGCCGAAAAGATTTTCCTGCTGATGAAACAGCTGAACCTGGATGACAGCATCCGTCCTGTAATTGCCGCCGCCCGTTCCCGTGCCGAGTCCACCGGCAACCCGGCACTGGCCATCGAACTGCCCAACGGTGAAATTGTTACCGGGAAAACCACGGATCTGCTAGGGCCTTCCGCTGCAGTGATTCTGAACGCACTGAAAAAACTTGCGCGCATCCCGAAAAAGGCCCACCTGATCTCCCCTGAAGTCATTGAACCCGTACAGGAACTGAAGTGCAAGTACCTGGGCAACCATAACCCCCGTCTGCATTCTGATGAGGTGCTCGTTGCCCTGTCCGTTTCCGCGGCCACCAACTACAACGCCGCCCGGGCGCTGAGTAAACTGCCGAAGCTGAAAAATTGTGAAGCCCATTCCACAGTCATTATCCCCGCAGTAGACGACAATACGTTCCGCCGTCTGGGCGTAAACCTGACCTGCGATCCGGGATACCAGAGCCACAGGCTGTATCATAAGTAAGCTGCAACAATAAAACCGTCTTCCCGGTGAGACCTTGGGAAGACGGTTTTGTTATCCGCTTGTTATTTCATGTTTCTGATCTGGGGAATGTTTTTCAGAGCCCGCCAGAGCAGGAGGCCCAGAATCCCGCAGGCGATGATCTCGCCGGCGCCGACCGTCAGCACCAGATACCACCAGGCATCCGGTACGCCGTATACTTTGATCAGGATGATCGGGACGATCACCGCGTTGCTCACTACCGGCGGGATCCAGGCGAGCAGCGGCTTGTCCTTCAGCAGGCAGGTGCCCACCGCGCCGATCAGCGTCGCCAGACTGCCGAACACCACATCCCATGCAGCACATCCGGTCAGCAGGTTAGCAAGCACGCAGCC
>CAZUXV010000221.1:0-4746 GCA_964624445.1 uncultured Oscillospiraceae bacterium | reverse complement strand
CTACCGACTGAGCCATGCCACCATTTGTGGGAACAGATGGCATTATATCATGCAGCGGAGATTCGGTCAAGGGGAATTTCCCGAGGCCCGCGTCAATCGTTCGTCGGGTCGCTGCGGGTATGGGAACTGCGGTGATCCCGGCGGAAGAACAGCAGTTCGATCAGGCTCTTTTCATAGGGAATGAAGCGCCCGTCGTCGATCATCTGCAGGATCTCCTCTTTTGAAGCCCAGCGCACCGCCTGGACTTCCTCCGGCTGAAGGCGCAGTGTGGAAAGATCCACATTCCGGGTCAGCACATAGATATCATCGAAGCCGCTTTCAAAGTGGATCGTCAGCGTCGGGCGGGCGTTCGTCAGGTCCAGGTCCATTCCCAGTTCCTCCCTGGTTTCCCGTTCCGCGGCGGTTTGGCTGCTGTCTCCGGCCTGGGCGCAGCCGCCCACGGTGATGTCCCAGAGGTTGGACCAGCCCCGCTTGAACGGCTGGCGCTGCTGGATCAGCATCTGCCCTTCCGGGTTGAAGACGCAGACATGCACCACCATCCGGTAAAAGCCTTTGGGCGTGGGTTCGCCCCGCACCATGGTGCGGTCCGTTTTCTGCCTGTCGGCGGTATAAAGATCAAAGAGTTCCATACCCGGTCCTCCTTTGGTTCTGTCCCTTACAGGTCCTTGTGCATCCTGAGGCAGTCGAAGACGCCGCTGTGGATCGTTCCGCCATGGTCTGACACATAGCCGAGCTTTTCATAAAAGGGAACGACCTCGGTTCGGCTGTCGATGACGATCCGGGTGTATCCACATTCCCGGATCCATTTTTCCGCCTCTTCCATGACCCGGCTTCCCGTATGGTCTCCGCGGTATTCGGGCAGCACCACCACCCGGCCCAGGACGACGGCATCCGGGCTGATCTCATAAAACCGGCAGGTCGCCACCGGGTAACCTTTGTCCAGCAGGACGATGTATTTCGTGCCTTCCCCGTCGTGCTCATCAAATTCGTCCCGCAGGGAAATATGATGCTGCCGGTTCATGCCCTGGATCCGGACGGAATAGGCGCCGGCCCGCTGCCATTCGGCTTCGGCCCTCATCACTTCCAGGTTTTCCACGCGCGGTCCCTCCCCTCCGGAAAAGCATCCATCTTAACCGGCTTCCATGATATCACATCCGGAGGACGGCCGCAGGCAGAAACACCGGAAAAACAAACAGGACAGGCAGGGAATCCGCAAAATATGAAGAATTACAAGTGATGTTTATGCGGATATCCATGAAAGCGCAGGAAACTTCCTGAAAAGGGTAACAGAGATGGAAAAGACATTCAGGCTGCTGGTCATCAACCCCGGTTCAACCTCCACCAAGATCAGCATTTTCGACAATGAAAAGGAACTGTTTGAGAAGAGCCGGTTCCATGACGCGCCGGTGCTGCTGCAGTTCCCCCACGTGAACGGCCAGGTGCCCTTCCGCTACCAGGTGATCCTGGAGATGCTGGAAGAAGAGGGCATCGCCCCGGAGACCATCGACGTGTTTGTGGGCCGCGGCGGCAGCGCCTGCACCCAGCCCGGCGGCGTGACGAAGATCGACCAGAAGCTGTATGACGATACCGAGGCCGCCGTGGGCGGCAGCGAACACGCGGCGAAGCTGGGCGTGATGCTGGCCTGGCGGTTCGCCCAGAACTACAACCGGCCCGCCTATACGCTGAATCCCACCAACGTGGACGAATACTGCGAGCTGGCCCGCCTGACGGGCATCCGCGGCCTTTACCGCACGCCCCACTCCCATGTGCTCAACCCCAAGGCCGTGGCGGAAGCCCATGCCGAAGCCCTGGGCCGGCCCATTGAAGAATGCAATTTCATCGTCGCCCATATCGACGGCGGCGTCACCGTCAGCGTGCATCACCACGGCAAGATGATCGACGGCACCATGGGCGCCGACGGCGAAGGTCCCTTCGCCCCCACCCGCATCGGCAGCGTGCCGGTGCTGGAACTGCTGGACTACCTGGAAACCCATTCCATGGACGACGTGCGGCGGATGTGCTCCCGGTCCGGCGGGTTCGTCAGCCTCTTCGGCACTTCCAACTCCGACACCGTCCACGCCCTGGTGGAGCAGGGGGACAGAAAGGCGGTGCTGGTCTGGAACACCATGATCTACCAGATCTGCAAGAGCATCGGGGCCATGAGCGCCGTGCTCTGCGGCAAGGTGGACGCCATCCTGCTCACCGGCGGCCTGATGCGCTTTGACGACATCACCGAAGGCATCCGGGAGCGCTGCGGCTGGATCGCCCCCATCGTCGTATACCCGGGCGAAATGGAGCAGGAAGCCATGGCCTTCCCGGTCCTGAAGGTCCTGCGGGGCCAGGCGACAGCCATGACCTACAGCGGCAAAAACGTCTGGCAGGGTTTCGGGGACATCGACCTGTAAAGAAAAGCATACGAAAACGGCGCCGAATCACTTCGGCGCCGCTTCTTTTTTGTTCTCAGGTCTCCAGCAGGTGCGCGCACTCGCTGCGGAAGGAGATGAACGCGTCGTCTCCGACCTGGAAGGTCTTCCTTCCGATGGGGCAGTTGTCCGCAATCTTGACGAGGGTATCGCCCACACGGACGTGATAGTTCTGGTAGGAACCCATGAAGCAGCTCAGTTCCACCTTGCAGGGCAGCAGGCCTTCGTCGGCGATCTCGATCGCCTCCGGACGGAGCACAATCTCCGCGGCGCCTTCCGTCTTGTTATGTTCGGAGCGGACTTTCACCGGATAGCCGTAAACAGTCGCCACTACGTCCTCGCCTTCCCTGCCGTTCACGGTGCAGGGCAGGAAATTGCACTCGCCGATGAAGTCCGCCACGAACTCGCTGTTCGGATGATAATAGATCTCCGTGGGGGAGCCCATCTGGGCAATGACGCCGCCCTTCATCAGGATGATGTTGTCGGAGATCGCCATGGCCTCGCTCTGGTCATGGGTAACATAGATGGCCGTGATACCCAGCGCCTGCTGGATCCGCCGGATTTCCGTACGCATCTGCACGCGCAGTTTGGCGTCCAGGTTGCTCAGCGGTTCGTCGAACAGCAGCACGCCCGGTTCCACCACCAGGGCACGGGCCAGGGCCACGCGCTGCTGCTGGCCGCCGGAGAGCTGGTTGGTCATCCGCTGCTCCATGTCGGTCAGCTCGACGAGCTTCAGGATATTGGTGACCCGCTCCTTGATCTCGTTCTTGGGAACTCCGCGGAGCTTCAGGCCGTAGGCCACGTTGTCAAACACGTTGTAGTGCGGGAACAGGGCGTAGCTCTGGAAGACCATCGCCGTGTCGCGCTTGTTGGGCGTCAGTTCGTTGATCGGCTCGCCGCCGAGATAGATCTCGCCTTCGTCCGGACTTTCAAAGCCGGCAATCATGCGCAGAGTTGTGGTCTTGCCGCAGCCGGAGGGGCCCAGCAGCGTCACGAACGTGCCGGGTTTGATATCCAGCTCCACGTCGTGGACCGCGTAGAAATCCTGGCCGGTTTTCGGGTTTTTATAGATCTTGCTGATATGATCCAGGCGGACGCCCTTTGGTTCTTTTATCTGCGTTCCACTCATGATTATTCAACCTCCTTGACTTTGCGGCTGGTGCCGAAGTGTTTGATAATAAAGTTCATCAGCAGGACCGATCCGTACGTGATAACGATCAGGATCGTCGCAAAGGCACACGCGATGCCGTAGGATCCCTTTTCGGCAAACTCGTTGATCTGCACGGTGATCAGCAGATAACTCGGCGTCACCAGCAGGATGATTGCGGAGATTGCCGTAATGGAACGGACAAAAGCGGTCACCAGGCCCGACAGGAAGGAATCCTTGATCAGTGGCAATGTTACGGAAGTAAAGACCTTGAGGCTGTTGGCGCCCATATCGTAGGCGCTTTCCTCAATGCTCTTGTCAATCTGCCGCAGGGCGGAGATACCGGAACGAGTACCTGTAGGCAGGGACCGGACCACAAACACGATGACCAGGATTACGCCGGTACCGTAGATGCCCTGCAGGAAGCCGGAATGGAACACGCCGCCGGCGAAACCGCGGATATATCCGATACCGAGGACCGTTCCGGGCACGGCCATGGCCAGCATGGAAACGACCTCGATAAAGCCTTTTGTCTTGAACTTCCGCTTGACCACCAGATACGAGATGATCATGGAAAGCAAGGCCGTAATCGGCGCGGCGATCAGGGACAGGACAAAGGAATCCTGGAAGGCCTTGAAGCCCTTGTAGCGGGTAAAGACCTGTTCAAACCAGCGGGTGGTCAGCGAGAAGTCGCGGCCCCAGGTGCGGAACATCGCGCCGAAGGGCACACAGATATACATCATCACCACGAAAAGCGCGATCGCCGAGCAGAAGATTGTCAGCGGCACGGTCACGCTCTTGTCCTCGATGAGCATTCTGGCCCGGGAAGCCTTGCCGGTCAGCGTAGCCGCCGTCTTCTTCTCCAGGTAGAATTTCTGAACCAGGAACATGATCATCGTGATGCCGAGCAGCACCACAGCCATGGCGCAGGCGCCGTTCTTATCGTAGGCGCCGGTGATCTGCAGGTAGATCGTCGTCGCCAGCGTGTCATAGCTGCCGCCGATGATCATCGGGTTGGCGAAGTCCGCGATGGATTCGATGAACGTCACCAGGAACGCGTTTCCGATGCCGGGCAGCAGCAGCGGCAGGGTCACGGAGGTGAATACCTTCCACCTGGACGCGCCCATGTCCCGGGCCGCCTCCTCCATGGAGGGGTCGATGTTCTTCAGCAGGCCC
>CAZUXV010000220.1:0-4781 GCA_964624445.1 uncultured Oscillospiraceae bacterium | reverse complement strand
AAGCTCAACGAATAATCTCAAGGTTCTACAAAAATTTCTGCCAGAAGGCATTATCCGCTTTTGTGGCATAGGCTTCTGCCAGGCTGTAAATATTGTTTGCGACATAGTTTTTCTGTTCCTCGTTTACCTCAAGGTCGATCAGAGCATCAAAGTTCTTCGTATCGACCTTGACGAGTCGGACATTTTTCGTTTCGTTTGTCATATGAGTCTCCCTTGTTATTGACTGAAACCAGTCATTTTTCTCCCCGGCAGCTCTTCAGCGCGGATACCCGGTCTTCGATGCTTTTCCAGAACTGTTCGTCCGTCATGGACGGATCCCGTGTCGCCTGCCAGACCTCACAGGGAACCCGGTCGCAGGACGCACAGTTTGTGAAACGGTGTTTGTTGGCGCAGCAGGCATAAATCGGGCAGGCTTTCCCGTCTGCATGAAACACCTTTCCGCAGGCTTCGTTGCATCCGGTACATACGCTGCCGTGAAGCGGGCAGGCGGAACAGTCTGTCCCGCAGACGGACAGTCCCAGAATCTCCCGCTGCTTCTGCTTCGGGAAGCCCTTCAGAACCAGTTCATAGGAACGGTCCAGCCAATGCTTCAGCAGATCGTCCGGAATCGCCCCGTCGGGTTTGACGGAATTCCAGTGCTGCTTGTTGCTGTAATATCCGGGGATGATATCCGGATACTGCTGCCGCATCAGTTCGCCTTCCATCGGTTCCAGCTTCAGGTTGATATAGTAGGGTTGATCATTCTCGTCCAGGAGAATGGCAGCAAACATTTTTCCGCCGATATGATATCTGATCCAGTTCCATTCCGCCTGCAGATCCTTCGTAACGCCGTGTTTGGACAGCAGGTATTCATCGATCCAGGGATATTTCATGGATTAATCCTCCTTTGCGTTATCAGACACAGGATACCGGACTCTTCAAAACAGAACTTTTCCTCGCTTCCTCCTGTTTTCAGAGACCCAGGCCGACCCACCTGATCTCATTCAGCTGCTCCGCACTCAGGGTTCCCGCGCAGTACAACCGCAGAACAGATCTTCCATGTCTTTCTTCAGCAGGAACCGGTCCCCGTCATCCCTGAACACAGCATATCCTGACCGTTCATAAAAACGCATCGCCGATGTATTTGTTTTCTCCACATGCAGGATAACCGCCCGGCTGCCGATCTGCTCCGCGTATGCTTCCGCTGCACGGATCAGCGCTGAGCCGATCCCTTTGTTCCGGTAAGCAGCTGTGACCGAAAAGTTGTCCAGGTAGATATGGTCCACCGGATCATGATGGACCTCCACAGACAGGAAAGCGACCACCTGACCGTCTTCCGCCACATAGATCCGGTCCGGGTTTTCGCTCCAGAATCTGTCCAGGTCTCCGTCCCCGTAGCCTTTCACATCATCCGTGCGGTATATCGTCCGCAGCATTTCCAGGAACAGCTCGCGGATCTTTCCTTCATCCGTCGGAACGGCGGTCCTGATTTTATACTCCATCTTTATCCTCAATTTCTGAGATCCCTGTAGTATTCATACAGCATCTCCTGCGTTACCGGAACGTTTTGCCCTTCCAGTTCCTGATAAACCAGCTTTGTCAGGTTCAGAAGGTTTGTCCACAGAGCAGCCGGGTTTTCCCCGGTTACAAAGGTGCTTCGGATTGCATCCTTTTCCTTCTCCGGCAGCCTGTCGATCTCGCGGTTCAGACTGCTTTCCAATTTGCAGCGGTCTCCCAGCAGATCGATATACAGTTTCCTGACGTATTCCAGTTCTCCGATCGCGCGGAACAGGTTGCCCCTGTGGATCGCCACCGCGGTATGCATCAGGCGGACCCAGACCGCCTCACAGGCGGAAGCGATGTCCTTCTTCTGTTTGTCGCCGTAAATATGATCGTCCATCCATTCCCTGGATCGGATCATCTTCTCCTCAACGGTGCCGGATCGGTCATAGAGGACTTTGAAAGCAGGCTTCCAAGCCGCCGCGTTTTCATATCCGCCGTATCCGATGTCGATTTCCAGGAGATCGGACAGGACATAACACTGGAGATGTCTCGGTTCATCCTGTTTGAAGAACAGGATATCATACTTCTCTGCAACCTTCCGATGCATGAAATCCATGACTTCCGGCATGGATTCATCTGAATCCAGCGCGATCACAAAATCCAGATCAGACCGTTCGTCACGGTAACCCACAGCTCCGGAACCACCTGGACCAGCGCAATGATCCGGCCGCATTCCTTTGCTGCTGACAGCACATACTCAAAAGCGTCTTGCCTATCCTGTACGCTGAATATTTTTCCCATCCCTGCGCTTCCTCCCCGGCAATCATTGCAATCCAATAGCTTTCATCCCTCGGTATTCCTGTTTTTCGCCCTGACTTCAGCCATTTCTGCAATCAGTTCCTTCAACGGGCGGAATTCGCCGCCCCACCATTCAAACACATGCATTCCTTCGTCTTCAAGAACAGGCCCGGCCAGTTTCATCCGGACACCAAGCTTTTGAAGTAATCCCTCTCTGTCAACCGGAACAGCATCGTTTGGCGTCAGCTTTGAAAACGCTTCATAAGACACACCGAAGACGACGTTTTCGACACCCAGAGACGCAATTGCGCAAAGGCAGCGTTCGCAGGGAGCACAGCTGGTATACAGCGTGGACTCTTTCAGGATGGTATCTGAAAACTGGTTTGCGCATTTGTGAACCAGATTGAATTCCGCATGTCCGAAAAGGCCCTTGTTCCAGTCCGCTGTGTTTTCAGCTTCCTCCAGAATCTCTCCGTTATGGACGAGCAACGCACCGAAGGTGTCAAAGCCTTTCTTTCCCGCCTGAACCGCCAATTCATAACAGCGTTTCATGTATTTCTCATGATCCATATTCAGTTTGTCAAGATATGGCTTATACCTTGGATACTGTATTGCAAGCACCGGTTCCTCCCGGATCAGGCAAAGGAAAGCAGATGGTTCCATCCATCGATAATCAACGGTCTCTCCTTCCTGAAGCCGTACGGAATCCTTTGCACAGTCTACACTTGCAATGAAAGCATAAACCGCCGACCGGGTTTCCGGTTTCCGGGTGATGCCGATCAGCTCCAGTTTTTCCACCTTCAGTCCTGTTTCCTCCAGCAGCTCCCGCCGGGCACATTCTTCCGCGGTCTCCCCGGCCAGCGCCGAACCGCCGGCACTGGCTTCCCAGCAGCCGGGATACATCTCTTTTTGTGAATCCCGAAGCGTCAGGAGAAAAGTCCCGTCCAGATGGCGGACCAGAATATCACAGACAATGTGATATCTTCCTTCGGGAATCTCATATGCCCGGGAGCGTTCCCAGGTCTCTCCGGTTTTATTCCCCTGTTCATCATACAGGTCCCAGATCTCCATAAACATTGTTCCCTTCTGTATCATCTTCACCGGATCAGTTCCCTCAAATCATGTATCTTCAGATAATCGGTTTTCACGTCCGAAGCCGGATTGGCCGCGATCAGGATCGGCGTAATACCCAAAGCCGCCGCACCGTCCAGGTTGCGCACCGCGTCATCAATAAAAACGGTTTCCTCCGCAGGAATACCGCACTTGTTCAGCGCATCAAGATACATCCGTTTATCAGGTTTGAACACGCCGACATAGCAACTGAAGGTACAGAACGACAGATACGGTGAAACACCGATATATTCCAGCTGCTGTTCGATACTCGGCCAGGTGTCGGAGATGATCCCGAGCTGATGCGTTTTGCTGAGCGTGCTCAGCACCTCCACAATCCCGGGATAAGGGATATAGTTTTTCATGTTGCAGGCACGGTCCCTGGCGATCCGGTCTCTTTCTTCTTCCGTCAGGCCCAGATCCAGCTGATCAGAAATAATGGAGTAGTAATCAAAGAAGTTCCGGATCTCCGCCTCAACAGATTGAATCAGGTGGTCCTGATCCAGGAAGCGCAATCCTGCGTCCCTTGCCTGCTGAATCTCTGTTTTTGTTTTCTGCTTCAGTTTTTTACCGGCAAATTCCAGAAACTTGTTGGTAAACATCCAGTCTCCAGAAGCAGGTATATCCAGCGTATAGCCCACATCGAAAAAGATCACTTTCTTGTCTTTCAGCAGATTGAGCATATTCTGTCACTCCTCATGAAGTGTATCTCATAACTCCAGCCGCATGAGCACATTCTCCTGCCAGCCGCTGTTCCGGGAACGGAAGCTCTTCGGATTCCTGCCATACTCGATAAATCCGACGCTTTTATACAGTTCCGCCGCCCTATAGTTGTCCGCGACAACCTCCAGCTCCAGCTGAAGATAGCCTGCAGTCCGGGCGCATTCGATGCAGGCCTCTGTCAGTGCCCGCCCGATGCCGAGCCCCCACCAGGCTTTTGCGATGCTGATGCCGAAGTGAGCCCGGTGCCTTGTTTTTTCCGCCGCATTGATGCCGTCTATGCCGGCCGTACCGACGACCTTTCCGTCGACCTCCGCCAGCAGCGCCGCGTCCCGGCCGCTTTCCTCCTTCTGTTTCAGGTATGCTTCTTCCTGTTCCAGGGTAAAAGTGACTTCTTCAGGATAGGTCGTCAGGAACTCCGTTTCCCCGTGGGTGAGAACGAAATTGTCCCATACGCCCTGCGCGTCCTGCTGTGTTCCGTTCCGTATCATGCAGGTTCTTCCATCCTTCAGGCGGACTGTTTTGCTGTACTTCATCATCTCACCTTTTCCCTTCCAGTATAAATGATCCGATCTCCCGCGTCGGCCAGAATGCGCACAGATGCAACCGGGTGATCCTGGCAGTAAACGGTACAAATGCTTTCAAGAAAACCGGCATGGCCGCAAGGACTG
>CAZUXV010000219.1:0-4814 GCA_964624445.1 uncultured Oscillospiraceae bacterium | reverse complement strand
CGAAGAACAGGAGACCAACGATGCCCAGGAAGATGCCCGGGCGGAATCCTCTGTGCCCTGTGTTTCGGCCACGAGGATCCATGTTCCAGTTGTAGCGATACATTGTTCGGATCCTCCTTTACGTCCATTCAGCTTGGGGTTATTCCCTTGCTGTGAGGATATCTTAGCATCGGAGGACCGGGGAATACAGGGATGAAAGGTGAAAAATAAACAAGGTTATTTTTCCCTTCAGGCGGTCAGCTGCCTGCCCATCATCCAGTTTTCGGAATAGTCCAGGTAGTCCCGGCAGAACTGCTGGTAGTCGTTGAAACCCAGCAGGTTCATCTTGTTCGGCAGGCGGCTCAGGGCCTTCAGGAAGCCGTCCCGGTGCCAGGGCAGCACCCGGCAGATGACCAGGCGGTAGTTGTTGACCGGGTTGACGAACTCCTGTTCATATTTCACGGCCACGTTCTCCCGCTCGAACAGGGAATCCGCCAGGTGGTCTTCCAGGTCGAAATAGGCGTACCGGCAGTACAGCGACGGGGACCGGGTGATGTTGATCCAGTTTTTCTGTTCCATGTTTCATATCCTCCTCAGTACCGTGGGATCTTTCGGTATCCCTATCGTACTCCGGAGGATGATGAAAAAATGCAGCATCAGATCTCCTCTATGCTCATCTCCGCCCAGGCGGGGCGGAAGCCGCAGCGGAAGGCGTTTTTCAGGGAACGGATGTTGGACCAGGCGGCGCCGTAGAAGGGGACCTTGTCATGTTCGAAGATTGCCCGGGCCAGTTGATTGGTCAGGGCGGCGGCGATGCCCTGCCGCCGGTATTCCGGCAGCACGTCGATGCCGATCTGCCACATCTCGTCCCCGTCGGCGGAGCAGCCGGCCAGGCCGATCAGCTTTCCGCCGTCGTACGCGCCCGCGCCCAGCATGTCCAGCTGCTTCCGGCCCTCGCACAGGGCGTTGCCCCAGGCGGGGACATACAGGTCCGTGAAATCTTCCGGGTGCAGAAGCCGGGTTTCATACGGACAGGAAAGGTCCGCGCCGAACACCGCCTCCAGGTCCGGCAGGAAGGCGCTGTGGGCTTTGTAGACCCGCATGCCAAACTTTTCGAGGGCTTTGTTCAGCTCGTAGATATAGGGCGTTTCAAAGCAGCGGTAGTGGGCGCTCTGGCTGTTGACGTAGGCGGTCACGTCCGGGATCAGGTCCTTCCGGCAGGCAGCCACGATGTTGCTGCCGAAGGAGACCAGGCGGCACAGGGGCGGATTCGGCCGGTCCCGCCGGGCGGAGGGGTTCGGCCGGGCTTCGGTGACCACGTGCTCCGTGCGGAGGAAGTCCTCCGGGCTGCAGGAACAGTCCGCCGCAGACTGCTTCAGGGCGATATCGAAAATGTCTTTCTGTGTCATGAATGTTCTCCTTATTTTTTGATGCCGACGGCCTTCAGGATCGCTTTGTCGGAGGCGCCGGGGAAATGCTTCCGGATCTGTTCCCGGATCCGCTCCAGGGAGTCGTCCGGTTTTTCATCGCAGCTGTTGACTGCGTCCCAGCCCCATTTGGTTTCGGGGGTCGTCAGCTCCGCCACGTGCCAGCCGTATTCCTCGCCGAGTTTGTTCCGCCGCCGGCGGAAACAGCTCATGAGCAGGAAACTCTTCATCTGCAGGTCCGTCAGGGCGCCCTCGAAACCCTTCTCCAGGGCGGCGCGGCGCCGGATCTCGCAGGAGAGGAGGCCCAGGCCTTCCGCGTTTTCGTTCAGCTCCAGCACGTCCAGGATCCGCTTGCCGCGGCTGCTGAGCTTGCCGTCCTCATACAGGCCTTCCCAGTCGTAGCCGTCCCGGCGGTAGTTGGCAAAGGCCGGAAACCATGCCCGGGAGACGAATCCGGCCTTTTTGTCGAAGAACTTGCCGTAAGCCACGTCGGGATGGGGCGCCAGTACCTGCCGCCAGGCCCAGGGGTCCCCGGGCCGGTCCGTCCACCAGTCCCCCGGCGGGGTGCGCTCCTCCACGGAAAAGCCGGGGATATCCCCGGAAAAGAGCGGCAGGAAACCGACCTGCCGGATCAGTGCCAGCAGGTCCTCCGGGGAGTGCAGGCATTCCGGGTCGGTCCGCCTGCAGCCCTTCATGATCCATTCGCCCGCGATTGTTTCCATACGGGAAGCCTCCCTGAAAATGCTTCAGTGTACCCGGATCTCCGGGAGGACGGCGTCGATATCCACGAAGCCGATGTTTTCATCGAACCGGTCCACATAAACCGGGACGGTATCCGATTTCAAAAGTCTGGTTACGTCCGTATACAGGTAGCGGCTGCGGTAGACGTGGACCACGCCGCTGCCGTCCGTCCAGGCAGCCTCGAGCATCCGGGGCTGGCCCTGGAACGTGCTTACGTTCTTTTGAGTGACCATGCCGAGGACCTGCGCGTCCACACAGTTACCGCAGTTGTAGGCCCGCCCCAGGAGATACCGGCGGCGCAGGTCGACAAACAGGAAAACCAGGCCCAGGAGCAGGAAGATCCCGCCGACGCTGCAGAAAATGGCCCGGAAGATCACCGGATCCTCAGGGCTCTGCCAGCGGGCGTTCAGAGACTGTCCCACAAACAGTCCGATGGCAGCGAAAAGGGCGCCCATCGGGGCAAAAATATATCCGAGGATCCCGTAAACGGTCCATCCGAAATGTTTCTTCATAAAGTATCCCTCCTTTACAGTATGAGGATACTGCAAAGCCTTTCCGGAAAAAAGGGACAGATGCGACGGATATCGCCGCTTATTTTTCCCCGTAGAACCGGGCCGGGATATGGCAGTAGCCGCCCGGGTTCTTTTCCAGGTATTTCTGGTGGTATTCCTCGGCGCTGTAGAAGTTCTTCAGCTTTTCCACGGCCACGGCCAGCTTCGCGCCGGCTTTTGCCTCCTCCCGGGAGTATACCTTCCGGATCGTGTCAAGCTGTCTTTCGTCCGTGTAGTAGATGCCGGTGCGGTACTGGATACCCTCGTCGTGCCCCTGTTTGTTTACGCTCAGGGGATCGATCACCAGAAAGTATTTGTCCAGGAGTTCCTCCGCGGAGATCCGGCTTTCGTCGTAATCGATCCGGACCGTCTCCGCGTGGCCGCTGTCACGGCACACGTCCTCATAGCTCGGCGCTTGGTCCGGGCCGTTAGCATAGCCGACCTCGGTGCGGAGCACCCCGTCAAACTGGTCAAAGTATTTCTGCAGGCCCCAGAAGCATCCGCCTGCCAGATAGATTGTCTGCGCCATCTCAGTTTCCCTCCGTCATTCCGTCAATAATCCGGACCACCTCGTCCCAGGTGTCCGCCCGGACCATGTCGTTCGCTTCCGCGTCATAGGCCCGGTTGTGGGGCGCGGTGAACAGGATCTTCCGGTATCCGCCGCCCTCCAGATTGTGCACGCCGTCGTCGATCAGCACGTCGCCCCGGATCATCTGCTTGCGGCCGGTAACGATGACCCGGTCCCAGGTGATGAAGGGGAAATACCGGAAGAGCAGGTCCTTCATCTTCTCCTCCAGGTGCTCGGGTTCCGTGGCCGTGACCACGTAAACTTCGTGGCCTTCGTCCATGAAGTGTTTCAGGGCTTCCGCTGCGCCGGGCATGGGCTCGACGCCGCTCCAGAACCCGGGTTCGTAGGTCACGGAGTAGATCTCTTTTTTGTTCAGCCCCGGATAGGGCTCCGACACGTCCCAGCTCGTGATCTGGTCCAGGGTGATGTCCTGGCCGTATTTCTCGTTTGCCCGGGCCACCCAGCGTTTGAGCAGCTGCTCCATCGTGTCATCCATATCGACTAAAATGGTCATATAAAACCCTCCGGGTTCGGTTCATCATTCACGGAGAACATCATATCATGGATGGAAACGGGGAACAATAAGGGAACGGTTGTAAAAACGCGGCGGTTGGGGCATAATAAACCCGGAATCTTCGGAAGGAACGGAAAACATGGAACAGAACATCATCATCCCGGATGACGGGATCAGCCTCAGCGCGGTGCTGGAGACGCCGGAAGGCGCGGAGGGAAAGCTCCCCCTGGTGATCATTCTCCACGGCTTCGGCAGCGCGAAGAACCGGATCCATACCCTGCAGACCGCGGAAACGATGCGGGAAGCGGGTTTCGCGACCCTGCGCCTGGACCTCTTCGGCCACGGGGAGTCGGGCGGGGAGTTCTGCAGGCATACGCTGTACAAATGGATCGGGAATACCCTGGCCGCGATCAATTATATGCGGGGCCTGGGCTATACGGAGCTGTATCTCTCCGGCCATTCCCAGGGCGGCCTGGTGGCCGCGCTGGCGGGCGCCATGGAACCGGACCGGATCCGCGGGCTCATCCTGCGGGCGCCGGGCTTCCTGATTCCCGAAGGCGCGAGGAGCGGCAGCCTCCTGGGTTATTCCTTTGACCCGGACCGGATCCCGGATTCCGTCGCGCTGCCCCAAGGCGTGACCCTGGACGGGGAGTATATCCGCGTGGCCCAGACGGTTTATGCCGAAGCCGCTGCGGACCGCTTCAAAGGCCCGGTTCTGATTCTCCAGGGAAAGGATGACGATGTGGTTCCCCCGGAAACGGTCCGGCCCTTTGCCGCCCGCTACGCGGACTGTGAACTGGTTGAGATTGAAGGCGAGGGGCATCATTTTGACCACTGCCCGGAGGAAATGACGAACCGGATCCGCGGCTTTATGGAAAAACTGCGGAAACAGCCGCGCGCATAGCAGAAAAATATGTTATAATATCCTGACTGAAAAAGGGAACACAGACGTGCGCAGCTTCGTTTGATTGTCAGAAAGAAACGGTGCTGATGACCGTGAAAGGGGAAGATGAAAACTTGACACGCAGACTGCT